>CAYFVE010000023.1:11455-16949 GCA_964346605.1 uncultured Muribaculaceae bacterium | reverse complement strand
CCTAAAGAGCAACTGAGTGCCTTTAGACTTTGCGACCTTGCTCCAGGAATTCTCCCATTTCTGAATCAGTGACTTGAGTTCCGCGACAAGCACAGCGGCATTCTTGCCTTCTGATGCGGTACGGATTATCGCGCCATAATTCTTCGGGAGGATGCTTTTGACCAGGGTCTCCAGTCTTCTCTTCTCCTCTTTCGAGGAAATCTTCTGGGAAATGCTTACCTTCTCTGCGAAGGGCATCAGTACAATGTTACGTCCTGTCAATGAAATTTCCGCAGTCAGTCTTGATCCTTTTGTCGAAATCGGTTCCTTGACGATCTGCACTATCATCATCTGGCCCGGCTTGAGGACATTCTCGATACGGCCTTCCTTTTCGAGGATAGGTCCGATCTTGATTCTCGAATAGAGTTGTCCCAGGTCGGTGTTGGGGTTGCTCTTTCGAACGAATTCATCGAACGAAGTGAAGTAGAGCCCCAGGTCCAGATAATGGACGAATGCTTCCTTTTTGTCTCCGATGTCAACAAAGGCAGCGTTGAGCGCAGGAAGAATCTTCTTCACTTTCCCGAGGTAGACATCGCCTACCGAGAAACTGTGCCCTTTGCTGGACTCCTTGTTCAGTTCAATCAGGCGATGGTTTTCCATCAGCGCAATGTGAACTTCGGTCGATGTGACATCGACGATCAAATCTTTTTCAGATTTTTCAGACTCCATAAGGAAATTGCATCTGTAACGTAATTCTGTATAAAAAAAGGCTGTCCGGATCTCCCGGTCAGCCTCTTTCTTCTAGCAAACTGCTAAAATGGCAGACACAGAGGACTTACTTCTTCTTGTGTCTGTTCTTGCGCAAGCGCTTTTTACGCTTGTGCGTGGACATCTTATGTCTCTTTCTTTTCTTTCCGCTAGGCATAATAAAAGAACTTTAAAAATTATTTCTCCTTTACTGCGTTGACGAACACCTTTGCAGGCTTGAATGCAGGGATGTCGTGTGCAGGAATTGTCATGGTAGTCTTCTTTGTGATGTTGCGCGCGGCCTTCTTCGCTCTGTGCTTGACAATGAAGCTGCCGAATCCGCGAAGATAAACAGGTTCCTTCTTAATGATGGAATCCTTAACTGTGTCCATAAAAGCCTCAACTACGGACTGAACTGCGATTTTCTCGATTCCGGTTGACTTCGCAACCTCATTTACGATTTCTGCCTTTGTCATAATTTATAATAAATAATAAGTATATCAACTTTTTGCCCCATTTTTTTGGGAATGCAAAAATAGGCTTATTTTTTTAATATTCAAAATCATATGGATAAAAAGATTTCAGTTTTTTGTGGCACGGTGATTGACCATATCACATATCGCTTTAAATCGGAACCGCCTTCTGACAATTTGGCAGAAAGGGCCTGGCCGCCGGTATTGAAACATATATGAATACAGACAATAATATCAAGGACCTGATGTTCCCCGCCGGGGCGGAGGTCAACATAATCCCTGTGATGCAGGGAGAAGAGCCGATCAAGGTGGATCCGAGTGAACTGCCCGAAGTCCTGCCTGTTCTTGCTTTGAGGAACGCCGTCCTCTTTCCGGGTATGATCCATCCGGTGACGATAGGCCGAGACAAGTCAATAGCCCTCATCCGGGACGCCGAGAACCGTGATTCCTTCATCGGGGCCGTTCCGCAGAACGATATTTCCGTTGATGATCCGACGGAAAAGGATCTTTTTGAATACGGAACCGCGGCCAAGATAATGAAGGTCCTGGAGATGCCGGACGGTACAATCACCGCCATCCTTCAGGGCATCAGAAGAATCCGCGTGAAGAGGGTGCTGTCTCTCGAACCATTCATCACAGCGGAAGTCCGCTATGTGGAAGACATCATCCCAGCTGATGACAACAGCACGAAGATGATTGCTGAATCGCTCAAGGAAAAGGCTTCGACCATCATCAAATCATCCTCTTTCGCACCGAAGGAGGCCATAGGCGCGTTGAAGTCCATCGAGAGTTTCTCTTTCCTGGTCAATTTCATCGCAACCACCATAGAGGTTGAGAATTTCAGCGAGAAGGTGGACCTTATGAGGTACGATGACGTCAAGACAAGGGCGATGAAACTCCTGACATCCCTTGAAACCCAGGTTCAGCTCCTCAAGATAAAGCAGGAGATCAACCAGAAGGTCAAGAGTGACATAGACCAGCAGCAGAGGGAATATTACCTCAACAATCAGCTTCGTACCATACAGGAGGAGCTCGGGATGGACGAGGAGGAGGAGTTCGAGAAGTTCCGTCAGAGGGCCAGCGCCAAGAAATGGCCTGCCGAGGTCGCTGAACAGTTCGAGAAGGAACTCTCGAAACTTGAGAAATACAACCCTTCATCTCCTGACTACAGCATTCAGTACAACTACATCGAGTTTATGCTGGATCTTCCTTGGGGGGAAATGTCGAAGGACAATCTGGACCTGAAGCACGCACAGAAGGTTCTGGACTCTGACCACTACGGCCTTGAGAATGTCAAGGACAGGATCATCGAGTATCTCGCAGTACTCAAGCTGAAAGGGAATATGAAGTCTCCTATCCTCTGCCTTTACGGCCCTCCGGGAGTCGGAAAGACGAGCCTGGGCAAATCCGTCGCAAAGGCCCTGGGCAGAAAATATGTCAGGGTGGCTCTCGGCGGAATGCACGACGAGGCTGAACTTCGCGGTCACAGGAAGACCTATGTCGGCGCCCTTCCGGGCAGGATCCTCAACGGAATCAACAAGGCAGGCACTTCAAACCCTGTCATTGTGCTTGATGAGATTGACAAGGTAGGAAGCGACTACAAGGGAGACCCGTCTTCGGCATTGCTGGAAGTTCTTGATCCGGAGCAGAATGTCGCCTTCCACGACAATTATCTTGACATCGACTACGATCTCTCCAACGTCCTTTTCATCACGACGGCCAACACGATTTCCTCGATTCAGTCAGCCCTTCTCGACAGAATGGAACTGATCAATGTGACCGGCTACCTCGCCGAGGAGAAGATGGAAATCGCGAAGAAATACTTGGTCCCCAAGCAGTTGGAGGAGCACGGTATTGGAAAGAAGGAACTCAGGATTGAAAAGTCCGCCCTGGCCGGTATCATCGATGAATATACCCGCGAATCCGGGGTCCGTGGTCTTGAAAAGCAGATTGCCAGGATAGCCCGTGTCACCGCGAAGAAAATCGCCCTTGGAGAGGACTATCCTGCTGTCATCAGAAAGGAGCATCTGAAGGAATATCTGGGGCTCCCGACTAACAGCCACGACCTCCAGAAGGGGAATGAGGCCCCAGGAGTCGTCACAGGTCTTGCCTGGACACAGATGGGAGGAGAAATCCTTTTCGTGGAGAGTTCCGTCAGTGACGGAAAGGGAGCGATGACCATGACAGGCAATCTTGGCGATGTGATGAAGGAATCCGCCACAATCGCCTATCAGTACATCAAGGCCCATCCGGGACTCGCCAATCTCAGTTCTGAAGAATTCGTGAAGAAGGACATACACGTTCACGTTCCGGAGGGAGCGGTTCCCAAGGACGGTCCGTCCGCCGGAATCACTATGGTGAGTTCGATGGTTTCCGCTTTCAGAGGCCAGGCTGTCAAGTCCGGAATCGCTATGACTGGAGAGATGACCCTCCGTGGGAGGGTTCTTCCTGTCGGAGGAATAAAGGAAAAGATCCTTGCGGCCAAACGTGCCGGAGTCAAGGAGATAGTGATTTCGGAGGAAAACCGCAAAGACATCGAGGACATCAAGAAGATCTACATCGATGGCCTGACATTCCACTATGTCAAGACCATCGACGAAGTTATCGGGTATATCTTCAACTGATTGTTGCCCGACCTTTTCGGGCATCTCAAAAAAATATTTATCTTTACAGACTATGGACGTAAAGATAGAAAATAGTTGGAAGCAGGCGCTGCAAGGTGAGTTCGGGAAACCCTACTTTGCCGCGCTTGTGCGTTATCTGCATCAGGAGAAGGCTGAAGGGAAAGTCATCTTCCCTCCGGGACCGGAGATATTCAAGGCGTTCGAACTTACCCCGGTCGATCAGGTCAAGGTCGTTATCCTGGGACAGGATCCCTATCACGGTTATGGCCAGGCAATGGGACTCAGTTTCTCGGTTCCTGACGATGTCCCGGCCCCTCCTTCCCTTAAGAACATCTTCAAGGAGGTGGAAACCGACCTCGGTGTCACGATGAGCGGGAGGCCGAACCTTGAGAAATGGGCGAGGCAGGGAGTCCTGCTTCTGAACGCCATCCTTACCGTCCGTTCCGGAGAGGCGGCGTCGCACAGCGGGATAGGCTGGCAGCCGTTCACGGACGCTGTGATAAAGTATCTTTCCGACAACAGGGAAGGGATAGTTTTCCTGCTTTGGGGCAATTTCGCCCGCAGCAAGAAGGAACTGATCGACTCATCAAAGCACTATATCCTTGAGGCGGCGCATCCTTCGCCACTTGCGCGTGGGGCCTTCTTCGGCTGCCGGCATTTTTCCAAGACCAATGAAATCCTCGCCAGTGAGGGTAAGAACCCTATAGACTGGCAATTATAAAGAAATGAGCAAAAAAGCATTATTCCCGGGGTCTTTCGATCCTTTCACATCCGGCCACCTGAACATCCTGACCAGGGCCCTGACTATATTTGAGGAGGTCGTGGTCGCCGTCGGTGTCAACCAGGGCAAGCGCGGCTTCTTCACGATGGAGCAGCGGGAGGACATCATACGCCAAGTCACCAGAGAGCTGAAAGGCGTAAGCATCACCCATTATGACGGATTGACTATCGACATCTGCCGCGAACTGGGCATCAGACACGTCGTGAGGGGAGTCAGGAACATGACGGACTTTGACAACGAGCAGGCGATTGCCGACGCGAACCGCCATCTCGCTCCGGAAATCGACACCATCATCATCCCGACTGCCCAGGAATATTCACACATCTCATCCTCTGCCGTCAGAGACGTGGTCAGCCATCACGGAGACCTTTCCCAGTTTATTCCGGAGTGGGTGATTCTTCCGGATGTGGATTGAATATGGGAAAGGTTGGTTTTATATTGATTGCAGCGCTGATGCTGCTCAATTCGATTACCGGAAGATCCCAGATCGACTCGGCTCAAATAAGGGAACTCGACTTGAGGCTTGAACGGTATTTCCTCGCCCTCGAGCCGGAGAGGACGGGGACCAAGTGCAAGGAGCTGGACGATATCATTCTCAGCACCAATAGTCCGGAACTACGCCGGCACGTCGCCCTAAAGATCTACGACCATTATCTGAATTCCCACATTATGGGAGACGAGGCTGTAGCTGTTCATCTTACAGACCGCTGGTTCGCTACAGATCTTATCCGGATGCAGAGCGATGAGGCTCTGTTCGATGCGAAGATGTTCGCCGAGTTCAACCGTCAGTCCCTGATCGGGATGCAGGCTCCGGTGGTTACTCTCCAGACTCCGGAAGGCGCTCAGGTCACTGTAGGGGGAAATTCTGACCTTTACTCGGTCCTTTACTT
>CAYFVE010000023.1:7585-11445 GCA_964346605.1 uncultured Muribaculaceae bacterium | reverse complement strand
GTGCGCGAAATGCAAGCTGGAGACAATTGTGCTCAGCGACGTTCTGAACGAAAGGAACTATAAGATCCGTTTCTATGCTGTCAACATCGGAGCGAATGCGGAACAATGGAAGGAATGGCGTGACGGCCGCTTGGACATTCGAGCTGAAAACACGGAAATCGTGCACCTCTGGGATCCGGAAGTCACTTCTGACTACCAGATGAAATACGGGGTCGTCAAGACTCCCCGGGTCTTCCTCCTGGACAAGGACGGAGTGATTGTGGGGAGGGGGCTGGATGCAGACGCTCTTGTGCAGCTTCTGGACATTTATGTCGGAGCAGAGTTGTATGATGAAGAGTATGTCTATGGAGACGATGCCTCCAACGCCCTGATGAAGGAATTGTTCGCCACTTACGGAGAGTCTCTCAAGCCTGAGGATGTGCTGGAAGTGGCCGGAATGCTCAAGGAGCGCACTCTTGACCTGTCGGACACTCTCAACTTCAAGCATCTTGAGGGCGATCTGCTCTATTATCTTACGAACAGGCGCGAAGAGGCCTTCAAGGAAGGTTCCCTTCTGTTCATCGATGAATATATCCTTTCACGCGAGGACATCTGGAGCACGGAGGATGACAGACTTCAAGTGGTCGGAATGGCCGATATGATGAAGGAACTGCTTTCCAGAACGCCTGTTGGCTCAAAAGTACCTTGTGTCAGGATAGGCGGAAGGAACCTCCGCCGCCTTAAGGGAATCACCAACTACATTATATTCCACACAGAAGGCTGCTCCTATTGTGAGGCGGAGATAGCGATGGCGGATTCCATAGCTGCCCTTTCGCTCAACGCTTTTTCCGACGGTGTCAAGCCGATCTTCGTCAAGGTGAATGTGACCGAAATCGAGGAACGGAATCCGCGGCTTTGGAAGAGACTGTTCGACACCTTCGACCTGTCAACTTTGCCTATGGTGATAGAGACAGACCGCAGGGGGAGGATCGTTAGAAGATACACAACCCTTCTGAAGTAGATTTATTTCCTTCTTTTTCAAAAAAGTACTAAATTTGCAACGCGAATTTAATGAAACGACAAAATCTTTATACATTATGATCTCTTACAAAGAATTGGGCCTTGTAAACACCAGAGAGATGTTTGCAAAGGCTGTTAAGGGTGGATATGCCATCCCTGCCTTCAACTTCAATAATATGGAGCAGCTTCAGGCCATCATTATGGCTGCCGCAGAGACCAAGTCCCCGGTCATCCTCCAGGTTTCAAAGGGCGCTCGCAACTACGCAAACCAGACCCTTCTCCGTTATATGGCTGAAGGAGCTGTCGCTTATGCCAAGGAACTCGGCTGGGAGAATCCTCAGATTTCCCTGCACCTTGACCATGGTGATTCCTTCGAACTCTGCAAGAGCTGTGTCGATATGGGTTTCTCTTCAGTGATGATCGACGGTTCTTCTCTTCCTTACGAAGAGAACATCGCTCTCGCCAAGAGGGTTGTCGACTACGCCCACAAGTTCGATGTCACCGTTGAGGCTGAACTCGGTGTCCTCGCAGGTGTTGAGGACGAGGTCGCATCTGAGGAATCTCATTACACAAAGCCGGAAGAGGTCATCGACTTCTCGACCCGCACAGGCTGCGACTCTCTCGCAATCTCAATCGGAACCTCTCACGGTGCCTACAAGTTCAAGCCTGAGCAGTGCACAAGGGATCCTAGGACGGGCAAACTTGTTCCACCTCCACTCGCGTTCGACGTCCTTCACGAGATTGAGAACAAGCTCCCTGGATTCCCTATCGTCCTCCACGGATCATCATCTGTCCCTCAGGAGTATGTAGATATGATCAATTCCAATGGTGGAAAACTGCCTGATGCTGTCGGCATCCCTGAGGAGCAGCTCCGCGAAGCTTCAAAGAGCGCTGTCTGCAAGATCAACATCGACTCAGACTCCCGCCTCGCAATGACCGCGGCTGTACGCAAGGTCTTCATCGAGAAGCCGGGTGAGTTCGATCCTAGAAAGTATCTCGGACCAGCTCGTGACGAGATGAAGAAACTCTATATGCACAAGATCGTAGATGTTCTCGGTTCAAACGGAAAGGCCGAGTAATTAAGCTACCATACATTTAAGGGGCTGACCAAAATCAATAATTGGCCAGCCCTTTTTCATTATTGTTTCTCCGAACTTACCCTTGCCCTGTCCTCTACTCTACAAGGCCGACGGGGTGACAAAACCGAAGGACACATCGATATTGCCCGGCCAGAGAAGAAATAGAAGCCTGGTCTAATGTCCCTTTTGGTTTGAAAATGGCTTTTTAGGGAAAAGGTACTGCTTAGTAAACCGTAATCGAGCTTGTAAGCAGCGATGGATTCGTCGATTGCAATGTCACCTCGGCTGGCTCTGATGGGTAGGGCACAGGCTGGTCAGCGGTAGATCGGGGCGATGACGAAGCCGGTCTCGTAGCGGCCGCCTAAGAGTTCTTCATTTCCTGCGAAAGGGCGGATGCCGGCCACTGGAACCGAGGCCGCTATCTTGTAGCTTCCGTTCTCTAGGGTGACCGTGCCCGTGCCTCCCGGATTGATGACTATGGTCTTGCTTTCCTGTCCGCTGTACATCAAAGTCAGCGGATAGCCGGTATGGTTCTCTATGATGATGGTGCTGGTCTTGGAGTCGTCATCGGCCAGCACTCTGTCCAGTTTCGGGAGTGAACCGTGATCGGACTTGAAAGCTTCATCGACATTTATATCTACAAGGCTGCTGTTGGCCGCAGCTATGTGTGCGCCGTTCGGATACATTCCGATGTACTTAAGATAAGCCTCCTTGGTCGATAGGATCTCAGCCCTTTTTCAGGCGGTCTCCTCACTGTTCCACTCCCTTTCCATCATAGCCTTCCCCATCTCTTCCAACTTGCCGTCCGAATAGCGTCCCTGGCCGACGGGTGTCGCATCCCTCTCTCTCTTAGGGTCCATCAGTTTCCCGCGCTCGATGACTCTGCCGCGTGTGGAAAAGCCGGCGTTTCCGGTCGTCTCCTTCAGGATAGTGACCTGCGCGATGGCACCTGTACAAAGAAAGGTGAGGCAGAAGATGAAGATGAATGCTTTCTTTAAGGACATTCCTTTACTTGTCTTTCAGACCCTTGCCGGAGGTAAGGATGTCCACTAGCGGTTTGTCCTTGAATGATTCGGTCTTCTGGTCGTAGAATCCGAAGTCGGCGTCATAGCACCAGGAGGTCCAGGCGATGTCGAATTCGTCGAAAACCGAGATCATATCCTTGGTCCAGGCATATGCAAGCTCGCGGTCGACAGGCTCGTAAACGCCCCATTCGCCACAGAAAAGCCGGAGACCGTATTTGGCGGCCACGTCGATGGCATCCTTCATCTGGGCGTGGATATGGTTCAAGAGCTTCCTGCACGTCCGGCCCGGCTGCGTCATAATCCTCCTGAGAGAACATCACGCCGGGATATCCCACCTTTCCGCGGAACTTTCCAATCGGGGTCCATGGTGCGCCGCGATGAGTGAGGACCATAGGGTTGTAGTAGTGGAAACTGAGGATGATGTTCTTGTCTCCTTCCGGAACACGCAGGTACTTGAATGTCTCGTGTCCCTGCCAGCGGTTCGACCCGATGACGAGGGTTCTGTCCGGCTCACGTTCCCTGAGGGCTCTGTGCACCTTGGCCACAAGTTGGTTCCATTGCTCGTGTTCATCAGCTACAGGTTCGTTCATAAATTCATAGGCTACCCAGTCCGTGCTGTATTCCTTCAGGATGTCAGATAGCTGATACCACATGTCGATCAGCCTGTCCTGAGCCGCAGGATCATCGAAGAGTGAGTTTTTCATTCCGTCGTTCACATCATACATTTAGCTTGAAAGGTAGATAGTTAATGAAATGT
>CAYFVE010000023.1:0-7575 GCA_964346605.1 uncultured Muribaculaceae bacterium | reverse complement strand
GTTGTGTGAGAGGATTACGTGCAGATCGACTATGGCGCGGATGTTATGGGCGCGAGCCATATCGAGGGCTTTGGTGAGAAGATCCCAGGCTTCCGGGAGTTTGACTCCATCTTCATCCCAGAACTGGGCCTCATCTATTGGAATCCTGACGTGGTCGAAGCCAAGTTCCTTGAGACGGGCGAAATCATCATCCTGAATGTGTTTCGCGCGTTCTTCCCCGAGGACGGCTGACTGCGAGAGCCAGTGGCTTAGGTTGGTCCCTCTCTTTATTACGAAGCATTCAGACTGTGATGATCCGTTCCGGCATGAAAGCAATGAGGCAAGGGATATCACAGAGATGCAGATCAGGGTTGTCAGTTTATGTTCTCTCATAATACAAATGTGGTTTTTGTCTTTGGAAGACGTATTCAGATAAAGATAGCCAAAAAAAACGTACATTTGCATTCACTAAACCAAAGTTCTTTAAAATATACTTCGAATATGAAGAAAATTGCACTGCTGGCTTTCAGCATTGCGGCTGCGGCGATAGCCGTAAGCTGCACCAAAGATGAAACCACCTCCAGGGATGCAGACCTTGCGGGTGTCAATGTTGCAGTAGGTGAAGAAAAGGGAACGTTCTCCAAACTTTTTGTCCTTAACGAGGGCAATTTCCTGAAGAACAATTCCACCCTTGATTTCCTCAGGTTCTCTGATGGAAATTATGTATCCGATGCTTTCGGCTCAATGAATCCTACTGTTCCTCAAGGACTTGGAGACACAGGGAATGACCTTGCTCTCCGAGACGGAAAACTGTGGCTCCTGATGAACGGCTCAAGTACAGTACATATCCTGGATGCTGAAGATGAAACCCTTATTGCGTCTGTCGCGATTCCGGATCCTCGTTATGTGGCGTTTGACGATACCTATGCCTATGTAAGCTCCTACGCAGGAGCGGTCTTCGGCGGAGAGGCCGCAAAGGGGAAGGTCTTCAGAATCAATCGTAAGACATACAAGACAGAAGGAAGCGTCGAAACCGGTTGTCAGCCTGAAGGGGTCGCAGTGGCCGGGAACAAACTCTATGTCGCCAACAGCGGAGGCTACAACACGGTCCACGACGATTTCGTAAGTGTGGTCGATCTCGATTCCTTCGCTGTTACGGAATCAAGGACAGTCGCGTCGAATCTTCATTTCCTGACATCATCTTCCAACGGGGATGTCTGGATATCCTCTTATGGCGAAAGTACCTGGACGCAGGATGCGGAAGGAGGGTGGATCCAGAGTATGTCAGAGCCTATGGGCCTTTACAGGCTTTCCGGTGGGGTTTCAAGCCGGGTGGACGGTGTCCACGTCAGTTGTATGACTCTATGCGGAGATGTCATCTATGCTGTCGGAAATGACGAAGAACTGACAGGTGGTTACGCTCTCTTTCTTTATAAGGTGAGCACAATCAGCGGAAAAGTGTCCAAAACAGCTTTCTCAGGGACCGATGCAGAATCCGTGGGCAATCCTTATGGAATCCTTGTCAATCCTGAGAACGAGGATATATATATTGCCGACGCAAGCTATACAGGTCCCGGAAGCGTGAAATGCTTCGATAAGAATCTGAAGCTCAAGTGGTCGGCCGTCGCCGGTATGATTCCCGGACACATGGTCCTCTACTAGATGCGGAAGTCCGTACTGATATTCATTCTTCTGACTACCGGTGCAGCTGCCGCTCAGGAGCGGTCCGATACACTTGCGGGTGCTTCTGTCTCATCGACTTTCGGCAGTATCCTCGTGCCGCAGCGGATAGATTCCGGAGAACTCAAGACAACGGCCGGCCTGAGCGAGGCGATCCGCCGGTTCAGCGGAGTCCAGCTCCGGGACTATGGAGGTGTCGGTGGGCTTAAGACAATAAATGTCCGTAGCTTGGGAAGCGAGCATACCGGAGTGTTCATTGATGGCATCCAGGTCGATAATGCCCAGAATATGCAGGTCGATCTGGGACGTTTAGGGCTTGATGGCATCAGGAGCGTCGGCCTTTTCTCCGGCCAGAAGGTTTCTGTCCTCCAGAGCGCGAAGGAATATTCCTCCGCAAACGCATTGTATCTGGATAGCGGGGAGCCTGTCTTCGTAGGGGAGAATGACAATTTCCGCCTCGGATTAAGGTTCGGTTCTTTCGGAACCTTCTCTCCGTCAATGTCTTGGGAGCATAAATTCAGGACAGGAGAGTCCCTTCGGCTGACTGCTGAGCTGGTCTCAAGCGGTGGAAGCTATCGCTTCCGCGTCAGCGATTTCAGGAGGTTCGAGGATGGGACTGTAGAAGGCTACGACACTACTATGATCTGCCGGAACTGCGACCTTGGGAGCATCAGAGTCGAAGGGCTTCTCTTCAGCAGTCCGGAATCCTCAAGCCAATGGAATCTTCACCTCTATTTCTACGATTC
The DNA here is from genome assembly GCA_964346605.1 of uncultured Muribaculaceae bacterium. GTDB lineage: Bacteria > Bacteroidota > Bacteroidia > Bacteroidales > UBA932 > Cryptobacteroides. The sequence continues at coordinate 5,170 of CAYFVE010000023.1, read as the reverse complement.
GGAAAGAGGACTTCCGGGACCTGTCTTCAAGAGGGCGGATGTCTATCCGCTCAGCGAGGACCGTCAGTCGGACCGGAACGCCAGTCTCCAGGCCCGCTGGAGCCGTCGGCTTTCAGACCGCTGGTCCCTTATGTGTAGAACGAAGGTCAGCCGGGATTTCCTTGAATATTCAGACTTCCCGGAATTGCGGCCGGAACTTGCTCCCGCGCGATTCCGGTACACCAACGTAAATGGATACGTTTCAGCTGCGGCCCTGGTCAGATTTTCGGACCGGCTGAGATTGAATATGGCGCAGGACTTCCAGTACAACCGTCTGGATGCCAATCTTGCGTCTTTTGCGTACCCTGAGCGCCTTTCGTCATGGAGCGCCGTTTCCGGTATGATGTCTTTCGGAGGGCTCGATGCTTCTTTGACGCTTCTGTACCAGAAGATCCACGACTCCTCCAGGAACGGAGCCTCAGACCGTGATGCCGTGATGCCGTCTTTGGTTATGAAATACAACCTGCGTGACAATCTGACAGTCAGCGGTTTCGCCAAACGCTCCTATAGGATGCCGACATTCAACGACATCTATTACACCACGGCCGGGGCAAAGTCATTGAAGCCGGAGGATGCCGTCCAGTTTGACCTGGGTGTCGGCTGGACTCCCTGCAACTCATCGGGGCCACATTTTGCCTTCAAGGCGGATGTTTATCATAACAGGCTAAGGAACAAGATAATAGCAGTTCCTACATCCAACCAGTTCCGCTGGTCTATGTACAATCTCGGAGAAGTCCGTGTCCTCGGTGCGGATTTTATCTCATCCTTTGAAAAGACCGTAGGCAGGGACCGGCTAGGTGCTTCCGGACGCTACACTTTCCAGCAGTCCAGGGACTTCACCAGCCCTGGTTCGGTAACCTACCGTGGCCAGATTCCATATATTCCCATTCACAGCGGCTCCTTCAACTTATTCAATGAATATCGCGGATGGCGTGCGGACCTTACGGTTTTCGCTATGTCCGAGCGTTGGAACACATCCGCGAATCTGCCTCCATATCGTATGTCCCCTTGGGTTACCCTGGATGCCGCTGCAAGCAAGACCTTCGACGTGGGAGGCAATGATCTTTCGGTGAGACTGACTCTCAATAATATCCTTGACCGTCAGTATGAAATCGTCGATAATTACCCGATGCCTGGCTTGAATGCCCTGGTCAGAGTTGAATATTCATTCTGACGATCTGCGGACTTCTTCTTTTTGATAGTTTTTGCTATTTTTGTACACTATGGACATAATACAGGTTATTGAAATAATCGCGCTTGTGCTGGGAATCCCGTATATTGTTCTCGAAGTCCTGCAGAAAAACTCGATGTGGTATTTCGGAATCATCACCAGTTCAGCTTGCGCCATCCAGTTCTTCCTCCAGCATAACTGGGCGAATATGGGGCTGAACATCTACTACGTCGTTATGGCTGTATGGGGCCTCTACCAATGGACGAAAGACAGCAGGGCCCTGGATGAGGCCGGTGCAAAGGACGGGGCGGACATCCATCTCTCCCGTCTCACTCCGGCCGCTGCCGTTTTGAGTCTGGTTGTGTTCATAGCCGGCACGGCCATCCTGATCAGGGCGCTTCAACTTATGAATGACAGCAGCGCCTGTCTAGATGCGGTCTCAACGGCGCTCTGTGTCATAGCAATGTTCTGGCTGGCCAAGTCAATTCCGTGGCACTGGATCCTTTGGATTGTCGGAGACGCGCTTCTGGTCATTATGTGCTGGAAGGCAGGAATGGTCTGGATGACAATTCTCTATCTCTCCTACATAGCGGCATCCGCATATGGTCTTTACCGCTGGTTCAAGCACGGCAGATATGTCTCTTGAGTCCTTGTCCTGAAAACATTAACAAACCAGATATGAAACGATTAGCCAAGAGTGTACTGATCTTCGCGTCAGCCATTGCATTCGCTGTTCCGGCGATTGCCCAACTGCCATTCCAGAATAAGAATCTCAGTGCGGAGGAGAGGGCGGCCGACCTTGTCGGCAGGCTCACCCTTGAGGAGAAGGCATCGCTGATGCTCTTCGATTCTCCCGCAATAGAGCGGCTCGGCATTCCTGCCTACAATTGGTGGAATGAAGCCCTCCACGGAGTGGCACGGAACGATAGAGCCACTGTCTATCCGATGCCTGTGGGGAGGGCCGCATCCTTCGATGTAAGCGATGAGGCGAGAGTGAAGTACAGACTTGCCAGGACCGTCGAGAATCCTGACAGTTACTGGTACAAGGGACTCACATTCTGGACCCCTAACATCAACATATTCAGGGATCCTCGCTGGGGAAGGGGGATGGAGACTTACGGAGAGGACCCGTATCTGACAGGTCTGCTTGGAATGGCTGTCGTAAGAGGCCTGCAGGGCGACCAGTCCGACGGCACGATGAAGGCCCAGGCCTGCGCGAAGCATTTCGCGGTCCATTCCGGTCCGGAATCCACAAGACACAGTTTTGATGCGGATGCTTCAGAAAGAGACCTTTGGGAGACTTATCTTCCCGCCTTCAAGGACCTTGTCACAAGGGCTAAGGTCAATGAAGTGATGTTCGCCTACAATCGTGTTTACGGCACACCTTGCGGCGCCAGCGAATTCCTGCTTCAGGATATTCTCAGAAAGGAGTGGGAATTCGACGGGCTGATCGTCAGTGACTGCTGGGCTGTCTCTGACTTTTTCGGCGGCCACGAGTGGTCCGCGACCCCGGAGGAAGCCGTGGCGGCGGCTGTCCACGCCGGAATGAATCTGGAGTGCGGCGATCTTGCCCCGCTGATCCCGAAAGCAGTGCGCATGGGACTGATGGAGGAAGAAGATCTGGACGAGAGCGTCACCAAACTCCTTGCGGTCAGATACAAACTGGGCGAGATGGATTTCGAGTCCCCGTGGGATTCTGTTCCTGAGAGCGTTCTCTGCTCTGTGGAGCATCAGCTTCAGGCCCTTCAGATGGCTCGAGAGAGTATGGTCCTTCTTAAGAACGACGGCATTCTACCGCTTTCAGGAAATGAGAAGATCGCCCTTGTCGGCCCCAATGCCGATGACAGTTCGATGATGTGGGGCAACTACAACGGATTTCCGCTGCGCACAGTCACCCTGCGTTCCGCACTGAAGAAAAGGATCCCTGAACTCAAGTACGTCAGGGGCTGCTCCTGCGCCGCGGAGATGGACTCGATGGTTACAGATCCGGATGCGGTTGTCAGAGAACTCGAAGGCTATGAAACCATAATCTTTGCGGGAGGGATATCCCCGCTTCTCGAAGGGGAGGAACTCAAGGATGTCACCATACCTGGCTTTCTGGGCGGTGACAGGACTTCCATCCTCCTTCCTGCGGTACAGAAAGAACTGGTCAGGAAGCTTGCCGATGCGGGAAAGAAAGTAATATTCGTGAACTTTTCAGGAAGCGCCATAGCATTGACCGACGAGGCTGCAATCTGCCCTGCGATCCTTCAGGCCTGGTATCCCGGTCAGGATGGAGGAACCGCCGTCGCCGATGTCCTGTTCGGAGACTACAACCCTTCCGGAAGACTCCCTGTGACATTTTATGCCAATGATGAGCAGCTTCCGGACTTCAATGACTACGCTATGGCCGGCAGGACGTACCGTTTCCTGAAGGAGGCTCCGCTCTATCCTTTCGGTCACGGACTAAGCTACACGACTTTCAAGTACAAGAGGGCCAGGGTCAGAAAGGTCTCCGGAGGTTCCAGGGAACTTGTCGTCAAGGTTAAGAACACTGGCAGGCGCGATGGAGACGAGGTCGTCCAGATGTATGTCAGCAGGCCAGGTGACGGAGAAGGACCGGTCAAGACTCTCAGAGGAGTCGCGCGCATCTCCCTGAAAGCCGGAAAGTCGGCCAAAGTCCGGATACCTCTCACAGACGACACATTTGTCTGGTGGAATCCGGAAACCCGGAAGATGGAACCGCTAGCCGGAGAGTTCATTCTCCACGTCGGAGGCACATCTGAAGATTCTGCCCTCAAGAGAGTCAGAATAGCCGTCAAATAATGTATATTTGCAGTCTCAAACTGACTCTATATGATAATTATCGTTGAAAGCGGTGCAACCAAGACAGACTGGTGCGCTGCTGCTCAGGACAAGGCTCCTGTCAATGTAAGGACGGCCGGAATGAACCTGGCCACTATGTCCGAGGACGCTATCGAAGCTATTGTGCACAAGGCTGTCGCATCATTCCGCGGGAGCGGTCCGATGGATCCGGTGACAGAACTGCATTTCTACGCTGCTGGACTGATCTCGCAGGAAGGGGAGAAGGTGCCTTTACAGGCCGTCAATCTGGACAGAGTTTTACGAGGACTGTTTCCGGAGGCTGAAATTGAATATGCATCCGACCTCCTCGACGCGGCCAGGGCAGTCTGCGGCCACAGGCCGGGTATTGCGGCGATTATGGGTACAGGCTCAAACAGTTGTTTCTTCGATGGTGTGAGGATTGTGAAGAACGTCCGTTCCGCAGGCTTCATCCTTGGAGACGAGGGAGGAGGGGCGAGACTCGGAAAACTGTTTATGTCGGATTTCCTCAAGGGTCTTGTTCCGGAGCCTGTCGCAAGCGATTTCGCCGGAGCCTACAAGGTTGATTATATGACAGTGGTCCAGAACGTCTATCGTGGTGAGGCTCCGTCAAAGTATCTTGGCGGTTTTGCGCCTTGGATCATTGAAAGATACGATTCCTGCGACTATGTCAGGGAACTTGTGGACCGGAACTTCAGGGATTTCATTGAAAGGGCGCTGATGCAGTATGATGTCGAAAACTACCCTGTCGGAGTTGTCGGCGGCTTCGGCTACGCGCTCCGAGCGGTTTTAAAGAAGGTCGCGGAGCCTTATGGAATCAGGTTTTCGACCATGATCGCGGCTCCGATGGAGGGCCTTGTGGATTACCATCTGGGAAATAGATAATATGGAGAACAGAACAACAGAACAGGCATCCCGATACGACAACCTCGACAGGATGTCAACCAATGAAATACTAAGGGCTATCAATGCCGAGGACCGCACCGTGCCGGTCGCTGTCGCAAGTGCGATTCCTCAGATCGAGAAGTTGATTGACGGAATTGTCGAGAGGGGCCCTAAAGGTGGACGCGTCTTCTATCTGGGCGCCGGTACAAGCGGACGCCTCGGTGTTGTGGACGCCTCGGAAATCCCTCCGAC
>CAYFVE010000022.1:21899-26652 GCA_964346605.1 uncultured Muribaculaceae bacterium | reverse complement strand
CCCGCAAAACAATCGAGGATACCATCGACGGGGAGAATGCCGAAACATACTGTATTGTCCTGGATGGCCAGAAGGTAGGAGGTGTTGTCCTACGCATCGATAAGGAGGCGGCCCAGGGGGAGCTGGAGCTGCTATTCGTGCTGCCGGAAGTCCATAGCAAGGGCATCGGCCAGGCTGCCTGGAAAGCGGTGGAAGCGATGCATCCGGAGATCAAGGTCTGGGAGACTATCACGCCATATTTCGAGAAGCGCAACATCCACTTTTACGTGAATCGCTGCGGCTTCCATATTGTCGAGTTCTGGAATAAGTACCAGCACGGTCCTGCGGTTCCGGAAGCGGAGGAGGGCAACTGGAGTATGGATGATGAGATGTTCGTGTTCAGAAAGGAGATAACTGACAACTAAATTCACATTTATCCGCCTCATTTGTCCTCTAATAACATATAACGGCCTATGCCCAAGATTTACGTCGCATCCAGCTGGAGGAATCCTTACTATGAGCAGGTGGTCAGGCGCCTGCGGGAGCAAGGGTATGAGGTCTATGACTTCCGGAATCCGCCGCACGGCGGGAACGGGTTCCATTGGACCGACATCGACGAAAACGCCCCGAATTGGGACTTCGAACAGTATGCCGAGGGTTTGCATCATCCGCTTGCCGAACGTCAGTTCAAGGCCGATCTGGACGCGCTGGAGTGGGCCGACGCCTGCGTGCTTGTTCTTCCTTGCGGCCGCAGCGCCCATACGGAAGCCGGATGGATGGCAGGACGGGGCAAGAAGGTCGTGGTCTATATCCCGAAGATGGAGGAGCCGGAGCTGATGTACAAGCTGTTCGACAGGGTGGTCGGCAGTCTTGATGAAGTAATCAAAGCCTTATAGGTTCAGATTTGTCTGAGACAGAAAAGGTATATTCTTACGTATGGTTCGTCAAATTATTTTCTGCTAAATCGTCTAAAAATTTCGGGATTTAGCAGAAAATGTTTAACTTGCACCATCAAAACGATACGACTATGCTGATTGGTAGAAAAGAAGAACTCAGGGAGCTTGGTGATGCGTTCAAGTCGGAATACTCCGAATTCGTGGCGGTGTACGGCCGTCGCCGTGTGGGCAAGACTTTCCTCGTGCGGGAGGCGTTCAACTATGAATTCACCTTCCAGCATACCGGCGTGGCGAAGGAGAAGATCGCAGGTCAGCTTGCCGCTTTCCGCACTTCGCTGATTGACTACGGCTACAAGGATTGTCCGGAGCTTGCCAGCTGGCCCGATGCCTTCAATGCCCTGAAGGTTGTCATCAAGTCCAGCCGGAAGAAAAAGAAGGTGATCTTCATTGACGAAATCTCTTGGATGGATACGCCCAAATCCAATTTCGTTTCCGCCTTGGAGCATTTCTGGAACAGTTGGTGCAGCGCCCGCAAGGACGTTCTGCTGATTATCTGCGCTTCCGCATCAGTATTGACCAGATACACTTTCTTCGATTTCAATACCTCAGCAATCAAAGGCTTAATGACATCGAAGGAAGGACGCTCATCAATATCATAGAACTCCCGGGCGCTGGGGAACAGGTGCTCGAAGCGCTTTAGGAGTTGCACTTTGTCGTAATTGTCATCGGGCTTACCCATCAGGCGGCGCCAGGATTTCAATTCATTGTCAATCCACAGCCAGAAGGTCTTGTTCCAGTCGATGGTGTTGTCCGGGTGAACCATCATCGAGAGGTAATTGACCCCATCCACTTTGAGATACTTCACGACGATTGCCACTGCCAGCGTGTGGAGCATCAGGGCATCCCGGAGCGATTTGGGCATCTCGGTGAGCGGATTATATTTCTTGTGAAATACCTCCTTCTCAGGAATCTCCACGATAAGTTCACCATCATACAGGTCAACTACATCACCATATTCCAAAGTGCATTTTGTGCGGCCTGGCTCTTGGAAGTGTTCATCTTGCCGAAGTTCCAGGCAAACGAGAGCACCACAGTGCGGCCCAACAGGTTAGAATATGAATCCTGTACGTAGTTTTCCGTGATGGAATGCCTCAGGGATCTTGCGTTGTTCAGCAGGTCGTTCGCAAGAAGGGAGACTGTGACGGAACGGATGTTCTTTCCAATCTTGAGATTCCAGTCCATCAGGTTGTAGTTGTAGCCGCTGCCGAAACCTCTTCTGATGTTGTAGTCCCAATCAGTGCCTAATTCAAATCCGCCGGAAGTGATGTAGGTTACATTCAGGGAGAAACTATTGTTCCAGGTGTTTGTGTTCGCCCTTGGATCAAGGGAGTACCTTGACTTGCTATTACGGAAATATGAGGAAAGATTAATGTCAAAGTGGTCCGGTTTCCAGGTTATTACGAAATTCTGGCTTATCGAGGTCTGGTTCGTGCTGCTTTCCTGGAAACCGCTCTTGCCTGAGTAGAAGTTGGCCCCTGAAGCATCATCCCCCCAGAAATCGCTCATAAAATCGAAATAATTGAATGTGTCGATGTCAATACCTGAAAATATGCCTTTGCTCTGGTAGCTTGTGGTTACGGTGTAATTCAGATTACTGGTGTAGCTTAAACTGAGTTTGCCGTTTTTCGTGACAGGCAGTCTTAAGTATAGGTATGTGTTGGCAATGCCCGAAGGCTTCCTTGTGTTGACAGGGACTGAATAGCGTATGCTGCTTTCGTCGAACCAGATGGCTGAAACCGGCTGGTTCGAATTGATTGAACCCAAAATGTAGAAATTCCAGGAAATCTTGCCGAAACCGTTGATGGTGAAAGTCGTGGATGTACTTGTGGCAGGCTTCAGGTAGATGTTGCCGGCGGTGATTCTGGTAGGATTGATTATGTTGAAGGCAGGAGTGATGTTTGATGCGCTGGGTTTCTGCGTGTTGAAGTTGACGTAGAGGTTGAAAGAAGTTTTATCGCCTATCGGCACATTGGCATTGATGTATGGAGAAACGACAGTTTCCCATACATCAACACCTGTCTCGGTGTCCATTTCGAACGAGTGGGCGAAGGTTTCGTTCTTGTACATATTGAGCCTTGCCCCAGCCTGGATGTTGGTTCTTCCCTTGTTGTACTGAAGCAGGAGTGATGACAGGTTTGACAAGTAGTTGTTCCTGGTATAGGAAGAGTAGTATGAATTATAGGAACCGTCAGATCCGTTGGTGGCTTCCTTGGTATCGGATGAGGAAGAATAGGACACTTTGTCCGTAATACGCGCGGCCAGATTTTCCGCAAGAGGTTCAACATAACCTATTTCAGCGCTCATTGAACGTCCACAACCGTCGTTGTCATACAAAAGGTCGCGTACAGTGTTGGTCCCGCTGGCTGCATACCAGGTGTCAGAAAAATCGGAAGATCTGCCATCTTTGGTGCTTCCGCTGATTTCTGCGTTGAAGGTAAGGGACCTGCGGCTGTTGCCGCCTAACTCCTTTATTCCGAAAGATGAGGAGAGGCCTACGTTCAAAGAACGGGAATACGCCATTGAATGTGATGTCGCACGGTTCATTTCCATACCGTTTAAGGAGCTGGAGGAAGATCCGTCTGAATTGCTTGTGGTGTGGCCGTAGTTCATGGAAGTCTCAAGATAGAAATTATATTTCTTCTTGTCTTTATTCTCAAACAGGAGATGGCCTATGAATCGTCTGCTGTCGATGTCCTGAATATTGCGTGAAGTGTCGAAAAGATCGCCCATAGATTGCCAGGTCGTTCTGTCAGATCTGTTGCGGATGTCGTTGCGGGACCCTGTCAATGAGACGGACGCTGTAGTTTCCATCCCCTTGATCCTGTCGGAATTGATGTTTGAGCCGATCTGCCAGTTACTGGTTATTCCGCTGCCTAAGTCTATCTGGGCTGAAGTCATTTCTGAGATGTCGGAGAAGACAATGACCGCTCCGGCTCCTGGATCGTTGTAGTTCTTGGCGCTGCCGATAAGCGTCATCTGGTCTTTTTCTCCATAGGCGGAAAGCATTGCGGAGGAGTTGAAGAGGACATCCTTATGCTCGATATATTCATTGTCGTCTTTTCCCGGAATGCTTGTTCCGCCACCGACTTTGACATTGCCGAAGAAGCCTTTCTTGTACTCTTCCTTTAATTCAACGTCCATCACCTTCTCTTTGTCGGTGTCCTTTATTCCGCTGAACCCGGATGATTTTGAATCCTTGTCCATTACCTTGATCTTGTCAACAACCTTGGCGGGAAGGTTGTCAAGCGCGGCCTTGTTGTCTCCCATAAAGAAGGTTTTTCCGTTGACAGTGATTCTGTCCACCGCCTTTCCGTTGACTTTCACTGTACCGTCCTTCTCAACCTCGACCCCCGGCATCTTCCGTAGAAGCGCCGCAAGGTTGTCAGTGGACAGGGTATGGAAGGCGGCGGCGTTGTAGATGATGGTGTCCTGCCTGAATTCCACTGGATTCATTATGGCAGTGACCTTCGCGGCTTCCAGAAAGTTCGGGTCCGGCTGGAGGTCAATTACGGGGATTTCCATATCCTTGTTGATGTAGAAGGTCTTTAAATATGGCTTGTATCCCATATACTCCACACAGACCTTGTGGTCGCCTCTGGCGATTTCTTTTATTTCGACCTTGCCCAGAGTGTCGGTCAGGGCGAAATTAGTGATGACAGTGTCCTTCGGATGATGGAGATAAACCGATGCAAAAGCAATCGGCTCCTTGGTCAGGGAATCACGGACTTCAGCCTTGAGTGAAAAGGAAGTGCGCTGAAACAAATCAGAAGATATAACGATCTGCGCGCTTGTCTTAACCGCGCCAGAGGTAACGGTCA
>CAYFVE010000022.1:13177-21889 GCA_964346605.1 uncultured Muribaculaceae bacterium | reverse complement strand
TAAGAGCCGCCATAAAGCTGACAGCTTTTCCGTGGTATCTCATTACGTCTAAAAAATTTTCGTAATATACGGATTTTTCCTCAGATGCTATAACTACATTGGACTTTCAATTCCGTACGTGACGGTTTTGGGGATTTCATGAAGGTGTAGTGGGTTGTCGAGGCTCGGAAATACAGTTTGAGCACATTGATCCGCCTGTGTCCGAAGGTGAACTTTGAAGCGCCGACGGCGGAAAGGGAGAAGCCCCGGCCATAATAGGCGGGAACATTGAAATTGCCGGGTGCATCCCTCTCATAGGAGTATATCCGGTCATCCCAATTGTCGATAATGAATACTGTGCCACGGAGAAAGGCGCTGATCTTTCCGGTCTTTCTCCCTCCTTCAAGGTATGTCAGCCCGGCCATAGTCTTGCACAGAAGTCCCTCCACCCGCGCGCGCCATTTCCAGGCATTGCCCTCGTCTTCTCCGTAACGGGCGGATATCCCTGCACTTGAATAGTCAAGGTCTAAACGTAGGCCGGTTCTGTACTTCAGATACGGTTCGTACGAACGGATTCTTTCTGTGCCTCGAAGAGACAAGACCATCGTTTTCCCGACCTGAAGTGGAAGCTTCAGCAGGAATTTCCACTGCTTCCCGTTTTCCTTTGCCATACAGTCGGCTGTCAGCACTGCGGAATGCCACTCAAGTCCTGCAGCCATCCCTTTGTCCTCAGGTCGGTTTCGGAAGACGGCATTGAGTCTGAGGTCCTCGACCAACGGAACCGCCGCTCCTATGACTGAATATGTCTTCTCCGACGTAAATTCCCTCGCAGCTTCACCGAAAAAATCTGAACCCTTGATGTTCCAGCGGAAGTCGAAAGAAACTGCCTCCTTTGACAGCCTGGGGGAGCGTGCACCGTCCGGCACATTTACCGGAGATTCGAAGACCCCTGTAATTGAAATCCGGCCGTCGCGGCCGTACCAGGCTATGTTCGCGCCCGGCATCACGCAGATGCGCGGAGGCTTTCCGTTTTCACACCATTCTCTCAGCCCGGGAAACGATGCAAAGGAAGACAGGACGAACCTGCCGAATTGAAAATCCGCGGAGACACCTCGATGACTGCCGGCACCGGAGTATGAATATGAGGGATTGATTCCGTTTGCCCGCCGGCAGAAGGATGTGCCTCCGGAATACCCCGAAAGGGTCATTCCGCTCCATAGGACAAGGCCTTGTCCGAAACGGGCGTTGAAGTCTCCAATTATAGCCTTGCCCAGGCAGCGCCTGCCATATAACGTAGCGTTCAAAGACCAGGTTGACGGCGGCAGGAGGCTGTTGTCATCGTACGTAGTCCTTGCGGTAAGGGACGATTCGGCGTATTCACCGATTCTAATCCTGTGTTTAATGCCGTAGTTCAAGTCCTTCCCCCTTCCGGCCGCACTTGCCGTGACCTCTTGCTTCAAAATCAGTGTGTCCTTGAAGGGCTGCCCGGGGATTGAATTGCTCTTGAGGGAGATGAAGTTCCGGAGCGAGGCCACATATTCCCTGTCGAATCCTTCGATTGATGCGAGCTCCGCGAAGGATAGCACGTCTCCGCTCCGGGAGCGGTAATCATTCAAGCTGGCAATCTGGTACGGACTCATAAGGCCGCTGGAAATCATCCTTGACCTTGAAACAAGATTTATCTCCAGTGGGTTTGAGATGAATCTGCAGAATCGCTCGACATCCTGCTCCTCCAGTTCTTCTTCTGAGGACACTCCGCTTAGAAGTACAATGGCGCGCATCTGTTCGTCAGTCTGGGCGGATGCCGGAGGGAAAAAACCGACGAACAATGATGAGATAATGGTAATAAGGGTAACTGCTGGTCTGAAGTCCATAGTCGGTCTAAGATTGCTTCTTACCCGAAAGATATTGGAAGTTTTTTGGGAAATGAACGAAGTATAAAAAACGTATGCGTGTTTTTTCTATTTTTTATCAGGATTATGCTATTTTTGTATGATATATCAAAAACACTACAGCCAATATGAGCAACGTCAGATTGTACGACAAAACTTTCAAGCCGTTCATTGATTACGACAAGATTGAATCCGCCATCGATGAAGTGGCGAATAAACTGAACAGGGATTATGCTGACTCTGAAGAGGTTCCTATCCTGCTCTGTGTGCTGAACGGTTCGATTCTATTCACCGCTGAATTGATGAAGAGGCTCGACTTCAAGTGTGAGATTGTATCCATCAAGCTGTCATCCTATGTCGGCACCGAATCCACAGGCACTGTCCGAGAGGTTATGGGTTTGACTGGAGATGTCAAGGACAGGGACGTGATCATCGTAGAGGACATCGTGGATTCAGGCAGGACGATCGTGGATCTGAAGAGGATTCTGGAAGAGAAGGGAGTGAAAAGGTCGAAAGTCTGCACGATGCTCCTGAAGCCTGACAGTTACAAAGAGAATATCCCGATCGACTATGTGGCGATGAGGATTCCGAACGACTTCATCGTCGGATTCGGTCTCGACTACGATGGCCTGGGCAGAAACATCAAGGATATTTACGTTTTGGACACAGATATGAAATACTACATTCTTTTCGGCCCTCCGGGAGCAGGTAAAGGCACCCAGGCCAGCGCAATGGTGGAGAAGTATAACCTATGCCACATCTCTACGGGAGAGCTTCTTCGTGGAGAGATCGCAAAAGGCACTGAGCTCGGTCTTAAGGCCAAGGCACTTATCGATGCGGGAGAACTCGTTCCTGATGAGGTCGTTGAAGGTATGATCGAGAATAAATTCAATTCTGTCAAGGGAGTTTCGGGGTTCCTTCTCGACGGCTTCCCAAGAACCATAGCCCAGGCCAAAGCCCTTGACGGGATGCTTTCAAAGACAGGTGGGAAGGTCACTGCAGTGGTTTCGCTGATGATTCCGGACGAGATGATCAAGGACCGCATCAAGCATAGGGCTGCCATTGAAGGCCGTGCCGATGATGCAAAGGACGAGACCATAGCAAACCGTATCAAGACCTATCACGACAAGACTGAACCGCTCATTGATTTCTATAAGCAAGACGGCCGTTACCACGAGATTGACGGCGCAGGAAAAATCGATGATGTGCGTGAACGCATCTTCTCTTTGATGGACAAGTGTTAGGCACGCTCTTGAAAATGAATACGGATCCCGGCAGAGACTATTTCGCCGGGATTTTTATTTTCTGTCCCACTGAAATCTTGGAGCTGATGCCGTTGTACTTCATTATCTCATCCGCCGAGACACCGTACTTCTTTCCGATCTTGTAGAGCGAATCGCCGCTTTTGACAGTGTAGGTCACCACTGTTGAAGGATTCTTTGCAGATGATTGACTGACGTTGGACGAGGTGTTGGATGCTCCTGCTGATGAAGGGGCGGCACCCGCTTTGTAGATGTATAGTCTCTGACCTATCCTGATTTTGTCGCTGTTCAGGTGGTTCCACTTCTTAAGCTGGCTGACGGTGACATTGTTGCGTGAAGCAATCTTTCCCAATGAGTCGCCGCTCTTGACCTTGTAAGAGATCCTTGTCCCTGTACCGCCTGATGAAGCCGAGGAACTTTCCTTCACGTTGGCAATGGTCTGAGGGTTGAAGAACTCTTCCTTCCTATGGGTATAGACAGAATCTTCGTGCTCGATGAAACTGCTGGTGTAGTTGAACGGAAGCCGGAGGACGTAGGTCTTGCTGTCACCTGGTATGATGTCCTGGATATACTGGGGATTCAGGTTTTTAAGAACATTCATAGGTATGCCGCAGAGATCGCTGACCTGCCCAAGATGCAGGTTCCTTCGTATCTCGAAAGTATCCACCTGGACCGGCATCTCCACTCCGGTAGGGGAAAGGCCGTATTCCTTGGCGTATTTGATCGCATACATCGCTCCTACGAAGGCAGGAACGTAGCCGCGTGTTTCTTTTGGAAGGTATTCATAGACTGACCAGAAGTCTCTCCTGCCGCTTCTCCGGATGGCTTTGTTGATGTTGCCCGGACCGCAGTTGTAGGAGGAAATCGCGAGATTCCAGTCTCCGAAAAGCCTGTAGGAGTCCTCAAGATAGCGGGCCGCCGCGTCGGAAGACTTGAAAGGGTCGAGCCGCTCATCCACATAGGAGTTGATTTCAAGACCATAGCTCTTCGCCGTCAGAGTCATAAACTGCCACATTCCTTTCGCGCCCGCTCTTGAGACGGCTGTAGGGTTCAGGGCAGACTCGATGATGGCCACGTACTTGAGTTCTTCGGGGAGGTTGTACTGGCTGAAGACTTCTTCAAAGATCGGCATATAGTACTGGCAAAGGCCAAGGATGTTGTTCATCTTTGTCGGCATCTTCTCAGAATAGAGGACCATAAAGTTCCTGACAGTCTCGTTGTAGGGCAGGGTGATGAAGGAGTTAATCTTTTCCAGCCTTTCCTTCATGACGTCATCGGAAACGTTGGAGTCGAATCGGATTGAGTCCATATCGTACTGTTCCTCCGCAATGTCCCTGTTCACCTGGCGGTGGACGTACCATAGGCTGAGAAGGCTGTCAGTGATTTCTGGACTGTAGTCTTCTGGGTTCAGACCAGCGGCGCCTTTGTCTTCATTCTCCTCATAGATGTCCAGCATTTCATTCGCGATGCTGTCCCTCATAATATTCTCAGCCCTGAGGGCCTCGACTTCCTTTTTCAGGGAATCGATCGTGCTTCGGAGCTCCGTGTTCTCCTTTCTTATCTTCAGGTTCTGGAATATCTGCGCTTCAGCTTCCGCAGGAAAGATGAAGGCAAGCGAGGTTATTATCGCGAGTACCGCTATTGACTTGAGTTTCATTCCGTGTAGTCTGTAGTTTAGAAGGTGAGCCCTAACTTGAGGCCGAATGAATAGCTGCTGAAGTAACTGCCGCTCATCGGAACCGCGCCACTGGAGGTGTTGAAGGCATATTCATTATATGGGGAGATGACGGTGGGGGAGATCTTCATCGAGAGATCGTCGTTGACCTCGAAGTCCCCCATATAGGCGAAAACGTTGGCATCTATCACCTGTAGGAGATAACTGCCGGCGATGGCTACAACGGAATAGTCTCTGAAACGTCTGAAGACATTTCGGAAATAGAGCGCACGTTCTGCAGGGATGACTCCAGTGTAGGTCCCGTCCGAAGCTGTCGCTTCGTTGTGTATTCGTTTGTATCTCTTGTAGTTGCGCTCGTTTACCGTGTAGTAGTGGTAGGATCCGATCAGGGCTCCCCAGTAGATCGGTACTTTCCAGTACTCTCCGTTGTAACACTGTCCGAGCCCTGGTAGGAGTATCGAGTAAAGGGTGGCTTTTCCGGGCTGGCTCTTAACGTCCTTCTTGTAGGTTATGACTCCGTCCATCAGAGCTCCCCAGTAGATCAGGCCGGCGGCGGCGAACATCGCCCTGGCCTTCTTCCCGGCGTCTTCGTCAACTTTCAGGGTGGTCTCAGGGTCAAGCGCGAACGCTTCGTCATAAGCCTTTTGGGAGTCCTTGTACTGCCCCCTGTAGTGCAATCCCATTCCGATGGCGGATCCTAGTCCGGCATAAATCACCGGAATCTTCCAGTATTGCCTGTTGTAGAACTGCTCTGCTCCGATGAAGACAGTCGAACCAGCGAAAAGGGAGCCGATCCTCAGGGTGGAGTCGTGCTTTGCGACTCCGTTGAAAAATTCCTTGAAGGTCCACATCTGGTCCACTTCTCCCTTGCCGGTCGTGTCGGACGGGTCCACGTATGACTGGCTGAAGGCCTCTTCCTTGAACTGGGCTTTCGCCGCAATGGAAAAAGAAGCCATGACGGCCAGTATTACTGATACTTTAAGAAGCAGATCCTTCATAACAACACTTAGATGTTCGATTCCTCAAGGGCCTTGAGGAACCGGCTCACCTCCGCGTCGGAACTGAATCTGATCGTCATAGTTCCTTTTCCCTTGGAAGTGCGCTTCAAACTGATGCTGTTATCAAAAAACTTGCCGATACGCTCAAGAACACGGTAATAATCCTCAGGAAGGTCCTGAGTCTTCGAAGCCTGCGGCTTTCCCTTTTCCCTGCCGAGAGAATGCACCTTCTCTTCCAGCTGACGTACGGAAAGGTCTTCCTTGATCACGAGGTCGCAGAGAAGTTCCTGCAGATGCGTGTCCTCTATTCCGAGGATGACCTTGGCGTGACCGGTAGATATCAGACCCTCTTTAAGGTCGTGCTGAACCTTGGTCGGGAGTTTCAGAAGCCTGAGATAGTTGGCGACAGAGGCGCGTTTCTTTCCTACGCGCTGGGCCATCTTCTCCTGAGTGAGTTCGCACTCGTCCATCAGCCGCTGATAACTCATCGCCACTTCGATAGGGTCCAGGTCCTGGCGCTGGATGTTCTCCACAATCGCCATTTCGAGCATTCCCTGGTCGTCTGCAGTCCGTATGTATGCAGGAATGATTTCCATCCCGGCGAGTCTGCACGCGCGGAATCTGCGCTCTCCGCTGATGATCTGATAGCGGCCGTCAGGCTGCTTCCTGACGGATATGGGCTGGATGAGACCGAAGGTCCTGATTGATTCGGCCAACTCTTCAAGTGCATCGTTGTCGAACGCCATTCTGGGCTGGTACGGATTCGGTTCTATCAGTTCCGCCGGAATACGGAGGACGTCTCCGTAGTCCTGCACCGGCTTGGCTCCGGCGATTTCCTTGTTTATGTAGCCTACCGGCTTCCTTTCCGGTCCGTTGACCGCCAGGTCGCCAAGAAGGGCGCTGAGTCCTTTCCCGAGTCTGCTTTCCTGCTTGTTGCTGCTCATCTTAGTTTTCGTTCTTTTCCAGTACTTCCTTTGCGAGATTCATATAGTTCGACGTGCCATTGCTGACCACGTCGTAAAGGATTATAGGCTTGCCGTGCGATGGGGCTTCGCTGAGCCGGATGCTGCGCTGGATGATTGTCTTGAACACCATATCCTTGAAATGCTCCCTCAGTTCATTCACCACCTGTGCGTGAACCTTAGTCCTGCCGTCGAACATCGTTACGACGAAACCTTCTATGGTCAGGGAAGGGTTGACTCCGCTCTGGACGAGACGGATTGTCTGAAGGAGTTTGCCCAGTCCTTCGAGGGCGAAGAATTCCGGCTGGACTGGAATCATAACAGAATCAGCGGCCGTCAGGGCGTTGATGGTGATTAATCCAAGGGAAGGAGAACAGTCTATGACAATATAGTCGTACCGGTCTTTGATCGGAGCGAGACAATTCTTCAGGATGGACTCCCTGTCCGGAGTGTCGATCATTTCGATTTCGGCTCCGACCAGATTTATGTGGGAGGGGACCATCTGAAGGTCGGGAATCTCGGTCTGGATCAGGGCGTCAGTGATGTTGATAGAGCCAATCATCACCTCGTAGATAGTTCTCTTCTGATCATTGTCCGGAGAGAAATTGAGGCCGGATGTCGTGTTGGCCTGCGGGTCGGCGTCTATGATGAGGACCTTTTTCTCAAGGACTGCCAGGGAGGCTGCGAGATTGATGGCCGTAGTGGTTTTTCCCACTCCGCCCTTCTGATTGGCTATTGCTATGACTTTTCCCATAAAAGTGACTTTGATTCAAACAACAAATTTAATCAAAAAACTCAGGTAATCAAACAGGGTCCACGTCCAAAGATATATGCCCCTGATACTTCCTATCCTTTTCAAACTTCCCAACGGCTTTTGCCAGAGCAGTTTTGTTGGAGGAAAGGTTGCGGTCTTTCGGAAGAAGAATCCTTATGCGCCGGATGTGCTGGTTCGAGACCTTGTCCACTGAGGGGGAGTACGGCCCGATGACCTTCGAGGACGAGGACATCCCTGAAGCCCTCATAGTTCCTGCCAGCTCCCTGCTCATCAGTTCGACGCGCGGAAGGCTGCGGTCCTTGATTATGACCCCGATGACTCTTGAATATGGGGGGTAGCCGAAAAGCTTTCTTTCAGCAAGGAGGCGGTCTGCCGCGTCTCTCTCGTCGAGTCTTCCCTCAAGACTTTGGAACACGGGGTGTTCCGGCTGTGAGGTCTGGATGACAAAGAGTCCTTTTTCTCCTCTCCGGCCGCTCCTTCCGCGGAACTGCTCCAGAAGTTGAAGTCCTAGTTCGTCG
Organism: uncultured Muribaculaceae bacterium; assembly: GCA_964346605.1. Classification (GTDB taxonomy): domain Bacteria; phylum Bacteroidota; class Bacteroidia; order Bacteroidales; family UBA932; genus Cryptobacteroides. The sequence continues at coordinate 13,828 of CAYFVE010000022.1, read as the reverse complement.
GCTCTGTAGGTTTCTTGTCCAAGAATGGAGTCGGCCTGGATGACAGCTACCAAAGTAAGTCCGCTGAAGTCGAATCCTTTGGCTACTATCCTTGTGCCCACTAGGATGTCTATTCCGCCTTTCTCGAATCTGCGGATGATTTCTGTCTCATCCTTCCTCCTTTGGGCGGTATCGCTGTCAAGGCGGGCTATTCTGGCACCGGGAAAGAGTCTTCCTATTTCTTCTTCAATCTTCTGGGTTCCGGAGCCCAGAGGCTTAAGGCCGCCACCGCATTCCGGGCAGATCCCGGTATATTCCAGGACCATTCCGCAATAGTGGCAAACAAGTCTTTCAGTACCATCCGGACGCTTGTGCAGGCTAAGGCTGACATTGCAGCGGCAGCATTTCGGAACATATCCGCATTCCTGACACTGGACCATTGGGGAGAAGGCTCTTCGCTCCCGCAGAACAATCACCTGCTCCTTGAGGGACAGGCGTTCGCTGATACGGTCTATGAGTTTTCTGGAGAAATCCCCTACCATTCCGTTCTTCCTGCGCTCTGCGATCGTGTCGATAATCTCTACATCCGAGTCTTCCGCATCGTAGAATCTTTTCCTTAGTCTGACCAGGCCATATCGGCCGGCGCCGCAGTTGTAGAGGGACTCCAGGGAG
>CAYFVE010000022.1:9158-13167 GCA_964346605.1 uncultured Muribaculaceae bacterium | reverse complement strand
AGGGAGGGGGTCGCAGACCCAAGGATCACTCTTGCCCCGAAGATGCCTGCAATCATGATTGCGGTTTCTCTTCCGCTGTATCTCGGCGCGGGGTTGTCCTGCTTGTAGGAACTGTCCTGCTCTTCATCGATAATGACCAGTCCAAGTTCCTTGTGGGGCAGGAATAAGGCGCTTCTGGTTCCGAGAACGATGTACCGGCCGCTTCGGATGGAACTTGCCACCTTCCTTTTATGAACTGCGGTTTCTCCTGAATGAAAAACCTGCAACTCTTCCGGGAAGATGCTTCCGATCCGCTCTTCAAGCTGCCTGCTTAGTGCTATTTCGGGAACCAGATACAGGACGTTCTTACCCTGTGAGAGTGTCTCCTGGGCCAGCCGGAGGTATATTTCGGTCTTTCCGCTTCCGGTCACTCCGTGCAGCAGGGCCGGCTTGTTACGGTTGAATATTCCTTTGATCTGTGAAAATGCCTCCTCTTGCGCTTCTGACAAGGTGATGGGATTCCGGGAGGATATCTGTCCCGAAAAGATCTCTGTTTTCGATTCCGAAGCCGCGATTCGGGTGTTACCGGGGCAGGACAGTGAAGCCAGTGAAGCGCGGAGGGAATCAAGTTCCAGCCGATAGCGTTGCCTTGTGGCCTCGGAGTGTGCTTTTGAGAGCTGGTCTTCTTTTCTGAGGACGCGTTCCCTGAGCTTTGCCCGTTCCCCTTCCTCCTTGATTCTTTTTTTTTCCAGGCGATCGGCCATAGCGGCATCCATCCTGGCCTTGATTTCCTCTTCAGCGACTTTCTGGACAGGGTAGGCGGCTTTGAACACCTCTCCGACCGTGCACATATAATACTCAGCCACCTTTCTCCACAGTGCTATTTCTTCGAAAGAAACAGGCGCCAGCCCTTCTGCACGGCCGTTTATAGGCTTTATTCTGCTCATTCCGACCTTGTCGGCCCCCTCTTCGGCGTCAGGGGTTGTCACTGCGGCGACATATTCATTGCCGGCGAAGTCCACCCTGACACGGTCCCCGGTCTTCAGGTCTTCCGTGCCTTCATAATAGTAGAAAGGCTCCCATTCCAGACGGAGCGGGAGAAGAACCTGTATGTAGCGTCTCTGTGACATACTTTGCGAATTTAGCCAATTTCCCTATGCCTGAAAAGAGTTTTGCATTTTCTTGGAAAAAAAATTTGCAGACAAACTAATTTTGCCTATCTTTGCATTCCCGAAAAGGAAACATCCTTTCGCAAATAATGGTGTCGTAGCTCAGATGGTAGAGCAATGGACTGAAAATCCATGTGTCGGCAGTTCGATTCTTCCCGACACCACTTTAAAGGCCTTGCTGATTTTCAGCGGGTTTCTTTTGTGGGCTCGGGGTTGGAAATAGAATCGGCTTCAGGTGCTGGGAAGCGGGATGTCCAAGGGCAGGTTCCGGCCCTTCCGGCTTCGCATTTGACGATCTGTTCATATAGGAGCGCATGAGCCCTGATATGCTTTCGATTCGGTCCACAGGATTTACTCTGGTCTTAGTACATTGATTATCAGTTGTTTGGTTTTTGTTATGGCGGCAAAAAGCCCTCCCGGGGCGGCGAGGTCTCGGGAGGGCGGTTGGTAGTGCTCCCTTGCGGGAGCCTATGGGTTATTTGACCTTCCGGAGATACCTCGGCACTGGGCCAGGCGCAGACGGGAACGCGGCGGCCCGCTGCGTAGTGGCCACCGGCGACTTGATGATATTCGCCGTCTTGGTTCTCATTGGTCGAGTAGTTTTGAAGTGGTAGAAATCTCCATTGCAAATTTAAGATTTTGTAATCTGAAGTGCAAGGGAGTTTTGCAGGGTGTAAGGAAAAAGTTATCAACAAAGGCCCCTCAGGGAGCTGAGAGGCCGAAAAAAAATAAAAAATATTTTTTTCTATTTTCAGAGCTATTTTTACGCTTCTTTCGGTAAATTTGTCGAAATTCAGGCGGATTTCAGGGTAAAATTGTCGAAATCTATAACTTCAAGATATATTCCTGCTCGTCACGGAATGCGTTACACTGTTCCAGATATGCCCTAAGCGCATCGTAATCGGAGCCGTCAAGTCCGCTACTCCATAGACGCACTCTCTCCATGGCGCGGATGATGGTCGCGGGCTCTCCGTTTTGAGACAGGCGCTTCAATGCATCGATGTAATCGATACGGTATACAGTGGGGATAATAATCTTGGGCATACCAGCAGCCGTCAGTTCCGCATTCATCATGATACGGGAGATACGACCGTTTCCATCCATAAAAGGATGAACCTCGCTGATCATAAACAGGATGAAATATGCCTTGGCAACGGGGTCCTGAATGGCATTATAAATCTCAAACCCCTTCTTCAATGTGCCGCGTACAAGGCGATAATCGACGAAGTGAGAGTTGCCGGCCTTGTTATTCTGCTCTTTGAATAGCCCGGGCGTCTTGGTGGGTCGTGCTGACAGAAGGATTGAATGGCGGCGCTGGAGGATGTTAATCAGGTCGTTCGGATCTTTGGGTAAAATGCCCATCTCTTTCCGGTTTGAAGTGATGTAGAAGGTGCCTAGGACGTCATGACTGTCTTCGTCTCTTGTGGGGAGCGCCACTCCGGTATCCACAATTTGTTTGGCTTCCTCAACTTCGAACTCGGTTCCTTCGATGTAGTTGGAGAAATAACTCTCGAAGAAAGCAAAATTCTTATAGGTAGAATCTGAGGTATTGATGTCTGTGTAGTGCTTGAATTCTTTTTGAGAAAGATGCTCATACAGCGTGCTGAACAGACTGATTCTCTCTGAATCGTACGGCTCTCCTGCAGCCCAGGCCTTGGCAGAATCGCCTTTCAGTACTTCGGCCTCCCTTGTAGAAAGAATGGCACCAATAATCTTGTCAAGTAATTTGAATTCGTTCTCTAACTGCAATTGCCTGTATATCTCACGGGCCTCATCACGTAGACGATTCAGTTCCTTTTCGCCATTGGCCAACAATTTCTTTTCAAGTCTCTCTTCCAGTTGGGCTTGAGGAATACACTTAGAGACTCCATTTCTGACATAACCTAACTGGAGGTTTTCCAAGTAGGCCCGCGCAGGATTGGAGATGTAAAGACCATCCAGATAAGGAATATCTTTCTCGAGGGGTTTAGGACCGGCCACGAGGTGCAGAGTAATACCAGGCAACGAGATGTTCTTTGTGTATGCGTAAGTCAGATAGAAATGACCATCGGCGGACGGCCGGAGCTCAAAGGCCGAACGATGGCTTATCAGAGCGCCTGGATATAACTGACCAATAATTTTGTACAAATTGCGCCGGACAATGTTATCCGGAGTATCCGCCAGGTTTGTTGTATAGACGCGAGATGCTATCTTATGTAACTTCTCCTCCTTCTTGAGACGCGTAATCATGGCCGACATTTTCTTGTCGGATGATGCGATTAAGATTTCGGGTAGTTGGGTATTTTTTTCCATTTCTAAGTGTTATTTACTACAAAGATGGGTAAAATTTTCCAAATTCAGCCATGTTTCCGGGTAAAATTGTCGAAATCTATTCTCCAAGTGCCTTTTCCATGGCGTCCATGGCGTCGGTCTTTGCTTTTTCGGCAATGTCGATGTAGGGCTTCATGGATTTGTAGTCGGCGTGGCCGGTGAACTTCATCACAACCTGGGGCGCGATGCCGATGGAGAGCATGAAGCAGATGAAGGTCTTGCGGCCGCAGTGGGTAGTGATTTCGGAGTATTTGGGGACGGTGATGTCGTAGCGGCGGCCCTTGCGGAAGCCGGTGATGTGGATGGGGTCATTGAAGCCGCAGAGCTCGCAGATCTCTTTGAGGTACTGGTTCATCTTCTGATTGCTGATGACCGGCAGTGCGAGATCTCCGGGGAAATGCTGGTCTTTGTATTTGTCCAGGATGGCCTGGGCGTAGGTGTTGAGCTTGATCTTGAGACGGGCGTTGGTCTTCTGGGTGACAACGGAGATGGAACCGTCCTGGATATCGTATTTGTGATTGGATGGTGAAACAAACAAAGGATTAAAATAT
>CAYFVE010000022.1:0-9148 GCA_964346605.1 uncultured Muribaculaceae bacterium | reverse complement strand
TTGTGAAGGTTGGCCATGTCGGAGTAGCGGAGGCTGGTAAAGGCACAGAAGCAGAAGAGGTCTCGCGTCTTGGCCATGGCGCCGGGCTCTTTGACTTCTTTTTCGTATTCCTTTCCAGACATGTCCTTGAGTTTGATTTTCTCGCCGGACTTGGGAACCTGGTAATTGTAGAGCTTTAGGAGCTCGTCGTGCGTCAGGAATATGACAGGTTTGGCGAGAACCTTAAAGACGGGGTGATAGGTGGCCACGTCGGGAAGGTGGGCGTATCCGTGGGCCTGGCACCAGTTGAGGAAGACCGCGAGATTCTTGTACTTCTTGCGGACGGAGCTGTCTTCCAGCTCCAGCTTGAAGCGGAGGAATTCCACGTAGGCGGCAAGGCCTTCTTTGTCAAAGTAGCTCAGGGAGCACTGCTTGTTGAATTTCCCCAGCTGGTTCTTGAAGGTGTTGTTTGCCTTGGCGGTCTCGACGGTCCAGCTGACTTCGCGTGCGCGTGCCTTTAGAAATTCATCGACATAACTGTAGGCCGAGGGTGCAAGTTTCTCCAGGGCTTCACCTTTGGCGTCCTCGGCTTTCTGCTTCAGGGCGTCATTGTCTTTGTTTCTTTTGTGGAGCTCGGCCAGGTGGACGTCGCTGGCATAGAGGACTTTCTTTAACTTGGCCGTGAGCTGAGGAACGGTGGGAACTTCCGACAGGGTGAGTTCGTAATCGGAGAAGTGGCTGACAATTTTACCCATGCGGCTGTTGATCTCCGCACCGGTGTGGCCGGCTGCATTCTTGTACCCTTTGGCGACGAGCTGGGCTTCGACATCAAACTTTTCTGGTGCAACAGTGTACCCGATGCTCTGCTGGATACGAGTGCCACGGATGAAGAGCGAAACCCTTATGGGGCACTCTCCTGCTTTGTTTTTCTATGGCTTAAGATTGAATCTTGCTTTCATACTGGGGTTGTATTTTTTAAGCAGGGGTTATTTCTCTTGCCGACACGGTCATTTTTGCATACCGACACGGTGGCTTCCAGGCACCTGAGTAGCTATATTTACGGTCCGTTGAGGGCATATATTTGGTTTATTTCATTCAATTTCTTATATTTGCGTGTTCTTTGACAGTTACGCCAGCTGAAAACACGTGTTAGAAGGCGCTCTACTGCGTTTTTTCCGGTAGGTATGCCGACACGGTTTCCGACACGGTTTTTACTACACACAAAGATACGTAGAAATCCGTTAAGAAACAAACTTTGTTGAAAATAAATCAGTTAGGGCCGTTTTTGGTGATGTCTCGAAACTCAGTTGGAACAGGGTTCATAAATTCCCGACACCACTTTAAAGGCCTTGCAGATTTTTGCAGGGCCTTTTTGTGTCGTCTGGTGAGATTACCTTGACTATGTAATGGTATGTCAAAAGGTGGTGATGACGCAGTCGCCGGGACCCTTGATGTTGGAGTCGAGTATGATTTCTCCGACAGATTCCGCGCGGATATGCCCCGTGCGCGGGTTTTTTATTGAAGTCACCGCGCCCTTGATCGTCGCTTCCACGGAAGAATATTCAAAAGCCAGATCGGCATCGCTGTCAAAGGTGCAGTCTTCGAGGATTAGCCCTTCTACATAACAGAGAGGCTGGGTCTCCTTGATGTGGCAGCGGACGAGCCTGATGTTCTTGCCGTACCAGGCAAGGTATTCGCCGTTGATGACTGAGTCGTATATCGTGACATTTTCCGACTCCCAGAATGAATCCTTTGAGTTCAGCACGCTGTTGCGGATTTCCACATTCCTGGCGTACTGAAAGCCATAGTTGCCTTGGAGATTGACGTTTTTCATCCTGATGTTCTCGCAGTGCATAAAGACATAGTCCGCCCGCTCGATGACGCAGTCCTCTATGTCGATGTCGCTGCAGTCCCAGAAAGTCTCTGAACCGCCAGGGATCCAGCAGTCGCGCAGTTTGATGCCTTTGACGCGGCGGAAGGTCTTCGGAGCGTCTATGATGGTGTCATACATCTCTCCGTTTTTGGAGTACCATATACCGGAGCGGGCTCCGACGGTCAGCAGACTGTTCCTGACAACGAATCCGTCGCATTCCCAAAGAGGGTATTTGCCGTCAAAACGGCAATTCACACAGGTTATGCCTGATGTTTCCTTAAGACCGGACTCTCCGGCTTTGATCTTGACGTTCTCAAGATAGAGATCGTGTCTGTTGTAAAGCGGTCTCTCGCCGCCGAACTCCTGATTTGTTATCTTTTCCATAATTGTATCTTTTTCTAAATCTTGGAAAGGGAGAGGGAACGATCCTTCATCCATCTTTCACCCTTCAAGCGCCAGATGAACAGGATACCTCTGACGTTGAGTTCTATGCACATCGCAATCCAGTAGCCTTCCAGGCCGAGAATCGGAGTCAGTATCAGCGCCAGGCCGATTCTGACGATCCACATACTGCAGAAGTTCATCACGCTTGGCATCATCGTGTCTCCAGCGCCCACGCAGGCGCCGTAGCCGACCATGGAGAAGGCATACATCGTCTCTGCGAACGCTTCTATCCTGAGCACCTTGGCTCCAAGCGCGACAACTTCCGGGTCTATGCTCAAAAGTCCCATCATCTGTGGCGCGAAAATGTACATAAGCACAGCCAGCGCGCTCATTATTCCGGCACCCATCAGCATGGTTATCCTTGCGAATCTCTTTGCGATGTCCCTTCTTTTCGCTCCAAGGCTCTGTCCGATCAATGTAGTGGTCGCCTCTTCAATTCCTGCACCAGGCATATAGCACAGGCTCTCCGCAGTGATGGCAAAGGCATTCGCGGCTATTGAAATCGGCCCAAGCGGAGCCACGATAACAGTGCTCATCACATAAGCCCCTCGCATTATTATGTTCTGGAGCCACATCGGAGCGGTTATTCCCCAAGCGTTGCTTACCGTCCTGTGTTGGGGCATGAAGGTCCCTCTTTCGCCCTTGATGCTGAGTTCCTCGGACTGTGTCAGGGCGTACCAGACAGCGAATGCGGAGGTGACGACTTGAGAAAGACCGGTTCCAAGGGCTGCACCTGCGACTCCCATCCCGCATCTGAATATGAATATCCAGTTGAAGATCACGTCCAGAACGCACATTCCGATGAACATTATGCTCGGCACCTTCATATTCCCGCTGGCCTGAAGCATGGCGCTAGCCGCCCATCCGATCGCTCCGACAGGTATGAATGCTGAGAAAATGAGGAAATACTTGGTCGCGTCTCCGATGATATCATTGCCTCCTCCCAGCCAGACCGGCAGTGGACCGGAGAGAATTATTCCGATGGAGGCAAGAAGCAGTCCTATAAGGAATACGGTTGTAAGACCCTGGCGCATCACGCTTCTGGCTCCTTTGTAGTCCTTGGCTCCGCAGAGGTGGGCGACCTGGACAGAGAAGCCGCTGCAGGCGCCAGCCGTGAAGCCACCCATTATCTAGGTGCTGCTGGCGATGAGACCGATTGACGCTGAAGGGTTTGCTCCGAGACGTCCGACCATGCCTGCGTCAATGTACTGCATAAGTACTGAGCAAGTCTGGGCAAGTATTGCGGGAAGACTAAGCAGCAAGGCCAGTTTTATCTGCTGCCTTGCTGTCATCTGATGCCCGTCGCGAATGAGACTGAGCAAAAAGTCTTTTTCTCCCTTTACCACGGGGCAAAGATACCGACAAAATGCATACCAAGCAAATAATCAGTGAAATTGGAAGAAAAAAACCAGGGGCATCGCACAGATGTCCCTGATTTATAAAATGTATATGAGTCACATCTCTATTTGAAGAGCATCGGAGCCATTTCCCTGAGGCAGCGGCGCCAGGTCAGGAACTCGTGGGCGGTGCCAGGAGACACATAGGACTTGGCGTTGTAGCCGGCGGCCCTGAGTGCTTCGGCAGCTTTCGTGACCCCGTCAGGATTCTCCTTGCTTCCGCAGCCGATGAAGATGCCTCTTACCTGCTTAGGATCTTTGATCTCGTCTGGAGAATATGTTCCTCCGCTGAGGAGACCATAGTAGCCGAACACTTCCGGACGCGCCAGAGTGATGGAGTGGGTCTCCATTCCTCCCATCGACAAACCTGCCATTGCACGGTTGAACTTGTCCGTCTTGGTCCTGAAATGAGAATCGATGTAAGGGATGAGTTCGTCGCAGAGAACTGTCTCGAAATCTTTGGTAGAGAAGCCTGCGAGTCCGCGTCCTCCAGGAGTTACGTTGTTGGTCATACCGTAGGTCATCACTACGATGAAAGGCTCGATCTCTCCGTTGGCGATCATATTGTCCATAATGAGTCCTGCGTGACCCTGCTTAGGCCAGGAGGTTTCGTTTTCGCCCCAACCGTGCTGGAGATAGAGGACAGGATACTTTGTCTTCTTTGAAGAACCGTATGTCGGAGGTGTGTAAACCCAAGCCTGCTTGAGGCTGTTTGTGCTTTCTGACCAGAAAAGAACCTGCTGGACGTTTCCGTGAGGAATGTTCTTTTCGGCATAGAAGTCCCTGTCGTGTGCCGGAATCTCGATTCCGCTTTCCCAACGTGTCGAGCCATAGAAGTTTCCTGTTCCCGGATCGTTGAATACTCCACCGTCGATGGTGAGATGATAGTAGTGGAAGCCTTCGTCCATCGGACCGGCTGTCGTTCCCCACCAATATCCGTCCTCACCCTTGTGGAGGACAGTACCTCCCTGGCCGCCGAGACCAAGGCTGACGATGACGGAAGTCGCGTTTGGAGCATTCACGCGGAAACGCGCGAAACCCTCTGAGTTGACCATAGGGTATTCCTGGCCAGGCTGGTTGAGTTCAGAAGGAACGAAGTCCTCCTTAGGAACCAGGTTGTCCATCGCCGGGTCGAATCTCTTGAGAGCGAAATAAGCCTGCTTCGGCTGAAGCTTGGAGTCGAACAGGAGAGGAGAGTTGGCTGTGCCAAGCCATGAGTCCGCGTCAGACACGTTCCAGAATGTTACGCAGTCAACCTTGTCCGCATGTTTGCGGAGAACTCGGAAGAGATTGGTGTACTGGTCCTGCTGGAGGGTCTGCTGCCAGGATGCTACAGGAGTCTCCTGACCGCGGTTGAAGCGGAGACCGCCTCCCATATCGCTGTTGATGCGGATGTCGAGTTCGGTGATGTGGATGTGGTCGACGACCTGTGAGTACTTTGTCAGGGCGGCGTCGATTTCCTCTGCGCTAGGGCTGTAGATGTTGTAGTGGGCCTGCATCCCGATTCCATCGACAGGTACGCCCGCTTCCTTCATTCTCTGCACTAGTTCGAAGATGCGCTGGCTCTTTGCAGGCTCAGCGTCGTTGTAGTCGTTGTAGAACAGAAGGGCATTCGGATCGGCCTCGCGCGCATATTCGAAAGCCTTGTAGATGAATTCTTCTCCGGCGATCTTGAACATAGGGGACTGGCGGAGAGGAGACTGCCTTGGATAGACTGGGCTGTCCTGCACTGCCTCGTTGACAACGTCCCAGGCATAGACTACGTCCTTGTACCTGTTGACGACCGCCTGGATGTGATGCTTCATGTTGGCATAGAACTGCTCCTTCGGAAGAAGGTTGCCGTCCTTGTCCTGATACATCCAGGTTCCGATCTGGCTGTGCCACATCAGGCAGTGTCCGCGGAGTTTGATTCCGTTCTCACGGGCGAAGTCCGCTATCCTGTCAGCATTCTCCCAGTTGAACTGACCGTACTCAGGCTCTGTAGGCTGAGGCTTCATATCGTTCTCCGCGGTGATGCTGTTGTACTCCCGCTTGATGAGGGCGACTGTCGCGGAATCGGCCAGATTCCTCTGATTGACGGCTACGCCGACCATAAAATAGTCCTTAAATGTGTCCTTGAGTCCATCCTTGGGCACTTCCGGCGCTCTTCTCTGGAACTGTCCGAAGGCGGACGTGGCGCAAAGAAGGAATGCGCAAAATCCAAATAACAATGATTTTTTCATACGAATACTTATTGGTTTTTATAAATCGTTGTGCGTATAGTATATCACGGGTAAATAATATAACACTAAATTAGGGTTTTTAATTCTAAAGTGAAAACGTGTCCCGCTTTTTCGGTCTGATGTTGATAATAATTGACTAAAATATTGAAAATTGACTGAATTCTTAAATGTTTTGGAACCCGTCATCAATACGAAAATACGGATTTTTTTGTGTAAATTTGAAAAAATGTACAGTTATGGAATCATTTGCAGAGCTGGCGCGTCTGCGCCGCAGTCACAGGAAATACACTGAAGAACCTGTCAGCAGGGATGAACTCAGGACAATTCTCGCCTCCGCATTGATGTCCCCATCGGCGAAGGGTCTGAGAAAATGGCGTTTTTTCGTCACTGAAGACAGGAATGTCATAAGGGAGCTGAGCACAATCCGTCCCGGAGGGTCGCATTTTCTCGAATCGGCGCCTTGTGTCGTGGCAGTTTGCGGAGAGCCTGACGAGCAGGAGATGTGGATTGAGGACGGCTCGATTGCCGCTGTAACGATGCAGTATCAGGCGCAGGACCTTGGCTTGGGTAGCTGTTGGTGCCAGATCAGGGGTCGCCAGAGCGCTGATGAAGGAAAGACGGCGGAAGATCGTGTCCGGGAGATTATGGACATCGGCGGGGACTGTTCCGTCCTCTGCCTCCTGGCGTTCGGCCATCCGTGCGACGAACGTCAGCCGCAGAATCCTGATTCCCTCAAATGGGACAACGTACGCTGGTAGGAACAGGACATAAAGAAAAGAATATATGAAAAAGATTTCAAGACGTGATGCCCTGAAACTGATGGGCGTCGGAATCGCAGGAATTGCAGCTGCCCCTTACATCAGGGGAAAGGCTCTGGCTTCTGTCGGCGGGCCTCACCTGCCAGCTCCGTGGAATCCTCTGGATCCCAAGCCGCAGACTCAGGATTCATATATTGAGAAGGAGGTTTACCGTGACGAAGACGTCGTCATCCGTCAGATTGACGACCATACCTGGGAAGGCAACGGACACCTTGTTTACAACGAATCGATCTACATCATTGAAGGCGATGAAAGAGCTCTGCTTATCGATGCCGGAACCAGAATCAAGGACCTTGACAAAGTGGTCGCCGGCATTACCTCAAAGCCGGTGACCCTTGTCGCGACGCACGTCCACCCTGACCACACCGGAAGCGCTGTCAACTGTTTCCCTGAAATCTGGATATGCGCTGCGGACATTATCAATATACCACCGCAGATGATGGAGGGCTATAAGGGAAAGATCAACTATCTCGCTGACGGACAGGTCTTCGACCTTGGCGGCCGCGGCATTGAAGTGATATTCACTCCCGGCCACACTCCCGGCAGCGTCACCTTCTTCGAGACTGACGGACGGAATTGGGGCTACAGCGGGGATGCATTCGGATCGACAAATCTTCTCCTGACCACCAATTTCTCCATTTTGCTCGCCACCACAACCCGGGTGGAGAGTTATATGAGGCGTCACGGCATCGAGAAACTCTATCCTGGCCACTATCACGGTGACAATCCTGAGACACTCCAGAGGATCAGCGACCTTAAGAGAATCTCTCAGGAGATGCTGGATGGCAGCCGCAGGGGAGAACCGGACAGCGGCGGTTCGATGGGCCTGAACAGTTTTGTCCACGATTTCGGCGTGACCGTTAGGTATCGCGATCCGGAAGGGCTGAAATAGACCGATGACCATTTCTCCGATTGCCAGATTCCATTCTCCTTTCCCGACGAAATTCGGAATACCGAGGCAGGCGGGGCTCGTTGATGGGCTCCGGGGGAGTGTCGTTTTCGAACCGGAGTTCCGTTCCGCGGACGCGGTCAGGGGATTGGAAGACTTCGATTATCTATGGCTGATATGGGAGTTCTCAGAAAACAGCGGTGATTATTCCTTCAAGCCGACGGTCCGTCCTCCCCGTCTGGGAGGAAACGAGCGGGTGGGGGTTTTCGCAAGCCGTTCTCCCTTCCGGCCAAACAGCCTGGGTCTCTCGTCAGTTCGTATCGAATCCATCGAATTCGATGCGGAAGATGCTGACGGAAGGCCGATCGGTCCGGTCATAAACGTACTGGGAGCCGATCTTATGGATGGGACTCCGATTTATGATGTGAAGCCCTACGTGACCTATGCTGATTCCCATCCTGGGGCCCGTTACGGTTTCGTGGACGAAAGGGAGTGGCAGCCGCTGAAGGTGGTCTTTCCGGAAGAGGAAGGATATTCATTGAACATTCCGGCCCTTAGGGAAGTGCTTTCTCAAGATCCGCGTCCGCAGTACCATAATGATTCAGACAAGATTTATGGAATGAAGTTCGACGACTGCGAAATACGCTTCAAGGTGAGTTCGGATGTGCTTACTGTCACATCAATCAAGAAGGACGCCGGAGAAGGGAGATGAAGTCCGTCAAAAGAAATCATCTGCATCCTAGGCACGTGGCCACAGCTGCCGCCATAAGCAGGATTATTGTCAGGAAAAAAATTCTTTCGGCCAGCCGTATTCTTCTGGCAGTCTTGTTTGTAGTCTTCATATCTTTTTGAGTTCAAGTTTTCCATAGCATCAAATATGCAACAAATTATCGTTGATTACTTGTAGTTCGGAGGGGTATTTTTTAAATTTGCGGTACAGGTTGTTTTTATTTTAATATTTTTTCTGTTTTTTATGAAAATCAAGGCTACAACAGTAATCCTGGCCGTCGCATTGCTGACAGTGAATTACGGGTGCAAAACCGGAAGCAAGACCAATACCAAGTCCGCAATAGCAAAGGATGCTGCGATAGAACGCAGGGTGGACAGCGTGCTGAAGAAGATGTCCCTGACAGAGAAAGTCGGGCAGATGATGCAGTTCACCTCCTCCACGATAACCAGTATCGACAGGAGAAAGCTGATGCTTGGACCGGACAGGATCCACGAGGCTGTCACAATTGATGAGTCCAGGCTTTACAGTATTCTGGACAAATACAAGATAGGATCTATCCTCAACACCTTCGGAGATTTCGCCCAGTCCCGTGAGTATACCGCCGAACTTGTCTCAAAGATCCAGAAAGCGTCGATGGAAAAGATCGGCATCCCTTGTCTTTATGGGATGGATATGATTCACGGAGCGTCCTATCTTTCCGACGGGACCCTTTTCCCGCAGGAGATCAACCTTGCCGCCACCTTCAACCGCGCGTAGCCGAGGGTTATGGGAGAAGCCAGGGCGTGTGGGAGCACGG
>CAYFVE010000021.1:23107-27855 GCA_964346605.1 uncultured Muribaculaceae bacterium | reverse complement strand
ATATTAATTTATAAAATCGTATCGGAGAATTTTTCTCCGGACACTAATGAATCAACTGGTATTTTTCCAGAAGGACATTGCCATATTGGTGTGTACTTGCTCTGGACTGCGCGATCCTCATCTGTTCCTCCATCATTGCTTTCTGGGCTTTCAACAGGGGAGCGGAACTCCAGAGACATTTCTGGAGCCTGTCAAGAAGCGTGATTGTTTTCCTTGCTGTCAACATTTTCTTCTTCAGGGTTTTCAGGACATATTCCGGAATCATCCGCTACTCGTCCTTCGTCGATATGATCAGGATCGTTGAATCGATGTTCTGCTCTGTCCTCGTGATCATTCCGCTGAATTTTTTCCTCTCGAACAATTTCAACGGCTTCTTTGGAGAGATTCAGACCCGGCATATCATTGCCTGCGCCGTCATCTCCACTATGTTAATGTGGATGATGAGGATAGCCATAAAGAACATCTATGATATTTATTTCCTTACCGGCAACGCCAAGAATGTCTTTATCTACGGCATTCGCGCCGGAGGTGTCGGCCTCGCGAAAATGCTGATCGAAGAACGTCCTTCCCGCTATAAGATCAAAGGGTTCATCTCCCACGACTCAAGCCTTGTCCACGAAGCCACACTGATGGGGAAACCGATCTTCGAGGTCAACAGCCAGCTTACAGAAGAACTTAAGAACAGTAGTATTTTCGCGGTGCTTGTGGCTCCGGGCAGGATAGCGCGTTTCCGTGAGGATTCCGTCCTTCAGGACTATATCCTCAATGCCGGAGTGAAGATCTTTGTCTCCAATATGACGGAAGAGTTCGACAAGGAGGACCAGCTCCCCGACCCGAAACTCAACGAAGTCAGCATTGAGGACCTTCTTCCGCGAGATGAAATAAAAGTCGACCTGGAATCCGTTTCCCAAGTCCTTAGCGGAAGGAGAGTCCTGGTCACCGGTTCTGCCGGCAGCATAGGATCCGAGATCGTGCGCCAGGTGGCCTCCTTCAAACCTGAATCTATGGTCCTGATCGATTCGGCGGAGACTCCGCAGCACGAGATAAGGATGATGCTTAAAAAGTCATTCCCTGAACTCCGGACGCGAACCGTCGTGACATCTATCGTCAATGCGGACAGAATGGAGTCGATCTTCAAGTCATTCAAGCCTGAATATGTCTTCCACGCCGCCGCCTACAAGCACGTGCCGATGATGGAGGACAATCCGTCCGAGAGCATACAGAACAATGTCGCCGGAACCAAGATCCTGGCCGACCTCAGTGTGAAATATGGAGTCAGGAAGTTTGTGATGATCTCGACCGACAAGGCTGTGAATCCTACGAATGTGATGGGTTGCTCAAAGCGTATCTGCGAAATCTACGTCCAGAGCCTCAATCAGGCGGAGAAGGCCGGAAAAGTCGAGGGCTCTACCCAGTTCGTGACAACCAGGTTCGGAAATGTGTTGGGTTCCAACGGCTCAGTGATTCCGATTTTCAGAAAGCAGATAGAGGAAGGAGGTCCGGTTACCGTCACCGACCCTAGAATCATCCGCTATTTTATGCTGATTTCTGAGGCATGCAAACTGGTGCTCGAAGCTGGCGCAAAGGGAGAAGGAGGGGAGATCTTCGTTTTCGATATGGGGAAGCCTGTCCTGATCGCTGATCTTGCCAGGAAAATGATTGAACTCAGTGGAGCCACGAACGTGCGGATTGTCTTCACAGGCCTTAGAGACGGAGAAAAACTCTACGAGGAGGTCTTGAGCGAAAAGGAAGGCACCAAGCCGTCGTTCCACGAGAAGATCCGCATTGCTTCTGTCCGTGATTACTCTTTTGACGAGGTGGAGCGGAAGATCAATGACTTGATAGAACTATCGCATGAGTACGACGATATGAGGACCGTGGCCGCAATGAAGGAATTGGTTCCGGAATATGTAAGCAACCATTCCAGATACTCATCTCTTGACACTGACAACTGATTATGTGGCCGTTTTCGAGAAAGCATACTCTTTTGGACAGCGGGGTTTTTGAAGGCTTTACGGATTGCCACACCCACTTGCTTCCCGGCGTGGACGATGGTGTAAGGACTCTTGACGAGTCGCTTGCCATTCTCGAACGTTACGAACAGTTGGGGATGAAGTCGGTCTGGCTCACACCTCACATTATGGAGGATATTCCAAACACTCCGGACGATCTAAAAGACAGGTTCGATGCTCTATGCTGCGCGTACCGTGGCAGGCTGGAACTCCATCTGGGGGCGGAGAATATGATTGACAACCTTTTCGAGCACCGACTGGAATCCGGTGAAATCCTGCCGATGGGCAGCGGCGGCTGGAGTCTGCTGGTGGAGACGTCTTATTTCTCTCCGCCTTTCGGCTTCTACGAGACTCTGGAGAAGATCAAGTCCAAGGGCTATTATCCTGTCCTGGCGCATCCGGAGAGATATTCCTATATGTCGGGCCGCGACTATGTACGCCTCAAATCGATGGGGGTGCGCTTCCAGCTCAATCTCTTTTCTCTTACCGGGCACTATGGCGGTGATGTCCGACGTGTGGCCGCAGGACTTCTCAAGAAAGGTTTTTACGAATTCGCCGGAACCGACGTACACACCATTTCTTCAATTGACTCCTGCCTGAAAGCAAGGATGGCAGGATCTCTCCCGCCATCCTTCAAGGACCTATAGCCGCTTCTATCCGGCTGAATTGTAGATGCGTACCGCCTTGACGCGGGCATCTTCCCTGAACTCGGGATCCTTTATCTCCTCGCCGGGGTAGTAGTCTTCCGGAATCTTGTTCTTCAGGGCATCCTCGTCGAAGAGCAGCTGGATGCAATAGACATCGATCACTACGTCTCCGTCAAAGTTCAAAAAGATATAACTTGAAGCATCGGTGTTGAATACCTCTGAAGCAGGATCTCCCGGGGCTCCGAAATCTGATGAATAGTCGCTGGAGTAAACTATGATCTCGTCCACGGTGTTCAAGTAGCTTTGCTCATTGAAGTCGTAGGCAGGCTTGATCAGCATCACAAGCTTTCCGTCCTTGTTGATTTTCAGGACAGGGTATTCTTCACCTTCGGCCACCGCGGTTTCATTGATCAACTCGTATCCTTTAATCTCGAAAGGAAGTTCGGAGCCGAATTGCAAACAGGCGAAACCGTAGTTTGTGATGCAGTTTGGACGCCTGTCTTTCGCTTCGTCGCGAATAAAGGTCTTACCGTTCCAGGAGAACGCGAAAGTCTTCGAAGCAATGTTGGCATCATACCTGTCGTAAAGGTTCGCGCTGATCTGTACACAGTCCTGCGACCAGATGTACGATGGTTCGAACGCTTTTTTCTCGTGGAATACGCGTTCTTCTTCAGACATTCCGCAGAGAGTGAGTTCATCGAAGAAGTCCATCATCTTGTAATTCGGGAGAGGGCTTTCCACCGAGGTCAATGTGCCGGTTTTAGCGTCATAGTCGAAAAACCTGAGGATCTCGATAGAAAAGACGTCCGTTCCTTTGCCTCTCTCATATACCGCGAAAAACCTGTCCGGATCATTGTACTTGTACACGGTGAAACCGACTGTCTGTACAGCTGCTTCAGAATAATCATTCCACCAGATTGAGTTTGTCTGACATTCATCTTCCTCGCACCGGTTGTCTGTCAGCCGGCTGATTTGAAGGGCCTCCCTGAGAGAGGCTTCGTCCATCTTTGCGATGGAATCCGGAAGGATTTCCTCAGGAAGCCTGCAAAACATCCTGAAGATGGTTTCGTAGTCGTACTTGAAGGCGGTTGCGCCCGTGTCGCTTGCAGTGACCGCAGGGTCTTCTGCGCTTCCTTTCTTTTTCTGGTTGCCGCAGGCTGCGAACAATAGGGCGGCAATGGTCATTAATGTTATGATACGTTTCATTATCAGTTGGTTTATTGATGCCTGAACGAGTCAGACAAGATGTTATAAGTTTTCAAGTTCGGAAATCCATAGCCGGACTTTGGCGTCGGACGGCATCCGGAAGTCTCCGCGAGGGGAGAAACTGACGACGCTGATTTTCGGTCCGTCCGGCATGCAGGAGCGTTTGAACTGCTGTGAAAAGAAGCGCCAGTAGAACTTCTTTAGCCATTTGAGTATAGTCTCCTTTTCGCAGTTCGGGAAGGCCCTGCAGGCCAGGAAGAGGATTTTGGTCGGGGAGTAGCCCCATCGCATATAGTTGTAGATGAAGAAGTCGTGCAATTCGTATGGACCGATCAGATCTTCGGTTTTCTGCTTGATCTCACCCTTTGAATCAGCCGGTGTAAGTTCCGGACTGATAGGAGTTTCCGTAACGTCAATGAGGATTTCTCCGGCAGATCGCAAGCCCTTCCGGGCAGGCTGGTGGAAGACATTTTGCGCCGCCCATCGGACCAGATGTATTATCAAGGTTATCGGCACTGAGGAGTTGACCCCGTACATGGACATATGGTCTCCGTTGTAGGTGCACCATCCGAGCGCCAGTTCGGAAAGGTCTCCGGTGCCGATGACCAGGCCGTCCTCCTGGTTGGCTATGTCCATAAGGATCTGAGTCCTTTCGCGTGCCTGGGCATTCTCGTAGGTAGAGTCCATAACCTTGGGATCGTGGCCAATGTCCTTGAAACGCTGTTCGACGGCAGGGACGACGGAAATCTCCCTGGAAGAACCCGTAAAGCTGTCGCTGCCGCTGTATTTCATGAATACGGACTGCGTTTCATTATCGCCCGGCACCGATATCATTATTGACAACTTCGAATATTATCTTGACGATGTGGTGATAACTCCGCTG
>CAYFVE010000021.1:0-23097 GCA_964346605.1 uncultured Muribaculaceae bacterium | reverse complement strand
CGTTCGACCTGGTCCTCTTTGTGGTGCCAAGCCCCGGCATCGTGATTCCGAGAATATTCTTCCTTGGGAGACCGAGCCTGTCGAATGCCATACAGGTCACGAGCAGGGCCAGGGTGCTGTCCAACCCGCCTGAAATTCCTATAACCGCCTTCTTGCAGCCAATATGCTCGATCCGGCCTGCAAGTCCTATGGTCTGTATCGCAAGGATCTCCCTCGAACAGCCGGCTACCTCCTCCGGATTTCCTTCAGGAAGGAATGGATGAGGCTCGATGAAGCGGTAAAGTTTCGATTCGAAGTCCGTGGGCGCGGCCTGACCGAGATTGAAGCGGCTGTAGAGGCCTGAATATTCACAGGCGGAAGTCCCGTCCGGGGCCATGCCGCGGAAGGAGTTCTTCTTCTGTCTGGACACGTTCAGCTTTTCGATGTCGATGTCGGCGAAGATCATGTTGTCCTCCATCTTGAACCTCTCGTTCTCCGCAAGAAGCACTCCGTCCTCGCAGATCATCGAAGACCCTCCATAGACTGTGTCCATCGTGGATTCGCCGTAGCCGGCAGAGCAGTAGATATAGCCCGATACGGTGCGGCCTGACTGATTGGTCAGCAGTTCCTTGCGCTGCTTGTGCTTGGACATCACCTCGTTTGAGGCAGAGATGTTCACGATCACCTGGGCACCGGAAGGGGCAAGGAAAGACGATGGCGGGATCGGGGTCCAGAAGTCTTCGCAGATTTCTATGCCGAAGGTGGCCTCTCCGATCGTGAAAAGCAGGTTCGGAGAAATGTTTACCCTCTGGCCGGCGAATTTGATGTCCGAATCGAAGCCGTCCCTGAAAAAATTCAGACCGTCGTTGACGAAGCGTCCTACGGTGGAGTTTGCAGGAGACAGCAGATCGGAGCCGGAGGCGAACCATCGCCCTTCATCGAATTCCGCATAGGTTGGAAGATAGATTTTCGGAACGATTCCCTTTATCCCGCCGTTGCGGATGACGATGGCGCAGTTGTAGAGCCTGCCCCTGAAGCGCACCGGAGCGCCTATGACAGCCGTCACGAATTTGCCGCGCGTGTATTTTGCGATCTTTCCGACAGCCTCTTCCGACTTGGTCAGAAGAAGGTTCTGTCCGAACATATCCAGACAGGTGTAGCCGGTCACGGAAAGTTCCGGAAAAACGATCAGCGAGGAGCGTTCCTCTTCTGCCTTGTCGATCAGGCGGCAGATGGCCTCGCGGTTGAAATCGACGTCCGCCACTTTGACGCGCGGAACCGCTGCGGCTGCTCTGAAGAATCCGTATTCCATTGTGTGTGAATATGTCTATGCGTTATCAGGATCGTTCTTCCGGTCCTCATCCAAGAGCCTTTCATTTTCTCTGTGGCGCTTGTTGTTGACGGTCACTGCTATGCCTCTGTAGAGGAAATACAAGCCGATGAGACCTATCAGGAGATTCTGCCAGAGGACCCCTTCGCCCTTGAAGATCAGAGTCAGGCTGAATCCCAGGATGAAGGCTGAGAAAACAAAATAGAGAACGTTGATGTATTTTGCCATAAATTTATAGTGATTCGATTAGTTCCTTGAAGATTGCACACATTCTTCCGGCTGCCGCGTCGGCCGCCTTTACTACCTCCGCTCCGTCGTTGACATAGTCGGCGGCGTAGTCGTCGTGGGCCTCGTTCGTGATCACAGACATTCCGAAGACAGGAACATCCATATGCCTCGCAGCGATAACCTCCGGTACAGTTGACATTCCTGTGACGTCTCCGCCGATGATGCGGATGTATTTGTACTCGGAAGGTGTCTCGTAGGTCGGCCCTGTACCTCCGAAATAGACGCCTTTGTGCACAGGAATATCCAGTTTCGCGGCAATCCGCTCAGCCTTTGCGATCAGGCCGGGGTCGTACGGTCTTGTCATATCCGGGAACCTTGGTCCGAAACCCTCCAGATTCTGTCCGACCAGAGGGTTGGGCATCTGGTAGATGTGATCCTTGATGATCATAAGGTCTCCGACCTTGTAGTCATAGTTGACACCGCCGGCTGCGTTGCTGACAAAGAGGTACTTGATGCCTACAACTATCATAACCCTGGTCGGCAGGATGACCGACTCCATAGGGTAGCCTTCGTAGTAATGGATTCGTCCCTGCATCATTATGACTTCCTTGCCGCCGATCCTTCCGACAATGAAATTGCCCTTGTGGCCTATCGCTGTCGAGACAGGAAAACCGGGGATGTCCTTGTACGGGATGGTGATCTGATCCTCCACGGCTTCAGCAAGTTTCCCCAGACCGCTGCCAAGGATTATTCCAATCTCCGGCTTTCTTCCGCCTGTCTGCCGCCGGATGTACTCCGCGGCCTTGTTGATTCTTTCGATTCTTGGGTCCATAGCGCCATCAGTAGTTTTATATCCCTCAAATTTAAGAATAATCCTTCAAACAAAAAAGCCCTGACTCTCGTCAAAGGCTTTTCAGGATTCCGGCCAGGCCTGTTTCCTACAGGTCTTCGAACCTAAGGTCCGTTGACGGAGCGTCGTCGGCTTCTGAAGTCTTGCCTTGACCGTCAGAAGACTGGCGGGAAGATTCGAAGGTGTGGTCGGGAATATCCTTCAGGAGGTTCTCCCTCATATAGGCTATCACCTCCGAGAGTCCTTCCTGGAATTTTTCAAAGTCTTCCTTATAGAGGAAAATCTTATGCTTGTCGAAGACGAAGCTTCCATCCTGCTCCTGCCTGCGCTTGCTCTCGGTTATTGTGAGATAGAAATCGTTGTTCCCTTTGGTGGTCTTGACATCGAAGAAGTACGTCCTCTTGCCGGCTCTGACCGGTTTCGAATATACATCTTCGGAATTGCGGTCAGCGTAATTCGGCCGCTCATAATCTTCTTTGTACATATTGCGCTGAATTTTTTTGTTGCGTCACAAAAATAAGAAAATTCTGAAATTGTGTGTTATCTTTGCATAAAATTTTGAAGAAAATATGCTCAACAGAAGAATCCTTCGAATAAAGGCCTTCAAGACCATTTTCAGTTACGCGGAAAACCCTGCGATGACTCTCGAAGAGGTCAAGTCACAGTTCACGGAATCCTGTGAATCCACAAGATCCCTGTACCTTTTTATGTTGGCCGTCATTCCCGCCCTGACCGGAGAAGCCCGCGCCAGGATAGAGAATGCGAAGAAGAAGATAAACAAGACCGAGGAGGAGATGAACCCGAATCTCAAGTTCGTGGAGAACAGGATCGCGGCCATTCTCAGCGGGGATCCGGATTTCAAGAAGGTTTACGGCAGGCTTAAACTCTCATGGGAACAGTACGACGTGATTTTGAGAAACACCTTCGACTCAATACTGTCAAAGGACTATTTCCGAGCTTATATGTCTGACCCTGAGCGTTCCCTCGCCCTGGACTCCAAGTTGTTCATAAAGATTTTTGAAGAGGAATTCGTTGATTCCGAGGAACTTGCCAAAGTACTGGAGGACCTTTCGATCTGGTGGAACGACGATCTGGCATACTCTCTTTCTGTCTGCTGCGACACGCTCAAGGCTCTCGGCAAGGGTCAGAACTGGTCTCTCCCTCCTCTTTACAAGAGCCAGATGGATCCGGATTCCGCGGAAAGCGACAGGGACTTCATCTTCAAGGTGCTGTCAACTTCCTATGCCAACTGGAGCAGGTTCGCTCCTATGGTTGCCGCCAATTCAGACCAGTGGAAGGAGGACCGTCTCTTTACGACTGACACCGTGCTGATCGTTATGGGCCTCTCCGAAGCGAAGGCATTCCCAGCCCTTCCCGCCCGCATCACGATCAATGAGTATGTCGAGATTTCAAAGTATTACAGCACTCCTAAGAGCCGCTCCTTCGTCAACGGCCTTCTGGACCGGCTCATCAAGAAACTTGTCGGGGAAGGAGAGATTGTGAAGACGGAGAATTTTGCTTAAATTTGTAGGACAATAATTTTTTTTGAAATGAATATTCTTACCATCTACCCGCTTCAGGGCGGCGCCGCTGCAGGAGCAGCCGGCTCACAGGGTTTCTTCTGGATAATGATCATAGGTATGTTCGCCATTATGTGGATTTTTATGATCCGTCCTCAGCGCAAGCAGCAGAAGGAACTGGAAGCCTTCCGCAATTCCCTTCAAAAGGGGGATAAGGTCGTGACAGCAGGCGGCATCTATGGAACAGTCGCTGAAATCCAGGACAAGACCGTTCTGATCAAGGTGGACGGCGATGTCAAACTCAGGGTGGACAAGAACTCCCTTGTCAAGGACTTCAGCCAGAACAACCCGCAGGCTTGACGGCATTGGATTTTTAAGGGGATGTGGAAGGAAAGGCTCCATAGTCTTCTTGTGAGATTGAACATAGGCGGGAGGGACATCACCGTTTTTCTGATGTCTCTCTTGCTTGCTTTCGGCATATGGTTGATCCACAATCTTTCCCTGAACTATTCCGACGCCCTGACGGTGCCGGTTGTGGCCGAATGCAACATTGAAGGCCACTCCAATGTCTCTTCCAATTCCGCTGCGATAGCTGCCAGATGCAGGACTTCTGGATTCTCTATCCTAAGGAACCGCCACAGGGCGAAGAGGGAGGCGGTCCACGTCAAGTTCGCCGCTTCGGATATGCACGAGAAGGAAGGCGAACTATTCACGATCTCTTCCGCGGAGCTCGGCAACTATGTTTCCGAGATATTCGGAGACGGAGTGCAGTTGGAGTCCTTCCTTTCAGGAACAGTCCAGTTCCGCTTTCCGTTCGAGAATCACAAGAAGGTTCCTGTCCAGGCTGTTTCAGTGGTCAGTTTCAAGCCGCAGTATATGGCGATGGGAGGCATCCGCCTCCAACCGGATTCGGTGACTGTCTACGGTGAGCCGTTCCATCTTGAGAATGTTGACCGCGTCCAGACGAGGACGATTGACCTTGAGAATCTGAAGTCAAGCGCACACGGATCCGTAAAAATAGAGCCAGTTGCCGGCATCAGGTTGTCGGAAATCGAGGTGAACTATTCCCTTGACGTGACCCGTTTCGTGGAGATCAGCGAGGAGGTGACGATTCACATCCGCAATGTTCCTGCAGGAAAGAAGATTTCAGTTTACCCGTCAACGGCCAGAGTGACCTACAGGTGCGCTTTCCCTCTTTCTCACGATCCTTCGGACGAGACCTATTTCTATATCGACTATAATGAGTTCGAGAAGTCGAGGGGCGGAAAGTGTATATCGCACGTCAGCAGCATCTGCGAGGGTGTGATTGAATATTCCATCGATCCGGAAGTGTTCGACTGCGTTGAGGAGGGCAGGCAATGAAGACGGTGGCTGTCACAGGCGGAATCGGCAGCGGAAAGTCCGCGGTCTGCGGAATCCTTTCAGAGAGAGGTATTCCCGTCTATGATTGTGATGCCGCGGCAAAGCGCCTCTACGCCAGGGACGATTCTCTTCTGGATTCCATAGAAGCCGCTTTCGGTTGCAGCATCCGTCTTGAAGACGGCTCGCTGAACGCTCCGAAACTCGCCTCTATCGTTTTCCCCGCGCCTGAGAAACTCAAGATTCTGGAATCGATAGTGCATCCTGCCGTCCTTCGGGATTTCAACCGCTGGAATGCTCTTCAGAGAGATCGTTTCGAAGGTGAAGGCGCCTCCGGGAGATTTTTCGGCAAGGATCCTTTCTGTGTGATGGAATCCGCGATAATCCTTGAGAAGCCTTCCTTTTTGGAGGTGATTGACAGGGTCGTGATGGTTGACGCCTCTCTCCCGCTGAGGCTCAAGAGGGCCTGTGAACGGGATGGCAGCGAGCCTGAGAAGGTCATCCAGAGAATGGCTGCACAGCATTTCGACCTTTCAAAGGTGGACATAATCGTACGCAACGACGGCACGCAGGAGCAGTTGGCTTCCGAGGTGGAAAAGGCGTTTCGTGGGATCATGTTGTGATTTTCCAAGTTTTTTTATTATTTTTAAAGGATATGAAGACAGATTTAGCAAAAACACTTTCAATTTCGGGCCAGCACGGACTCTTTCTGTACATCGCCCAGGCTCGTAACGGTGCCATCGTTGAGGCTCTTTCCGACAAAAAGAGGAGTGTAGCCGATGCCAAGAGCCGCATCACCACACTGGCCGATATATCTATCTACACTTCAGAAGGTGAGACCAAGCTTCAGGAGGTTCTTTTGAGCCTGAAACGGATTATCGGGGATTCCGAGGCTCCGACCTCGAAGTCTGACACAAAGGTTCTTAAGGAACTTTTCGCAAAGGCTGTTCCGAATTACGATGAGGAGCGCTTCTACGTTTCACATATGAAGAAGGTCATCGACTGGTACAACGAGCTGGCGAAGTACGCTTCCTTCGATTTTGTCGATCCTGAAAAGGATACTGAAGAGGAGGCGGCTGCCGAACCGGAGACGGAGGATAAGGCGAACGCATAGTGAAATCATTACAGGTCATAACATTAGGTTGTTCCAAGAACACTGTTGACACCGAGCATCTGCTGTCTCAGGTAAAGGGTTCGTATTCCATCATTCCTGAGGATGAGACTGCTCCGGTCGATGTGTTGCTGATAAACACGTGCGGCTTCATCGCCGATGCGAAGGAGCAGTCGGTCCAGGCTGTCCTGGCTGCAGCCGAGCGCAAGAAGGCAGGAGAGATCGGCAGGATCATCGTGTTCGGATGCCTCTCCCAGAGGTATATGTCCCAGATGCCCAAGTTGATCCCTGAAGTGGACAACTGGTTTGGCGCAAGGGATCTGGCTCCTGTCGTCAAGTCTCTGGGATGCAAGCCTGAGGCTGTGCCTGAAAGGTATCTTACCGAGAGTCACGCGTACGCGTACCTGAAGATTTCGGAAGGTTGCGATCGAAGGTGCGCCTACTGCGCCATTCCGTTCATCAGGGGAGCGCATCGCTCCGTTCCGATGGAGGATCTGGTAGCGGAGACAAAGGCTCTTGCCGCTTCAGGGGTAAAGGAACTGATACTGATTGCCCAGGATACGACATATTATGGACTCGACCTATATAAGAAGCGCAGCCTTGCGGAACTGATACGCAGACTGTCCGCTGTGGACGGAATCGAGTGGATCAGGATCCACTACTCCTATCCTGCGGATTTCCCGGAAGATGTGCTCACGGAGATGGCATCCAATCCGAAGGTCTGCAAATATCTGGACATTCCGCTCCAGCACATTTCCGACAGAGTTCTTCAGAAGATGCACCGTCCTGAAAACGGAGAGTGGGTGAGGGCTCTTGTCCGGAAACTCCGTGAACAGGTTCCGGGAGTCGTTCTAAGGACCACTATGATCGTAGGCCATCCGGGCGAGACCAGAAGGGATTTTGACGAACTTAAGGATTTTGTCAGGGAAGCGGGGTTCGAGCGGCTCGGCGCCTTCGAATATTCGGAAGAAGAGGGGACCTTCGGGGCCCTTAACTACCGTGACCGCACTCCTAAGCACGAGAAGCGGCGCCGATACGACGAACTGATGGCCGTGCAAAGAGATATATCCTTGGATTTCAACAAGTCCAGGGTTGAAACCGAGGAGAAGGTGATGGTCGATGACTATGCCGACGGTGTGCTGATCTGCCGAAGTCAGTATGAGAGCCCTGAAGTGGATGGCGAGATCATTGTGCGATACACTCCTGAGGCCTTCGGCGGCGTGCCGGCCGGGAAACTGCGCGGAAGATTCATAGATGTGAGGATCACTTCCGCCGATGAGTATGATTTATTTGCTGAACCAATCAATAATTAGAGTTATGAAAAGGACTTCATTTTTTGGAATAGCGGCCATTTCAGTGATGCTGATCCTTGGTTCCTGCGCGCCTCAGGCCTTTGTCATCAATCCTGAGATGAGACAGGCCTCGAAGTCAGGAATGAACCTGGCCGGCAAATCGATTGGAATTGTCTATCTGACTGGAAGCGATGGCCGCCAGAATGCCTTCAACGCATCTTCTACAAGCGCCTTCGCAACCAAGATGGAGGAGGACTATTTCGGGGGAGAAGAGGTTATAGAACTTTTCAGGATGCCCCTTGACAGGGATGCGGACTACAGTTCCAAGGATTCTCTTGTCAGCCTCATAATGCAGACGGGCAAGGACGTGGTCTTCCTTTTCGACATTCCTGAGTATGGGGAGCCTTTTCCGGGAGATGCCATGAAGATCCGGGGCCGGAAAATGCCTGACGACTCAACCCATATCTCCCAGGTGAAGGTTCCTGTTACAACGAAGGTCTATGTTTACGACTCTATGGACAGGAATCTGGACAAGGTGATGGCTTTTTCAGGCAGCAAGGTTTTCCAGATGGATGTGTATTCAAACGGCAAGGAGTCAAAGGAAGCGCTTGCAAAAAAATCCCTTGATGATCTTTCTATGGTCGCAGAGGCCTCAGGGAAAACCGCAGCAAATACTTTCATTTCTACTTGGGCGGCGGACGATTTTTACGTCATCTACTACGATGCCAGCGAGTCCGCCTGGAACAGGGCCGCTGAATATTCCTACACTTCCGACTGGAAGAATGCCATCAGCCAGTGGCTGACTCTGGTTGACCACAGAAACAAGGAAAAGAGATCCTGCGCAGCCTACAACATCGCTTTGGGCTGCTTTATGATGGGCCAGCCGGAACTCGCGCTTGAATGGCTTGACCGCTCCGACAAGGAGATGCCGATCAATCTCTCGAAGGTACTTCGCTCGAAGATAGAAAAATACACAGGGCGAAAATGAACGAGTTCGATGTCATCGTCGTCGGCGGCGGCATCACGGGTGCCGGCACGGCGAGAGACTGCGCTCTGAGAGGACTTCGTGTCCTGCTGGTGGAGCGCGATGACATTGCGACCGGGGCTACCGGAAGAAATCACGGACTTCTGCACAGTGGGGCGCGGTATGCAGTCTTTGACCCTGAATCCGCTGCGGAATGCATCAGGGAAAACCAGATTCTGAAGAGGATTGCGGCACATTGCGTTGAAGATACTTCCGGATTGTTCATCAGCCTCCCTGAAGATGACCTCAATTACCAGAAGACTTTCGTCAAGGCCTGCTCTGCAGCGGGGATAAAGGCTGAAATCATTGACCCGAAGGAGGCGATTGTCATTGAACCTTCGGTCAATCCTGACCTGATTGGCGCAGTACGTGTCCCGGACGGAGCCGTCGATCCTTTCAGGTTATGCTCCGCCAACATTGTTGATGCCCAGGCGCACGGCGCTGAAATCCTTGTCTATTCAGAAATCGTCGGAGTTATCCGTGAGAGGGATACCGTCAAGGGCGTCCGGGTCCTGGACCATTCCACGGGTCTGGTGACTGAGTATTTTGCACCCGTAACTGTGAATGCCTGCGGGGTATGGGGCCACCACGTGGCTGAATTGGCCGGCATCAGCGTCGGTATGTTTCCTGCGAAGGGTGCTTTGCTGGTCTTCGCCCACAGAGTAAACAATGTTGTGCTCAATCGCTGCAGAAAGCCGTCCAATGCAGACATCCTGGTCCCGGGTGAGACTGTGAGCATCATAGGGACCACTTCGACAAGGGTCCCATACGAAGAGTGCGACAAGGTCCGGGCGACTCCCGGGGAAGTAAATCTCCTGATAAATGAAGGGACAAAACTGGCTCCTTGCCTTTCGGATACAAGAATCCTTAGAGCTTATGCAGGTGTTCGTCCGCTCGTATCATCTGACGACGATCCTACAGGCAGGAGCATCAGCAGAGGGATTGTCCTTCTGGATCACGAGTCCCGCGACGGAGTCGGAGGATTTGTCACGATCACGGGCGGCAAGCTTATGACATACCGCCTGATGGCTGAGAGGGCGGCGGACCTGGTCTGCAGCAGACTTGGTCTGAAATCAGACTGTGTAACGGCCAGGACTCCGCTTCCGGGATCATATCCAGGAACGCTGGAAAAAATCGCCAGGAAGATCTGGGAAGTCCCGACAACTGTCCAGAAGGCTTCGGTGTTGCGTTCCGGTTCTGGTGCGGCCAGATTGGACTTCGATGAAGACAACGGCAGCCTGGTCTGTGAGTGCGAGGAGGTTCCGGTCTCAGAAGTCGATGATGCGATCGCCAATCTCCACGTGACTAATCTGGTCGACCTCAGACGAAGGACCAGGCTGGGTATGGGCACTTGCCAAGGTAAACTCTGCGCCTGCAGGGCTGCCGGACGTCTGGCTAAGGCACGGAATTGTACCGCCAAGGCCCGTGGCGACCTTAAGTCCTTTATGAGGGAAAGATGGAAGGGAATGTATCCGGTCGCGTGGGGAGAGAGCCTTAGGGAGAGCACCTACACGCAATGGGTCTATAATGAAGTCCTCGGACTGAATGAAGAAGTATGAGATTCGATACTGTCATAGTCGGAGGAGGTCTTTCATCGCTTGTCTGCGGCATCAGGCTGCAGAGGGAGGGAAAGAGTTGCCTGATTGTCTCAGCCGGACAGAATGCTCTGCATTTTTCGTCCGGCGCCTTCGGCTTGCTGGGCCGTCTTCCGGACGGCTCCGAAGTCTCTGACCCCATGTCTGCAATCGGCAAGCTTCCCTCCGGTCATCCATATTCAAAGATTGGCGCCTCTCGTGTCGCTGAGTACGCATCTGCCGTCCCTTCCTTTTTCGCATCCTGTGGCATTGAACTGTCTTCTGCCGGAAATCTCAATGGTTACCGTCTTACAGGAATGGGGACGATGAAGCCTGCGTGGCTTGCGATGAAGGATGTGACGCTATTTGCGTCAAAAGATGAGAAGATAGGTGATAATGTCCTGATAGTCAACTTTGCCGGCTATCTGGACTTCAATACAGGTTTCATCGCTGAGGGCCTTGCGAAAAGGGGGACTCGGTGCCGTGTCGAGCGGGTCGGACTTGCCCCGATAGAGTCCCTTAGAAAGAATCCTACTGTGATGCGCTCCGTCAACATAGCCCGGATAATGAGCCGCGAGGAGAATTGGAAAGATTTCTGCCGCAAGGTGCAGGGGCTTATGAAGGGCGAGGACACCGTGCTTCTTCCAGAAGTTTTCGGTTTCGGCGAACAGATCGTCACACAGTGGGTCAGGGAGATGATTCCGGCCAAAGTCATATTCGTTGGCACGATGCCTCCTTCCGTACCCGGAATCAGGACCCAGATGCTTCTAAAAAAGGCTTTCGAGGCTGCCGGAGGAACGTTTTTGGCAGGAGATGAAGTAGTCGGTTCTTCAATGGAGGAGGGCCGTGTCCTAAGCGTGCGCACTTCCAACTTGGGAGACATCAACCTATTCGCCGACCAGTTTGTCCTGGCAAGCGGAGGAATATTCGGAAAGGGGCTTGTGGCTTCTCCGGAGTCGGTTGTCGAGCCGGTTTTCGGACTGGACGCCGACTATCCTCCGAATCGTGAGGAGTGGTACAGCGAGGATTTCTTTGGAAAACAGGCCTATTCAGGAATAGGCGTTCGAACGACGGAGGATTTCAGGGCATTCCGCCAGGGAGAGCCGATGGAGAATCTCCGCGTCATCGGCGCTGAGGCGGGAGGCTGCAATTCCTTATATGAGGGGAGCGGAGCAGGAGTAGCTATCCTGACAGCTTTTTCCGTTGCTGAAGAGATTCTTAAAATGTGATGTCATGCAGGAGAAGAATGTCAGTTTCAACAATTTCGAGCAGTGCATAAAATGCACTGTCTGTACTGCCTATTGTCCTGTCATAGCTGTGAATCCTTATTATCCGGGGCCGAAGCAGGCAGGTCCTGACGGTGAACGATTAAGACTTAAGAACAAGTATTTTTTCGATGAGAACCTTAAGTATTGCTTGAACTGTAAAAGATGTGAGATCGCCTGTCCGTCAGGGGTCAGGATCGCCGACCTGATCCAGTCCGCACGCCGTCGTTACGGGCGTGAGATGCCTGAAATGAGGGACAGGATTCTCGCCAGCACGGATCTGATGGGGAAGCTGGCGCGTCCGGTCGCTCCTCTGGTCAATGCGGTTGTAGCTATGAAGCCCTTCAAAGGCTTTATGGATGTTATGATGGACATCGACAGACGTTGCGATTTCCCTAAATACAAGACTCGCGGATTCCGCGGCTGGTTCTCAAAGGAAGCGAGGCCGAAGCAGGCTGGATATTCACGGAAGGTGGCTTTTTTCCACGGTTGTTCCACCGAGTTCCAGCAGCCTGAGGTGGGGAAGGCGTTCGTTGGATTGATGAATGCCATCGGCTTCGGTGTCGAACTGATGGACGAGAAGTGCTGTGGAGTGCCGATGATAGCGAACGGGCTATGGAACGGAGCGCAGAGGCACGCGCGGCATAATGTCGCTGCATTCGGGAAGGCTGTTGGAGAGGGACTTCCGATAGTGGGTGTCTCTTCCACCTGCATATTCACGATGCGTGATGAGTATCCGAATGTTCTGGATGTCGATAATTCTTCCGTCAGGGACAGCATAACGCTGGTGGAGAAGTTCATCTTCGAACTGGTTGACTCCGGAAAGGTTAAACTGGTCTTCAAGGAGGGCTACTGCGCCCGCGTGGCCTACCATATTCCTTGTCATATGGAGAAGTTGGGATGGGGGATATTTACGAAGGCTCTGATCGGGATGATTCCCGGTGTTTCGCTTACTGTCCTGGAGAGCAACTGCTGCGGAATTGCGGGCACATACGGCTTCAAGAAGGAGAATTACGGATATTCACAGGAGATCGGCAGGCCTTTGTTCGAGCAGATCCGCTCCCTTGCTCCGGATTTCGTCTGCTGCGAATGCGAGACTTGCAAATGGCAGATAGAAATGTCCACAGGCTATAAGGTCCTGAATCCGGTGCTCATCTTCTCCGAAGCTCTGGACCTGGAGGCAACGGCCGCCGCCAACTCTTTTTAAGCCGATCGGAGACTCCCGCCCGCCGATTCTTCCCGGCTTCTAACGTCATTTTTAGCGGCGAGGCGGTTCGAGCGAAAAAATATTCGTACATTTGCCGTATCTTTATTAAGGTGGGACGATCTGTCGCGCTGCGAGGCTTCGGCCAAGGGTGAGGAAAGTCCGGACAGGGAAGGGCACCCTGCTGAGGAAAGCTCAGATGGGAGTGATCTTATGGCACCGTAACAGAAAACAACCGCCGAAACCGCCGGTCTTTGGACCGGTCCGTCGGCAAGGGTGAAAACGCGAGGCAAGAGCTCACGACGTGTGTCGGCGACGCCGCACGGGTACGATGCCCGGGCCTGCAAGACCAAATATACTGGCAGATGAGGGCTGCCCGTCCGATGCCAGGGGGTAGGTTGCGTAGATAAATGACAGATTCAAAAACAGAAACCGGCTTACGGTCCCACCTTTTTATATTTTCCGGAAAATTGCTTAAATTTGAGAAACATAGAAAAACGGCTAAGACTCAATGCTCCTGAATCTGGACACTTTTTCCACTCTCTTCAGAGACTATAAGCATAGGTTTGTGCATTTCGCGCAGACCTATGTCAGGGATACTGCCCTGGCTGAAGACATTGTAGCGGACTCCATCACTAAATTTCTGGAGAAGCGTTCCTCCCTGGCTGAAGACACCAATGTCCCGGCCTATATCCTCACTATGATCAGGAACCGCTGCATAGACTATCTCCGTCATCAGCAGACTTACACGATGATCTCCGAAGGAGAGGGTCTGACCGCATGGGATCTTGATATGAGGCTCCGTACCCTGCTCGAATTCGAACCTGACCAAATCTATACTAAGGAAATCCGGTACATAGTCCGCCGCACCCTTGAGGACCTGCCTGAGAAGACTCGAAGAATCTTCCAGCTCAGCAGAAATGAGGGCCGCAGCAACAGGGAAATCGCTGAAAGGATGGGAATTTCCGAAAAAGGAGTCGAATACCATATGTCAAAGGCCATACGTACATTAAGAGATTCCCTTAAAGACTATCTGCCTCTTTGGATAATAATTCTTCTCATCAACTAGGGTTAATCCCTGGTCATCCGTTATAATTATGAAAAGCATTAATTTCAGAATGAACAGGGACACGTTGTACCACTATTTCGAAGGCATCGCTTCTGACGAGGAACTCAGAAGCATCAAGGCTTGGACCGAAGCCTCGGAAGAGAATGTGGCTGAACTCGTCAGGGAACGCAAGTTCTTTGACGCCATGCTCGTGTCCCCGGCTCCAGATGTGTACAGGACAAATGACGCTGACGAAGGACGCAAGCGCGTGATTCCGCGTTGGATCAAGGAGGTCGCCAGGACGGTCGCCGCCGCAGCGGTGGTCGTCGGAGTGATGGCCGGCCTCCACGAAGCCGGTGTGTTCGACAGGCATCACACGGTCGCAATGCAGACCATTGAGGCCCCTGCCGGCCAGCGGGTCAATCTGACATTGCCGGACGGCACTCAGGTATGGCTGAACTCCTGCACTAAACTTTCCTATCCTACCGATTTCGCCAAGAAGGTCCGCGAGGTGGAGATCGATGGCGAGGCCTATTTCGATGTGACAAGGATGGAAAAGGTCCCTTTCATCGTCAGGACTTACTGCCAGGACGTCCAGGTGCTGGGTACGAAATTCGATGTCGCTGCCTTCGAGGACAGGGGGATATTCGAAGCCTCCCTTCTGAAGGGCAGCATCCGCCTGATCTCCAAGACCGGATCGATGACCAGGCTTTTTCCCGGCCAGAAGGCCGAGTACATCGACGGCAGGCTTTGTCTCAAAGCCATTGAGGACTACGATGTATATCGATGGAAGAACGGCCTGTACTGCTTCAGGGAGAAGAAACTTAAGGATGTATTCAGCGACCTGGAGCGCTACTATGATGTTCGTTTCGCTTTCGACAACAAAGTTCCGA
Organism: uncultured Muribaculaceae bacterium; assembly: GCA_964346605.1. GTDB lineage: Bacteria > Bacteroidota > Bacteroidia > Bacteroidales > UBA932 > Cryptobacteroides. The sequence goes on along the minus strand of CAYFVE010000021.1, from coordinate 8,420 downwards.
ACGACTCCAGGATAACCGGCAAGTTCCGGATCACCGACGGACTTGATTACGCTCTGGGAGTCCTCCGCTACGAAGTCGGCTTCCGGTACGAAAGGGAAAAAGACAGCAACGTGATCCACATAATGAAGTAGAAGGAATCATAAACACCACACCGACACTTAGTACTAACACCCAATTATAATTATAACCATGAGGAGAATTTCCCTACTCTTAATTTGTCTGGCAATGACTCTGCCGGTTTGCCTCAGCGCGCAGAACGCGAAGGTCAACATCAACAGGGACAACGCCAGGGTCGAGGAAATCCTCAGCGATATTGAATCGCAGACGGATTACCTGTTCATCTACAAGGACAACGTGGACGTCAAGGCTCGAAAGAGCGTCAGCGTCAGCGGGAAGGCCGTTTCAGACGTCCTTAAGTCCATTTTCACTTCAACTCCTGTCGAGTATCGTCTCGAGGGTAATCACATCATCCTGTACAATGCCGTACAGGACAAGAACATTGCACCTGAACTGAGGACAATCACCGGTGTCATTACGGACGCCCACGGTGTTCCTGTCATCGGCGCTGCGGTTGTAGAGACCGGAAGGCCTCGCAACGGCGCTGTCTCCAACGAGGACGGCCGCTACAGCATTTCCGTCCTTGAAGGCGCTACGCTCGAAGCGACCTGCATCGGTTACGAGGCCCAGAGCAAGAAGGTCGGCAGTTCAAACAGTATTGACTTCGTTCTCAAGGAGGATACTGAACTCCTCGATGAAGTCGTAGTTATGGGTTACGGTACCCAGCGCAAGAAACTCATCACCGGCTCCACGGTCAATGTCAGCGGCGACAAGCTTGCCGCCGTCAACGCCACAGACGCCTTCGGCGCCCTTCAGAGCCAGGCCGCCGGTGTCAACATCACTTCGAATTCCGGTCAGCCGGGCGAGAGCTACAAGGTCACCATCCGAGGTCTCGGCACAATCGGCGACTCTGCTCCTCTATATGTGATCGACGGTGTTCCTGGTGGTTCCATAACAGCACTGTCTCCTAACGACATCGAGTCTATCGATGTTCTAAAGGACGCCGCGTCCAGTGCCATTTACGGTGCCCGCGCCGCCAACGGCGTAATACTGGTGACCACGAAGCAGGGCAAGGCCGGCAAGGTCACTGTTTCCTATGACGGCTATGTCGGAATCCAGAATCCGAACACGAACGGCATCACTCCATTGAACGCCAAGCAGTATATGGAGGTTATAAACAAGGCTTACGAGATCCAGGGTACCGAGCAGTATGATTTCGCTTCCCTAATCCCTAACCATTATTCCTCAATCCAGAGCGGACAGTGGGAAGGAACCAACTGGCTGGAAGAAGCGACCAATCATAACGCTCCTATCGCGAACCAGTCGCTCAGCATTGTCGGCGGCAGCGATGTGTCCAGATTCGCCCTCGGTTTCACCTACTTCAAGCAGGATGGCACCATCGGTTATCCGGCTACACCTATGTACGACCGTTACACCGTCAGAGTCAATACCGACTACACCCTTCTCAAGAAGAACAACCGCGACATCATCCGCTTCGGGGAAAACGCAACCGTCACTCTGACGGACAAGTCCGGTATCGCGATCGGCAACAACTACAACAATTCCATTCGCGACCTTCTGATTTCCTGTCCTCTCCTTCCTGCTAAGAACTCTGCGGGCGAGTGGTATGAATGTTCCGATATGGTCGCTGAGAACTGGGATTTCAACCAGGACTTCAGAAACCCTCTGGCAGCCCTGGCATACGATCAGGGAAGCAACATCACCAAGGGCTTCCGTCTCCAGGCAAACGCTTTCCTTGAGATCAAGCCGGTGGAAGGCCTTGCCTTCAAGTCAAGCGCAGGCTGGTCATTCAACCACAGTGATTATCGACGCTACGTTCCGGCCTACACGCTGAGCGCAAACAGCAGCAACGCTACAGACGACGTTACGCAGAGCCAGTCCTACAGCACGAAGTGGACTTGGGAGAACACTGTCAACTATGTCACAAACCTTGGCGGCCACAACTTTGACTTTCTACTCGGACAGTCGCTCGAGAAGTGGGGCTACGGCAACTCAGTAAGCGCGAAGAACTCGAACTCCCTTTTCCCGGGACAGTTTGATTACGCCTATATCGACAACACACAGGGACTCGATGTCGCCAACACCAGCATCAGCGGTTCTCCAAACACGCCTGGAGCCCTGTCATCATTCTTCACCCGTCTGAACTACAACTACAAGGAGACATATATGCTCTCGGCCGTTGTCCGCGCTGACGGCTCCTCAAATTTCAAGAAGGGTCACAGATGGGGTATATTCCCGTCATTCTCCGCCGGTTGGGTAGTTTCCAACGAGCCTTTTATGGCTGGCACGCAGAACTGGCTGAGTTTCCTCAAAGTTCGCGGAAGCTGGGGACAGAACGGCAACTGCTCGATCTCAGGTTTCCAGTACCTCGCGACCATCGCATTCAACGCCCCTTACTACTTTGACGACAAGAACACCCCTGCGACAGGAGCCTATCCTGACATCCTCCCTAACGAAAACGTCAAATGGGAGACTTCACAGCAGCTGGACCTCGGTTTCGACGCCAGATTCTTCGGAAGCCGTCTCGGCCTTTCTTTCGACTGGTATGACAAGCAGACTAAGGACTGGCTGGTAGTCGCTCCTCAGCTCGCGTCCTACGGTACCGGCGCCCCTTACATCAACGGCGGCGACGTGGACAACAAGGGTTATGAAATACTTCTTACCTGGAATGATTCTCCTTCCAAGGATTTTTCATATGGTGCATCCCTGACCTTCTCCCACAACAAGAACAAGGTCACCAGAATCGCCAACACCGAAGGCATCATCCACGGCAGCGCCAATGTGCTTGCTCAGAACACGGATGAACTCTATCGTGTACAGGTTGGCTATCCTATCGGTTACTTCTGGGGCTACAAGGTTGACGGAATCATCCAGAATGAATCCGACCTCAAGTCCTACATAGACGCAAACTGCGGTGGGGACGCCTCCAATTCGCTTCAGGGCAACAGTCTTCAGCCTGGCGACTGCAAGTTCGTGGATTTCAACGGAGACGGTGTGGTCAACAAGGAAGACAAGACTATGATCGGAGATCCTAATCCTGACTACAATGTGGGTCTCGGACTCAACCTTGCGTGGAAGGGTCTCGACTTCTCAGTCAATGGCTACGGCGCTCTCGGCCAGCAGATAGCGCGCAGTTACCGTCACTTCTCGAACAAGCCGGATGAGAACTACACCACTGAGGTTCTCACCAAGTACTGGACCGGAGACGGTTCGACAAACCTCTATCCTCGTTTCTCAGACGGAAAGAACACCAATATGTCAGAGGTTTCAAGCATCTGGCTTGAGAACGGCGACTACTTCAAGATTTCCAGCATTACTCTGGGCTATGACTTCAAGAGGATCCTTGGCTTCCTTCCGGTAAACCGCTTCCGCGTCTATGTCTCCGCTCAGAATATGATCACCTTCACAAAATATCAGGGAATGGATCCTGAAATCGGATACGGTGACGGAAGGTCCTGGGCTTCAGGAATCGACGTCGGCAATTATCCGAGTTCAAACTCTTGGATAGCTGGACTCAACATCACTTTTTAATTTGACTGAAGAATGAAAAAGATATTTAAAATAGCATTGGTCTGCATTGGAACCGCGTTCCTTGCCGGATGTGACAGTTTTCTGGACACACAGAACCTGACCAAGAAGGATACATCCAACTTCCCGAGGTCGGTGACTGATGCCGAGCAGATGATCGCCGGTATCTATGCATCGATGAACAATAATCTTTCAGATCCCGAGTCCGACCCGTTCTTCATTTTCGAACTGGCTGGCGACGACCGTCTGGGTGGAGGAAGCCAGAGCAACATCGGATCCCAGAGCATCGACCGTCTTATGAACTGCGAGAAGGACTTCCTCGAGCGTCTTTGGGAGACCAGGTATGCAGGTATATTCAGGGCCAACAATGCCATCGCCACGATGGACAACGTGCAGAACTGGCCTTCTGAAAGCGTCAAGAACAGACTCCTGGGGGAGGCCTACTTTATGAGGGCGTTCTATTACTTCAACTTCGCGCAGGTCTTCGGACAGGTTCCGCTTGTCCTGACGACTGAAGCGCTGAATCTCCCAAAAGCCACATCTGACGAAATCTATGCTCAGATTGCATCAGACCTCAAGACCGCCATCAACCTCTTCCCGTCCACCAGATACCCGGACTGCGGCATCGCCCACGCTTCCAAGTGGGTCGCCGAGGGTATGATGGCCAGGGTCTGGATGTTCTACACCGGATTCTACGGAAAGGGCGAACTTCCTCTTGTCGAGGGTGGCTCTGTTTCAAAATCCGAGGTCATCGGATGGCTTGAGGACTGCATCAAGAACAGCGGCCACGCCTTGGTCTCTGACCAGAGAAACCTCTGGCCTTACACCAACCCATACACTGCAAGGAATTATCCTTATGTTTCGGAGAACGGTCTTGTCTGGGAAACCGACGAGAACATCGAGAGTATGTTCGGAGTGAAGTGTTCGAATGCAGCTTCCTTTGATGCCAATGATCTCAGGCACAACCGTGTAGTCGAGTTCTTCAATCCAAGGAAGGCCGGAGCTTCCTCATTCCCGTTCAATGCTACAGGCTACTCAAACGGCCCTGTCAGCACGGACATCTGGGATTCCTGGGCCTCCGACCCTTCGTATGAGGGTGACTATCGCCGTCAGGGATCGATCTGCAAGAGGGCTGACGAAATGCCTGACTACGCTGGCGACAAGGCCAAGGAAGTCGAGAACACAGACCTTCTCTCAAAGAAGTACCTGGGATGCGGAGCATATTCTGAGGACGGCTCACAACTTTATGAGTCTTATGCATTCTATTATGGAGGTGAGAACAACAAGCAGACCGGACTTACCCAGGCCCTTATCTGGATGAGGTTTGCCGACATCCTCCTTATGCATTCCGAACTTACTGACGGTCAGGTCATCTACAACGGCAAGAGCGGCCTCAACGCAGTCCGCAACCGCGCCGGCCTTCCAGACAAGGAGTATTCATTGGCGAATCTGAAGAAGGAGCGCCGCTATGAACTCTGTTTCGAAGCGCTTCGCTGGAATGACCTCCGCCGCTGGGGCGATGTCTCGGAGATAGTCAAGAACCAGAATGGCAACATAATCCTGAACCAGGGCAAGGAAGGCAAGTATGAGTTCTCATCGACGTTCCCGTTTATGGACAGGTACAATGCCACAGGAGGTGGATTCTTCAAGATTCCGGAGACTCAGGTCACTCTGTCAGATGGAGTTCTGGAGCAGAACGCCGGTTGGGAAGAGACCTACAACTACGCCAAGGGCGATCTTCCTTACTACAAGAAATAACCAAATTCTGATTTGGGTTTATCATAATTAGGTTTGAGGGTGTATTCCAAGGCTTTTCGAGGAGTACACCCTCTTTTTTATCTTGTTTTTTTGCTTAAATTTGTTTCTATGAAACGAATCGTCTGGATTTTCTTTGCTGCCGCGCTGGTTTTGGCGGCGTGCTCGAACGCATCTTCAAAAGCGTCAAGGACAGAGGCTGGAAAGGCTCCTGTCCGTAATGAAAAGGAAGAAGTGAAGCCTGTAGCGGTCAAGCGCTACGGCATCGAAGTCGTCAATGAATACCCGCACGACGAGAGGTCCTACACACAGGGCCTTTTCTTTCAGGGTGACGTGATGATCGAGACGACAGGGCAGTGGGGAGAGTCCACCCTCAGGAGAGTGGAGCTTGAGACAGGAAAGGCGCTTAAACGATTTGATTTCGACAGGAAGTATTTTCTTGAGGGGGCGGTCGAATTGGACGGGGAGATTTTCATCCTGACTTGGACCAACAAAGTAGCGTTTGTATATGATGCTCAAACGCTTGAGTACAAGCAGACATATTCATATCCCAGGGAGGGTTGGGGGTTGACCACTGACGGGGAGAGCCTCATTGCAAGCGACGGTTCGTCCAGCCTCTTCTGGATGGACACCAGATTCAAACAGAAAAAGGTTCTTCAGGTCCGGATGAACGGAAAGCCTCTAAAGAACCTTAATGAACTCGAATGGGTTGACGGACGGATCTGGGCTAATGTCTATATGACCGATATGATCGTTGTGATCAATCCTGAAACCGGAGATGTCGAAGCCACGATTGACTGCACTGGCGTTCTGCCTCAGTCTTTAAGAGACCAGTTTACCGATGTACTGAACGGCATAGCTGTGAATCCGTCCAACGGAAAGATCTACATCACAGGCAAATACTGGAAGCGTCTCTTCGAAATACGTCTCGTCGAAAAATAGTCCCGCAATCATAGAAGCGGTTTTTCCATCAGAAACGCAGAGTCACGCTGCAAAGGGCGGTTGTGCCTGCGCTTGGAATGAAACCGATCTGGTAGTAACGGTTGTCATTCGGATGGCCTGCGGAAGAGCAGATCGCTGAATAAACCCATCCGGAAGTAGCCACGCGCGCATTAAATACATTGTTGACATCAAGGCCGAAGGTGATTTCCTTAAGCGCTCCGCAAAGCTTGACCGGATAGCGGACGGCAAGGTATGACAATGAATATCCAGGCAGGGAGCGTTCCTTGTTTCCCGTGTTGTCGAGGTACATCCTGCTGGTGCAGGACGTGCGCCAGGTCGCTTGTACTCCTTTTATGTTGAATATCACCAATCCGTTTGCCAGGACTGAAGGAGAAAAGGCCAGGGGAGAGTCGTCATAATGGATGGTCTGGCTGCCCTTTTTGCCCTTGTCCCAGTCCTCTACGATCTCGTCGAAATCCTTGATCCTGTTCCGGCTTAACGCGGCGTTACCCTCAAGGCTGAGCCAAGGGGTCACCTTGACTCCGGCTACGAGTTCAACACCTGTTCTGAAAGAATCCTTGATGTTTGTGGTCAATGCCTCGCCTATGTCACTGAGGGCGCCGGTCTGGACAAACTGGTCGCGGTAGGCCATATGGTAGAAGTTTGCTCCGAAATGGAAGGCAGAGCCTTCGTACTGGTAGCCGAATTCATAGTCATTGACACTTTCGGCCCTTGGCGCAGGGTAACTGCCGTTGTTGGTGAAGTTGTTGCGCTCAGGTTCGCGGTTGCTGCGGGCCACGGAAGCATAGGCGCGGTGCCTGCCGACGCTGTAGTTGAGTCCTGCCTTCGGATTGAAGAAGTCATAGGTCTTTTCGATATCCAGAATCTGGTTCCTGTACGTGCCGTCGGCCTGTTCGATGAATTTGTCGTTGATTCCGTCGGTCGTGTAGTTCACACGGCGGTACTGGAGATCCGCAAAGACGGTCAGATGGTCGGACAGTTGACGTGACAATTTTGCGAAGACGGAATAGTCGCCTTTCCTGGCGTCGGAATCATAGTACTGATACTTGCCGTCCTTAAGGTCGGTGTCGTCAAGCCCGTTTACCGATGTCGAGGACGCGACTGTGGAATTGGCGATGTAGGTCAGGTAGCCGAAGTGGCTGCCGGCAAATTCCTGGAGCGAAAGGCCTCCTATGAAGTCCCAGCCGTTCTTCCGGTAGGTGAAGTTCCATACCACCCCTCCGGCGTTCTGGGAAAGACCCTTTTTCCGGATGAAGTCCGTTTTCTTTATTATGTTGCCGGAGGCGTCAGTCACCGGCGCGAGTCCGAACTTTGAAAGCTTGTTGCCGGAGCGGAATTCCTCATAGTAGCCGTAACCGTAGGTGTAATGCAAAGAGATTGTGGAATTCCAAGTGTCAGCGAATTGCCAGCCGAAGGACAGGATGTTGTGGTCCTGGGTGAAGTTGTCGGTTGTCTTCGGCCAATAGGAACCGTCATTCATCTTATAGCGGGTTGTCTCGTAGGAGTCGGTGTCCGGGGACTCGTAGAGTGAATTGAAGCGGCCAAGGCCTTTCCTGTACATGTCTCCATAAGTTTTGATGCCTGTCGAGGCGCCGTAGGTTCCGTCCATAAGGGACAGGTCATCAGTTCCTGCCGCAACTCCGTACCACGCTTGCCCAGTGTGTTCATAATTGCCGATATTCCTGTATCTTATGATGGTGTTCTTCAAGTACCAGGTTAAGCTTGTAAACCACGAGCCGGAATTGCCTGAAGTGCCGTGGACAAAGCCGTCGGTGCCTGTCGTGTGAAAGGCGTAGTCCGCGGAGAAACGGTTTTTCAGCAGTCCTGAAGAACCTGTGAATCCAGTGTTGAAAGTGTTGTAACTCCCATAGGAGGCGTTAATTTCAAGGAATGGATCGTAGGACTGTTGCATGGAACTCAGCGCAACGGAGCCTCCGAAGGCGCTGTCTCCATTTGATGACGCGCCGACACCCCTCTGAATCTGGACGCTCTGGAGAAAGGAGGAGTAACTGTTCATATTCACCCAGAAGACGCATTGGTCTTCCGGAGAGTTGAGAGGAACACCGTCAAGAGTGACATTGATTCTGGAATCTCCT
>CAYFVE010000020.1:0-27920 GCA_964346605.1 uncultured Muribaculaceae bacterium | reverse complement strand
GTAAGATCGAAGGCGGTGTATCTTACAGAACGGCTATCAAGATGGCTGTCGCTTCAAACATGAGGGTTGCAGCAGAGGGCATCAAGGTCCAGATCAGCGGCCGCGTCTGCGGTGCTGAAATGGCCAGAAGCGAGATGTTCAAGGAAGGCCGTACTCCTCTCCATACTTTCCGTGCCGACATCGACTATGCTCTTGCGGTTGCAAGCACAAAGGTCGGCGCCCTCGGAATCAAGGTCTGGATCTGCAACGGCGAGCGTTACGGCAAGCAGGATCTTACTCCTAACGCCGCTACCGCAGCCAACGCTCAGGGTGGTTCACGCGCTCCTCGCGGAGACCGTGGCGACCGTAGAAACGACCGTGGAGATCGCGGCGAGCGCAGGGGCGGCAGAGGCCGCGGCCCGCGTCGCGAAGCCAAGCAGGCAGAGTAATTCAGTTCTTTTCTCCAGAATACATCCGGCAGACGCCGAAAGTATATGATTTGTGAGTGATGCAGGTGAACCCTGCGTCACTCATTGTTTTCATCCATTCCTTCTTTTCCGGAAAGGAAACGACTGATGCCGGAAGATACGAATATGCTGCCTTGTCACCGGAGACCTTCCCGCCGATAAAAGGCATCACCTTAAGGGAATAGAAATCATAGAACCATCTGATGAAACGGTTCTCAGGACGCGAGAGTTCGAGTATGACAAGCCTTCCTCCCGGTTTGAGGACACGCAGCATCTCCTGAAGGCCTTTCATCCTGTTCTCGAAGTTGCGTATACCGAACGCGATGGTGACACGGTCGAAGGAGTTGTCCGGGAAGCGGAGGTTCTCCCCGTCACCGGTTTCAATCTCCACCTTGTCGGAGAGACCGAGCTTTTCGACTTTTTCCCTCATTACGGCAAGCATGCCTTCGGAAAGGTCAACCCCTGTGACCCGGCAGTCCTTCATTGCTTTCACGATGCTGATTGAGAAGTCTCCCGTACCGCAGGCGATGTCCAGCACCTTTGCCGGTGATGGGGCGTCAGTGATCTTTTTGAGAGCCTTCCGCCTCCAAGACTTGTCAGCGTCGAGCGAGAGGATGTGGTTAAGTCTGTCGTAGTCTCCGGCTATGCCGTCGAACATGTTTCTGATCTTTTCTTTTGCAGGCATATTCGTTAGTCTAGAAAATTAGGAATGACGCTCCCAACAGGATGGACAGGATGAAGGTGGAAATCACAAGAAGCGGAAGCATCGGGTCAAGGGCGCGGTCCGTCCGTGTCCATATTCCTTTAAGATGGATGATATGGAGCGGCAGGATGGACAGGAAAAGGAAATGCCGGGGGTCTAATCTGTAGATGGCGGTGAAGGCGATGAGCATAATCCAACCGAGACAAATGAGTACGGTCTGGTATATTCTGGCATTCCTGAGCCCCAGCCTTATCGCTACTGTCACGCGATTGTCGGCATCCGTCTTCATATCCCTGATGTTGTTGGTGTTCAGCACTCCGACGCTGAAACATCCTATGGCTGCCGCCGGAAGCGCGAAAAGCGCATCCGGGATCATCCTGGCCGCTACGAAACAGCCTCCAAGGACTGACACAAGACCGAAGAATATGAATACGAAAATGTCACCCAGACCGCGGTACCCATAGGGATTCTTTCCAAGAGTGTAACGCATTGCGGAGACGATAGCCGCCGCTCCCAGAACAAGCGTAAACAGCGACTTGGCGGAAAACAGGGTCCCGAAGGAAACCCATACCATCGCAATTCCGGACAAGGCGCACAAAACTGCGAAAACACTGATCAGGATCTTCATCTCACTGGTGGTCAGCGTGCCGGAATCCAGTCCGTACCGCGGCCCCTGACGATTTTCACCGTCGGTCCCATTCAGAACGTCACCCAGTTCGTTAGAGAGATTCGATAGGATCTGAAGACAGATTGTCGTGATAATGATCAGTATTGAGACCGGGAAGCTGATTTTGAATCTGGTTGCTGCCAGAAAGATTCCCAATAGCACTCCTGCCAGAGAAAGAGGCAAGGTTCTTAGTCTTAGAGAGTCAATCGTAGCACGAGACTTGCTGTTCATTGTCTGTGATTCTATATTTAGGAGTACAAATGTACTGACTTTATGGAAATTATTCATAACTTTGTAAGTTGTAAACGAATACTATTTATCTGAATATGAAACTGAAATCACTTTTTTTCGCGGCTTTCGCCGCTGTAGTTGCAGTAAGCTGCGGCCCTAAAATGTCAGACACGACAACCATCACAGGTGATCTTGGTGAAGGCGCTCCTTCAGGGATCAATATCTCAATTCCTCTTGTTAAGGTGGACACCACCATCACTGTCACTGACGGAAAGTTCACGGTGACAGTTCCTGCCTCAAGGATTTCTATGGGCAGGATGAGAGTTGGGAATGTCATCGGACCGTTTGTTTCAGACGGCACCCGCCTCACCCTTTCAGTAATTGACGGAAAGGAACTTAGCTTTAAATCCGATAGCCCTAAGAAATCGGTTCAGGAAGCTTTCCAGTCCTTCAACAAGACGATGTCGGATTTCCAGGAAAAATACCAGCCGATGCTAGAGTCAGCGACCAGCACGGAGGAGGAAGACAAGGTTTACGAAGCCTATCAGTCAGATGTAAGGGACTTCTGTCTCAAGACAACGGATGCCAACAAGGACAATGTCCTTGCGGTCGTGGCTATCGAGAACCTTAACTACCTTCTCTCGACAACTCAAATGGACTCTGTACTCACCAGCCTCGATCCAATCCTTTCCGGCAACAAGACCATTGCCGCGATGAATTTGACAATGGCCGCGAACAGGAACACGGGAGAGGGAAAGATGTTCTCTGATTTCACCATCGACGACGACAAGTTCTCCAACTACGTAGGAAAGGGAAAATATACCCTTGTTGATTTCTGGGCTTCCTGGTGCGGACCTTGCAAGAAGGAACTTCCGAATCTCAGGAACATCTACAGCAAATACGCGGGAGAGGATTTCGATATGCTCAGCGTTGCAGTCTGGGATGAACCTCAGGCGTCTCTGGACTCTGCGAAGGCTCTTGGAATCGTATGGAATCATATGATCAACGGCCAGAAGCCTGTTACCGATCTCTACGGAATCGAAGGCATTCCTCACATCATCCTTTTCGGGCCTGACGGAACCATCCTCAAAAGGAATCTCCGCGGTGAAGGAATCGAAACCGAGATTGCCAAATATGTCAAGCCAAAGAACTAGTCGTAGATGACAGGAGTCTTCCAGTCAGGGAGAAAATCGCCCTGTTTCCACATTCCCCGGGGGTCTATCGTTACTACGATTCCTCGGGGAAGGTGATATATGTGGGCAAGGCTAAGGACCTGCACAAGCGTGTGGCCCAGTACTTTGTGCCACCGGAGCGCCTTAATGTCAAGACAAGGCTCCTTGTCTCGAAGATCGCCGACGCGCAATTCTCCGTCGTGGATTCCGAGGCGGACGCTCTCTTGCTTGAGAACAATCTGATCAAGCAGTACAAGCCTCACTACAACATTCTCCTGAAAGATTCGAAGACCTACCCTTGGATTGTAGTGACCAACGACGAGTTCCCTAAGGTTTTACTGACCAGGAGGGTGGACCGCAGGAGCGGAACCTATTTCGGTCCCTACAGTTCGGTGACTCATGCCAACTATCTTCTGGAGTTCTTCAGAAAGAACTATCCGCTCCGCTCCTGCAACCTCAAGATCACCGGGGAGGCTATCCTGAGAAAGAAATTCCGTCCGTGTCTTGAATTCCATATCGGCCGCTGCAAGGGCTGCTGTATCGGGGCCGTCAGCAGGGAGGAATATTCATCGTACATTTCTGAAATAACCCGCCTTCTCAAGGGCGGAGTCAACGACATCATCCGTGAATATGAAACCGCTATGAAGGCCGCTGCCGCCGACCTTCGGTTCGAAGAGGCACAGGCATTCAAGAACAAGGCGGAATCTCTGAAGAAGCATTATTCTAAGTCCATAATTTCTTCAGCCACAGATGCTTCCTGCGATGTGTTCTCCCTTGTCTTCGATGGCTCTGAAGCTTTCGGCAATTTCCTTAGAGTGAGGGGTGGTGCAGTCATACAGTCTCTCAACCTCGGTTTCAGGATGAACATAGAGGAAGAGCAGCCGTCCGTCCTCAGCACCTTCATAGCCGAGATCGAATCCAAATTCGGTGAACTTGCGAAAGAAGTGATTGTTCCTTTCCTTCCGGATGTGGAAATCGACGGAGTGAACTTCAGGATTCCAGTGCGGGGAGACAAACTCTCCCTTCTTGATTTGAGCGCCAGAAACGCACGTGAATACCAATTCAACGCTCTCAAACAAAGAGAACGCACCGATCCGGAAGAGTACAGGAGAACTATTCTTGAGGATCTTGGAAAGGCTCTGGGAATGAAGGAGCTTCCTGCCCATATCGAGTGCTTCGACAACTCCAACATCCAAGGCACCAATCCTGTGGCATCCTGCGTTGTGTTCCGTGACGGAGTACCTTCAAAGAAGGACTACAGGAAATTCAAGATAAAGACTGTCATCGGAGCGAACGACTTCGCCTCTATGAAGGAAGTCGTCAACAGACGCTACTCGAGGATGTTGGCAGAAGCCCCTGACGATCTTCCGCAACTTGTGGTCATTGATGGCGGAGAAGGCCAGCTGGAATTCGCCAGACAGGCAATAGCTGAATTGGGAATATCAGACCGCCTGATGCTCATCGGCCTTGCGAAGAGGATGGAACTCGTCATAAGGATCGACGATCCTTACCCTCTGTTCCTGGACAGGAACAGCCACGCCCTGAAGGTTCTTATGCAGATCAGGGACGAGGCCCACCGCTTCGGTATCACCTTTCACCGTCAACTGAGGAGCAAGGGGCAGATAAAAAGCGCATTGCGTGAAATCAAGGGCGTCGGAGAGCAGACTGAGAAACGTCTGCTGATGCGCTACGGCTCTGTGGCCCGCATCGCCGCTGCATCTGAAGACGACCTGGCCGCAATGGTACCAAGGGACCTTGCCAAAAGGATTCTCAGCTATCTTAAAGCGGACACGGAATCTGAACGATAATTTGCTTATCTTTACGCTTGCATCTGCGCAAACCATAGCATTATAAGACATATATGAACGTGAAACCAATCCTTCTGGGCCTTGCTGCCCTTCTGATCGGCGCACAGAGCGCATCAGCTGAAGAAAAATCAATCAAGAGTCCGGACGGACGCATCGAAGTGACGGTAACCGATGACGGCGGCCGGCCAGGGTACAAGGTAACCCTTGACGGAAAGATATTCATAGACCAGTCTCCTCTCGGCGTCAGGACGAATCTCGCGGACCTCACTGAGGGGATGCAGATGACGGCCTCTTCGGTCAAAGATGTCAGGGACATCTACGGTTCCCCGAGGTTCAAGAAGAGCCGGATCGAATATGCTGCTACAGAGGGAGTCTTCGAGTTCTCCAAGGATGGAAATCACGCTATGGATGTGGTTTTCCGCGCAAGCGGTTCGGATGTGGCATTCAAGTACAGGCTCTATGTCCTCGACGGGAATGACCTTTGTTGCACTGTGCAGGAAGAGGCTTCCGGCTTCCGCCTGCCTTCGGGTTCGACCTCTTTCCTCTGCCCTCAGGTTCCGCCTATGACCGGCTTCGGAAAGGCGTCTCCAAGTTATGAGACATCATATTCGCTGGATGCTCCCCTTTCGGAGGCTACCGAAGAGGAGGGCTACACCTTCCCTTGCCTTTTCCGCAACGGAGAATACGGGTGGATTCAAGTGTCCGAGACTGGCGTAAGCGGCCTTTACTGCGGTTCCAAGCTGGTTTCAGACGGCAGCGGCCTCTTCCGCATCGCCTACCCTGACCAGGGGGAATACAACGGCAACGGCACATCCGCTCCGGGGATCGCCCTTCCTGGCGAAACTCCTTGGAGGACCATTACCCTGGGCAGGACGCTCGCCCCTATCGTCGAGACCACCGTCGCCTACGATCTGGTGGAAGAACTCTATGCGCCATCTAGGGAGTACACCTACGGCAAGGGCTCCTGGAGCTGGATTATCGCAAAGGACGAAAGCGTCACCTACGAAGGACAGAAGAAATACATCGACTTCAGCGCGGCGATGGGATGGGAGACGGTTCTTGTGGACGCTCTCTGGGATGAGCAGATCGGCCGGGACAAGATCGCGGAACTTGCTGAATACGCGGCTTCAAAGGGTGTCTCGCTCTTTTTGTGGTACAACTCCAACGGCTACTGGAACAGCGCGCCTCAGAGTCCTAAGCATATTATGGGCTATCCCATCCCCCGCAAGAAGGAGATGAAGTGGATGGAATCGATAGGAATCAAGGGCATCAAGGTGGATTTCTTCGGAAGCGACAAGCAGCAGGCGATCGCCCTTTATGAAGGAATCCTTTCAGACGCCAATGACTATGGCCTCCAAGTGATTTTCCACGGCTGTACCCTTCCTCGCGGATGGGAGAGGATGTATCCCAACTTCATCGGTTCCGAGGCTGTCCGCGCCTCTGAGAACCTGAGTTTCGGCCAGCGTGAAAACGAATTCGAGGCGATGAATGCCTGCCTCCATCCGTTCATCCGCAACAGTGTGGCGACTATGGACTTCGGCGGAAGCACCCTCAACCGCTACTACAATGCGGAGGATGTGGAGAGGATGTTCACTCCGCACAGGATCGTTACCGATGTCTTCGAACTCGCGACAGCTGTCCTGTTCCATTGTCCTGTCCAGCATTTTGCTCTTGCCCCTGTCAATCTTGAAAAGTCCCCGGCCTATGCGATTGACTTTATGAAGAATGTTCCTACGACCTGGGATGATGTCAAATACATAGACGGCTATCCCGGGAAGAGCTGTGTCATCGCTCGCAGCAGCGGAGGCAAATGGTATGTCGCAGGAGTCAACGCTGATGAAAAACCTCTGGTTCAAAACATCAGACTCCCTGAAGGTGTCAAGGAAGCTACTCTCTACGCCGAAGAAGGCGTACGTACGGTGAAGGCTGACAGGAAGGGTTTTGTAAAGGTCACCGTCCCGAAGGACGACGGATTCATCCTGATTTATCAAGGCTCCTGAAAGACGGATTGTTGATAACTTTAATTTGAGCGGACTCGCTTTTTGGGTATATTTGTAATCCTGAAAACGTCTCCTACCATGGCTTTCGTACACCTTCACGTCCACACCCAATATTCGATCCTGGACGGATTCTCATCTATAGAAACCCTCTTCAACAGGGCGGAGGAGATGGGTATGCCCGCTCTTGCCATCACAGACCACGGCAATATGTACGGCGTCAAGGAGTTCTTGAAGTACGCCGCCAGGCACATCGACAAGGAGACAGGCAAGTACAAGGTCCGGCCTATCATCGGCTGCGAGGTCTATGTCACCCGCCATTACGACCACAGGCTGAAAGACAACGAGCACCGTTCATACTACCATCTGATCCTTCTGGCCAAGAACTACGACGGCTATAAGAATCTGATGAAGATCTGCTCCCTGGGTCACATCGAAGGCCTCTATTACGGCAAGCCACGTGTCAGCCACGAAGTTATCGAAAAATACCACGACAACCTTGTCTGCTGCTCGGCCTGTCTGGCCGGAGAAATTCCTAAAGACATCGTGGCAGGCAACCTGGATGCCGCCCGCGAGGCCATAGCCTGGCACAAGAAAGTCTTCGGGGACGACTACTACCTTGAGGTTATGCTTCACAGGACGGAGGTGCCCGGTCTTTCCCTGGAGGTCAGCGAGCAGCAGAAGATAAGCAATGAGGAAATCTTCAACCTGTCCCAGGAGACAGGTGTGAAGGTTGTCGCCACCAATGACGTCCACTTTGTCAATAAGGAGGATGGCCCTGCGCACGACCACTTGATCTGTCTCAACACAGGCAAGAAGATCAATGAGGAGCCTCGTCTGCACTACACCCAGCAGGAGTATCTTAAGAGCGAGGAGGAAATGTCCGCTCTATTCCCGGACCATCCTGAAGTTATTGCCAACACCATCGAGATTGCGGACAAGATTTCGGACTACAGGATAGACCGTGACCACGTCCTTCCGATCTACGAGATCGACCCTGCTTTCCTGGCGGACATAGATAATCAGCTTGACAAGTATAAGGAAATAATCGACGAAGGAAGATGCGACAAGAACGGCAACTGCCGCGGGGAGGATTTCTGCCGGTCTGTGGCCTTTCTCTGCCACCTCACCTACGAAGGCTCCAGGAGGCGCTACGGCGATGTCCTGAACGAAGAACAGGCCTCCAGGATCGAGTTTGAACTGAAGACCATCTGCAGGATGGGTTTCCCGGACTATTTCCTGATAGTTCAGGACTATATCGCGGCTTCACGGGCCGCCGGATCTATGGTCGGTCCCGGTCGTGGTTCGGCTGCCGGCTCCGTGGTGGCCTATTGTCTGGGAATCACAAATCTGGACCCCATACGTTACCAGCTCCTTTTCGAGCGCTTCCTCAATCCGGACCGAATCTCTATGCCGGATATCGACGTTGACTTCGAGGATCTTTCCAAGGCCCATAAGTACGTCGAGGAGAAGTACAGTCTGGACCACGTATCCAGGGTCATCACCTTCGGCACTATGCTTGCCAAAGGCGCCATCAAGGATGTCGCCCGGATTCACGACCTTCCCCTGGACGAGTCAAACAGGCTTTCCGGCCTTGTGCCTGACCGCCTGAGCGAAAGGGTGGAGAGAGAGTATCCATTCAATCCTAAACTGGATGAACTCAAGCCGGGATTCAAGTCTTTCGAGAAGGATGTCGAAATAGACGACCCTGACAATGAAGGACGGAAGAAGACGGTTAAGAAGTGGTTCCAGAAGGGAATGGAAGAGGTGGATGTCAAGATTACCTTGAAGAACTGCTATAGACTGGTCCCGGAACTGAAGAATGAACTGGAGAACGGAACGGAGATGGTCAAGGAAGTCCTGAAGTTCGCTCTCCAGATGGAAGGCTGCATCAGACAGGTAGGTATGCACGCCTGCGCCACTATTATCGGGCGGGGCAACCTGACGGACTATATTCCTATCTGCCTTTCCCAGGACAAGGAGACGGGAGACTGGATGTGGACGTCACAGTACGACGGCCATTACATCGAGGACGTCGGAATGCTCAAGATGGATTTCCTGGGACTAAACACCCTATCCATCATTCACAAATGTCTTGACGCGATCAAGCTGCGTACAGGTGAGGAGATTGACATAGAGGCGATTCCGATCGATGACAAGGAGACCTATGAACTCTATTCCCACGGAGACACGGACTCCGTCTTCCAGTTTGAATCCCCCGGGATGAAACAGTGGCTTCAGAAACTGCATCCGGAGCGCTTTGAGGACCTTATTGCGATGAACGCCCTCTATCGTCCGGGTCCTATGGACTACATCCCGGATTTCGTCAACAGGAAGCTGGGTCTGGAGCCTATTGAATATGACCTTCCGGAGATGGCTGAATTCCTTCAGGACACCTACGGAGTGACTGTTTACCAAGAGCAGGTCATGCTTTTGTCACAGAAACTTGCGGGCTTCACCAAGGGAGAGGCTGACAAACTGCGCAAGGCGATGGGAAAGAAGCAGATAGCCATCCTTAACTCCCTTAAGGACAAGTTTATGGAGGGCGGCCAGAAGAACGGTCATCCGGAGAAGGTCCTGGACAAGATCTGGAAAGACTGGGAGAAGTTCGCCCAGTACGCCTTCAACAAGTCCCACGCGACCTGTTACGCCTGGGTCTCCTACCAGACCGGATGGCTCAAGTGCCACTATCCGGCAGAGTTCTTTGCCGCCAACCTTTCCTGCAATCTTGGGAACACGGGAGAGATCCGAAAGATTCTGGCTGACTGCAAGGCGCATAAGATACAGGTGATGAATCCGGATGTCAACGAATCCTACTCACATTTCACTGTCAACAGGGACGGCAACGTGCGCTTCGGCTTGAAGGGCATTAAAGGATTCGGTACAAATGTCGCGGACGCAATCATATCCGGCAGGGAGAATGGTCCGTACACGGATGTCTTTGATTTCGTGGAGAGGCTCGGCAGCGTGCTAAACAGAAAGGCGATGGAATGCCTTGTGTATTCAGGAGGCTTCGATTCATTCGGCATCCAGAGGATGCAATTCTTCTCTCCTTGCAGGAGCGGCAACCTCTTCATAGACGAACTTGCCAGATACGCTTCTCTTTACAGCCAGGACCAGGCTGATTCTGCGGCCTCTCTTTTCGGGGAGGTGGAGGAGATGAAGCCTGTTCGTCCGGAAATTCCTGAGGTCCAGGGATTTGTGGATGAACTTGCCTTGCTTCAGAAAGAGAAGGAATTCGTTGGGATGTACATTTCATCTCATCCTCTGGACAAATATTCATTCGAAATGGAGACCTTCACCAACTGCGAGCTTGTCAATCTGAGCGGACTTGTCGCGGAATGTGAGGCAAGCAAGAAGAAGATGAAGGTTTCGATTGCAGGTCTTGTGACCGAAACATCCACCCTTACGACCAAGACTGGCAAGCCGTACGCCAGAACCACACTTGAGGACTACAGCGGTTCCTGTGAACTGATGCTTTTCGGAAAAGACTACGAGGCATTCATGAGTTATCTCAAGGTCCACGAGAACATTTACATCGAGGGCGAGATAGATGAGAAGTTCTTCATCAAGCCGGAGGATAGAGCCCAAGGGAAAACATCTCCTTATGCATTTAAAATCAAGAAGATAATGCTCTTGGGCAACTTGGCTGAAAACCTGATTTCCGGGTTCTCGATCAGTATGACCACTCCGATGCTGACCGAAACGTTCCGCAAGGACCTTGTGAGTCTTATTCAGGCGAACAGGGGTAATATTCCTTTAAAAATGTTCCTCTTTGATCCTCAGACAAAGTACAACATCGAGTTCCATTCC
The DNA here is from genome assembly GCA_964346605.1 of uncultured Muribaculaceae bacterium. Classification (GTDB taxonomy): domain Bacteria; phylum Bacteroidota; class Bacteroidia; order Bacteroidales; family UBA932; genus Cryptobacteroides. Next base: position 17,083 of record CAYFVE010000020.1, on the reverse strand, counting down.
ACCAAATTCAAGGTTGCCGTGACAACGGAACTTGTCTCTTCATTGAAACTCCTGGGAGTCCAATGCTCCACGATCCGGAAGTAGAACTTAAGGGATTTTTCTTATATTTGCTTTAAACACTAAGGCGAGATGAACAGATTCAGTGAAAGGGTAGAATCCGTTCGGGCGATGATGCGCTCGAGAGGATGGGATGTAGTTGTCCTGACCGGCAATGATCCTCACAACAGTGAATATTCCGCTGACCGCTGGCACCAGGTTGCTTGGGTCTCTGGCTACACTGGAGAAGGGGACCTCGTCATCACGGAGGACCACGCCGGCCTCTGGACTGACACGCGGTATTTCATACAGGCCAACAGGCAGTTGCCGGGTTCGGGAATAGAGCTCCATAAGACCAGGGTTCAGGACCAGGTCCTTATTCCGGAATGGCTTTCAGAGCATTTTGCTGATTCAGATGAGGTGACCATTGCGGTTGACGGACTTGGGATGAATGCAGGCTCTGTCCTGGACATCCGGAAGGCAGTCGGTGAAAAAGCCGTAATGATCAGCGCTCCTGATCTGCTCAATCCGCTTTGGACGGACAGACCTGAGATACCTCAGACTCCGATAATCACTCTGGCTCCGGAAACGGTAGGTTGGACGCGCGGGCAGAAACGAGTCTGGATCCGCAAATGGCTAAAGGAAAACGGTTGCGACGCGATACTTCTGACTGCCCTTGACGAGATCGCCTGGATGCTCAACGTCCGGGGACAGGATGTGATATACAACCCTGTCGTCATCTCCTATCTGCTTATCACTCAGGATGACGTTATGTGGTTTGTCCGTAAGGGCCCCATCCCTTCAACCGACCGTGAAACCGAGGACAGTTTCTACGAACTCACTGCCGACCAGGTCAATATCCAGGACTATTCGGACATTGGAGTAGCCCTTGGAGCCATGATTGAAGACGGGATAGTCACCAAGCTTTTCGTAGATCCCGCCACACTGAACTTCAATCTCTACAACCTTCTTAAGGACAGTGCCGCTACCGGTCTCATCGTAACCGGTAATTCTCCGGTCGCGCTCCGCAAGGCTGTAAAGAATGAGGTTGAGGTCGCCGGAATGAAAGAGGCTCATTTGGAGGACGGTCTTGCGATGGAGCGTTTTCTGTTCTGGCTGGAAAAGATGATGGAGGCCGGCGAACCGGTCAATGAATATGAATGCGCGTTGAAGCAGCACAGTCTCCGTTCGGAAATAGAAGGCTTCCGTGGTGAGAGTTTCGAGACGATTTCGGCCTATGGACCTAATGCTGCCCTTCCGCACTATGTAACCCCGGAATCCGGCTCCGCTGAACTTTATCCGAGAGGACTCTATCTCAACGATTCGGGCGGACAGTATCTTTTCGGAACCACAGACATCACCAGAACGATACCTCTCGGTCCTTGCACCCCCCTTGAAAAAGAGGATTATACACTTGTCCTGAAGGGGCATATCAACCTTGCCAGGATCATATTCCCAAAGGGTTCGACAGGATGCCATCTGGATGTACTCGCTCGTGCTCCTCTATGGAATTCGAAGCGCAATTTCGGCCACGGTACCGGCCACGGAGTGGGCTTCTATCTCAATGTACACGAAGGTCCTCAAGAGTTCCGCCAGAATTTCACCCGCACTGCCTTCCTGCCTGGAATGGTCAACACCAATGAACCGGGAATGTACCGTGAAGGAGAGTTCGGTGTACGTCACGAGAACACAATGCTCTGCATGGACGCAGGTGAGAATGAGTTCGGGCAGTGGCTCAAGTGGGAGCCGCTCACACTCTGTCACTTCGACACCTCCATCATCATCAGGGATCTGCTCGATAATTCGGAGATAAAATGGCTAAATGACTATAATGAACTCGTTTTCAAGACCTTGTCCCCAAGGCTCCCTTCAGAGATAGCCGGCTGGCTCAGGAAGAAGACCCTTCCCCTGCGTTGACTTCGACGCCCCGACGAACAGGCAATCTGCCCCTCGGCCCACGTGCCTTGGCAAAACACGTCAGAACACCGGCAACGCATCCCCGATTGAATAGGCTTGTCAGAAGAGGGTGGCTATCGAAATACCGACAGCCACCCTCTCTCGTTTTCACAAGTATGTTCTCTAAGGTCAGTCGATCACTTCTATATCGACAGGCAGGTATAAATTGAGGGCTTCAATCTTGTATGAAAGATACAAATGAGCGGTTCCCTTCTTAAGCGCTTTGACTTGGAAAACATAGGTGTTATCATAGTATTTTATTTCAACCTTGACAATGTCTTCATTGAAATTATGGAAAGACAGTTGTGTCGGCGAGGTTATGATAAAAGTAGAATTGTTTTTTCCAGAACGTACTTTAATATTGAACAAGTCCGATGGTAAGTTTGTGATGTTGCTTCCGGTTCTTGAAATCTTATAGGTTCCATCTTTCTCCATCAACACGGTTCTGTTGTCATCATACTGCAAACCGAAGCAACGATTTTTGTTTGCGGAGAACAGGATGGTTCTGTAGATTACATCATTGTTTTCCAATTGTACTGAAAGTTTGAGAGTCATTTTTCCTTCCTTCGGAAAATTAAACAGAAGCTTTTTACCATTGGTCCTGACGTTTACGGAAATTCCGGATGTCAGATTGGTCACGGACTTTATACCCACCACAGATCCACCTGACTGCCTTGTGACGGAAGTGTAATAGTACCCTGGCCAAGAGCCGTCCTCAGGGTACGGGGTGGTGCCTTCAAATACGTTGACATCGTAGGCTGCCGTATTATTATGATGAAGTTCAAAAGAGTGGTCGCTCGGTTTATCCATACTCAGGACATAGTACTCTTTCACGGTCACTTCGCAGGTGGAAGTGTAGCCTCCATCATCACTCTTAACGGTGATTGTGGCTTTCCCCGGAGCAATCAGGGAGAGGTTTCCATTTGCGTCAACACTCACAATGTCTTTATCGCTTGATGACCAGGTCACGCTCTTGTTTGTCGCATCACTCGGGGTGACAATCGCCTTAAGGATTCCTTTTGTCGCTTCAAAATCACTCCAGGTCTTATAGTTGAGAGAAACGCCAGTTACGTGCTTGATAGTCTTAACAGCCTGGAAAGAGATTGTCTTGACAAACTCGTCATTGTACGTGAATGTGATTTTGGTGTATCCCTCGTCATTTGCAATTACTTTATAGATATAGTGTGTGTCTGAGCCATATCCAGTCGCTGAAACGGATACGGAAACCGCTGAGCCTCCGCTTGTGCTGATTGTAAAATTGCCATAGTTCTGGTCTTTTACCGGCTTTCCGTTCTTGTAGAGCCTGAAGTAAACGGCGTCGTTGACGTTGGTTCCGAGGGAATAGGAATATGAAGAGCCAACTTCGGCGTCTTCGCAGTAGAGAGAGTATTTGTCAGGTTCCGGTTCCGGTTCTTCGGCAGGATCGCCGCCAGGATTGTCATTTATGACGTGGACCTGGCAATATTGCTTGAATTCGCCGTCTTCCGTCGTGACACCGACAGGCGCGTCACCAGGTGCGACAGCGGTGACCTTTCCATTCTGATCTACCGTTGCGATTTCCGGTCTCTTGCTGCTCCACTTTACTTTCTTGTTTGTGGCGTTGTCCGGGTTTACCGTTGCGACAAGGGTTTCGGATTCTCCGACGTGCAGATCAATCTTGTATTTGTTGAGAACAACACTTGTGACAGGGACAACTTCAGCCTCCTTCTCGTGAACTTCAACCTTGAAGGAGAAGGATTTACCGTTTTGGGCGGTTACTTTGATCCCGGATGTTCCAGCGCTCTTTGCTGTCATGACACAGTTTTCGATGCCTAACACAGCCGGGCTGTCGGACTTGATTTCAAAGGTCTTGTCGGTCGCATTGTCCGGGTTGATCGTGACGACCAGTTCAGCGGTGCTGCCTTCCTCGAGGGTGACAGTCTCTCCCTGCTCCAGAACCTTTCCGTTCTTGATGCTTACGCTTATTGACTCAACCTCTATGATTTCAGGCTGCTTTGCCTTCACCGTGACCTTGCACCCGTCAGTTCTGGAACCGTCCTCCGTAGTCACCGTGACTGTTGCGGTACCAGCCTTCACGGCAGAAAGTTTTCCATTCTGGTCAACCGTGACGACCTTATCGTCGCTGGATTTCCAGGATATTTTCTTGTTGGTTGCATCAGCCGGTTCCACTGTCGCTGCCAATGCCGCATTCTCACCCTCTTCCAAAGTGAGTTCGTTCTGGTCAAGTCTGACACCGGTCACAGAGACTGTCCCGGGAGCGGACTCCTCGACTGTGACTTCACAGTCGTCTTTCTTACCCCAGTCTTCCGTGATGACCGTGACGGTGGCCTTTCCGGCCTTGACTGCCGTGATTTTTCCGCTGCTCTTTTCAACGGAAACCACCATAGCGTTGGAACTCAAATAGGATACATTCTTGTTGGTCGCATTGGCAGGTTCAACCGCAGCGGATAGACTACTGGTCTCGCCGACCCTGAGGGTGAGGGTCTTCGGATTGATGGTGACGCCCTTGACATCAATCTTGTCCGGGGTTTTGATCTCTTCCTTGCTTTTACAGCCGGAAACCCCCAAGCACACTGTCAGGATTGTCAGGACAGTTGCAAAAAGAATTCTGATAGTTTTCATTTAAAAAGAAATAGTTGGTTTGTAGTTGTTTTCGTTTTCAAAGATAATCCTAAATTCAATAAAAACAAAAAAGAACGACAATAGCTTGTCGTCCTTTTCATTCACTTGCGGCTGAATCTCAGCCGTTTGAAGCACAGACTAGAAACCTCCGCCGAAATTGGCCATCATTTCCTGCATATGCTTCTCCCACTTCTTGTACTGGTCCTCAGTGAGGATCTTCTTGAGGGACTCATTCTGCTCGTTCATGATCTTGCCCATCTTTTCTTGGTCAAAATCACCACCGGCCATCACATCCTGCATCTTTTTGCTGGTTTCCGTGAAGACCTTGAGCACTTTTTCATACTGCTCAGCGTCGATGCTGCAGACTTCCTTCATCTGATCGGCCTGCATCTTAGCCATCTCTGATGCATCAGGCATCTGAGGGTCCGGCATCGGCTGCGTGTCAGCAGCGTTTGCGCCAAGAACAAGCATCAGGCTTGCTGCTGCGACTGCAAAAAATTTCTTAAACATAGGAATACGGTTTTTAAAACTGTAGTAAATATACCTAAAACCATTCCAAAGCTGTATTTTTTTCGACCAAATGCCGGAATTTTTCGACAACCGTCTATTTGTTCAGCTCGTCAGCAGTCTTGATGAACCTTGCGAGATCCTCGTCGGAGACGTGATAGTTCTGCATATCCCCGGAGAAATACTGGTCATAAGCGCTCATATCCACGAATCCGTGGCCTGAGAGATTGAACAGAATGGTCTTTTCTTCTCCGCTCTCCTTGCATTTGAGCGCTTCGGAAACCGTTGCGGCTATCGCGTGGCAGGATTCCGGTGCCGGAATGATTCCTTCGGTACGAGCGAAAAGAACACCGGCATTGAATGAGTCAAGCTGCTCGATGTCAACCGCTTCCATAAATCCGTCCTTCATAAGCTGGGAGAGGATTACGCCTGCTCCGTGGTAACGGAGGCCGCCTGCATGGATGGTTGCCGGCTTGAATCCGTGTCCGAGGGTGTACATCGGGAGCAACGGTGTCATTCCGGCTTCGTCTCCGAAGTCGTATTCAAACTTGCCCCTTGTCAGTTTAGGACAGGAATATGGCTCCGCAGCTATGAATCGTGTCTTTTTGCCGTCCTGAATATTATGCCGCATAAAAGGGAAGGCGATGCCGCTGAAATTGGAGCCGCCTCCGAAACAGCCGATCACGATGTCAGGGTACTCGCCGGCCAGGGCCATCTGTTTTTCCGCCTCAAGGCCGATAACGGTCTGGTGGAGACATACGTGGTTGAGAACGGATCCGAGAGTGTATTTGCAGTTCGGCGTAGAGACTGCCAGTTCTATTGCCTCCGAGATAGCGCAGCCGAGGGATCCCTGGTCGTTCGGATTGGCCGTTATGATGTCTTTTCCGGCGCGTGTGGACATGGAAGGGGAAGGGGTGATCGCTGCGCCGAAGGTCTGCATAATTGACCTTCTGTACGGTTTCTGGTTGAAACTCACCTTTACCATATAGACCGCGCAGTCAAGGCCGAACTTCTTGGCGGCGTACGAAAGCGCGCCTCCCCACTGTCCCGCACCGGTCTCAGTGGTGATGTTCGTTATTCCCTGCTCCTTTGCGTAATAGGCTTGGGCTAGGGCTGAATTCAGTTTATGGGATCCTGCGGGGGAAACGCTCTCATTCTTGAAATAAATGTGGGCCGGAGTACCCAGCGCCTTTTCGAACTCATAGGCTCGCACCAGTGGAGTGCACCTGTAGCCCTGATACTGCTCGCGTACCGGTTCGGGAATAGGGATCCACTCGTCAGTGGTGTTGAGTTCCTGATCCGCGCATTCCTTGCAGAAGATTGGATAGAGGTCTTCTGACTTTAGGGGCTCGTGAGTGCCTGGATGCAGGATCGGCAACGGTTTGTTAGGCATAACAGCCTGGATGTTGAACCAAGCCGTAGGGATTTCGCTCTCAGGGAGCATGAACTTTTTTTGTCTCATTTCAGTTCGTTTTTATGTGTTACAATGTGTTTAAAATATAAAAAGGGAGTTGACCGTGTGGTCTACTCCCTTCAATTCTCTTTCAAAGGTCCGGGCTATCCGATTATTCCGTTTGCCTGAAGGAAAGCGTTTACCGCTACCGTCGTGAAAATCGCCCAGATGAGTGTCGCCACTATTATTCCGATTACTTTCAGTCTCTTGAACCATATCTGGCCGTTCCAACCGATTGTCTGGAACATGCTCCAGAATCCATGCACGAGGTGGAGCCATATTGCGCAGAACCAGATGATGTAGATTACCAGCATCCACCATCGTCCGAAGGTAAATTCAAGCAGAAGATAAGGATTGTTCTCGTAGCTGCCTATTCCGAGGAGTTCCGGCATCTGCATCCTGGCCCAGAAGTGGGTGAGATGGAAGAAAATGATGCCCAGAATCACGATTCCGAGAACGAACATATTCTTGGCGGCCCAGGAATCCGCGGCGGCGACACTTGCTGCCTCGTAACGCTTCAGACCACCTCGGGCCTTGATGTTGAGGTAAGTGATGTAGCAGCCGTAGAAGATGTGGATGAGGATTCCGAATGCGAGGACCGGAACCATAATGCTGATGAACGGCGTTGACATAAAGTCGCAGCCCAACTTGAAGAGGCCGTCTCCGGCGGAGAACAGTTTGTCATCATTTGCGACAACGCCCCATTTGCCTGTGAATGAATCAATTACTGAGAAGAAATTGATTGTACCGTGGAGGAGCAGGAAAATGATGAGAAATGCTCCGCTGACAGCCTGGATGAACTTCCTTCCGATTGAATAATGAAAAGCGTTAGCCATTGCATCAAAATTTTGATTGTAGCGGGAGTGGGGCATGATCCCACGACCTCCGGATTATGAATCCGACGCTCTAACCAGCTGAGCTACCCCGCCATCAGATTTAAAAAAGGCACGGATCGCTTGATGGCAAACGCCCGTGCCTTAAGTTGAGATAGAAGGATTCGAACCCTCACTGACAGAGCCAGAATCTGTAGTGCTACCATTACACCATATCTCAATGATATTCTCCGTCAACTTCGCAACGGGACTGCAAAAATAGAGATTTATCCTGAATCAGCAAAATTATTTGACACTTTTTCTATTTATAAGCAGACAAAGCCCTATGAATGTAAAAAACGCGTTTAAAAGCAACAGTTCGTAGGAGAATTTGTAGCCGTTGAACCATCTTTCGGAATTGCTCTGGAGCACAAGGCAGATGATGGGAGCGGTGACGGTGACCACCGGCACCCATTTGTCGCGCACCTGCCTCTTTGTGAATATTCCGAAGGCGAACATTCCGAGTATGGGGCCGTAGGTGTAGCTTGCCAGTCTGTAAACTGCGTCAATGGCCGAAGTGGTGTTCAACAGGTGGAATGCGAAGATCACAGCTCCCATCAGGACGGCCATAAGCAGATGGGTCTTCTTTCTGATGGACGTCACCGATTCCTCGCTTTTCCCCTTTGTGCCAATGATGTCAACCGTGAATGAAGTGGTAAGCGCGGTCAGAGCCGATCCTCCCGCCGAGTATGCGCAGGAGACCAGTCCGATGACAAAGAGCATGCCTATGATCGTAGGAAGATGACCTCCTGCCGCCACAGCGGGGAACAGGCTGTCACCGGTTTCCGGAATGCCCTTCGCATCAGCGAATATGTACATCAGCGCGCCGAGGCAAAGAAAAAGGAAGATCACCGGAATCTGCAGCAGTCCGCTGGTGATGAGGTTCTTCTGTGAATCCCTTGCATCCCGGCTGGCCATAGTCCGCTGCATCATATCCTGATCAAGGCCGGTCATCGCAATGACGGTGAATATTCCGGCCAGGAATTGTTTCCAGAAAAACTCAGGATGATTAACATCATCGAAGAAGAATATCCTTGAATATCCGCTGTCCCTTACGGTCCGGACAAGTCCCGTAAAGTCCAGGCCCATTTCCTTCGCGATGAATATGATCGCAAGGGCTATGGAGACGACCATACATACCGTCTTGAGCGTATCGGTCCAAATCACTGAACTCACGCCGCCCCTGAAAGTATAGAGCAGCACAATCGCCACGGAAATGACCACGTTCAGGAGGAAAGGCAGCCGCAGGGGGGTGAATATCATCAGTTGAAGCGTAACGCAGACCAGATAGAGCCGCACGGCGGCTCCAAGTATCTTTGAAATGAAAAAGAACCACGCTCCGGTCTTGTGGGAGGTGATACCGAACCGGTCCTCCAGATACTGGTAAACCGAGACCATATTTTTTTTGAAGAAGACAGGCGTAAGCACGAAGGCTATTGTGACATAGCCTATGAAGAAGCCCGCTACCATCTGCATATACCCCATAGATGCTCCGGTTCCAACCATACCGGGCACTGAAACGTAGGTTACTCCCGACATCGGCGCGCCAATCATCGCTATAGCCACTATCCACCAGGGAGTCTTTCGTCCTCCGTTGAAGAAACTGCGGTTGTCGGAAGCGCCTGACGACAGCCGGGACACGGCGAACATCGCGGCAAAGTATGCCAGCACCGTCAGAATGACTACCAGTGGCGACATTTCAACTCTCCATAATTAGACAGCCGTCTTGCTCTGCAGCCTCGGAGCAGAACGGAAGACCAGACCTCGCAGCCTTCTCCGCGGCCGACGAATCCCAGTCTCTCTGTCGTGGAGGCCTTGACCGAGACCAGGCCGGCCTTTATTCCCATAATGTCGGCAAGAGTCTGTCTCATCGTGTCGATATACGGCCTGAGTTTCGGCTCCTGAAGTGCGATTGTTATGTCCACATTTTCAATCTCGTACTTTACACCGTCGTTGAGTCTCTCGTCCCGTATCATCTTCACCACCTTGCCGAGCAGTATCTTGCTGTCAATCCCTCTGAACTCTTCGTCTGTGTCCGGAAAATGCTTTCCTATATCTCCCAAGGCGGCTGCTCCGAGAAGGGCGTCGCACAGCGCGTGTATCGCCACATCCCCGTCCGAATGTGCCACAAACCCTTTTGCACCCTCGATCCGCACTCCGCAAAGCCACATCGTAAGTCCATCATGAAGGGCGTGGACATCGTAACCGTTACCTATTCTTAAAATAGCAGATTCCATAATATATTCATTTTTTACTCATCAGTTCTGCAAAGTCTGTCCACCCATACGGCGGCCACGACATTCTCCGCTGTGTTCAGCAAGGTGGCCGGAATGTCGACCAAAGTGCTTATTACAAGCAGGGTCGCCGCGAATCCGGGATCTACGCCGAGGATTGAACAGGCCAGAATCTCCCCTGTCATGCCTCCTGTCGGAATCGCTCCGACAACGAGACTTGTCAGGATGGCAATTCCCACGCATTCGAGACACCCGTAGCCGCTCAGTCCGAAGAAAGCGACGATGAAGACAACCCTCAGCGCGCCGTTGATGACCGATCCTTCCTTGTGCAGATTTATGCCCAGAGGGATTACTGATTCGGATATGACATCGCTCACGCCCATCTTTTTCGCGGAATCGATGCAGGCGGGGATGCTCGCTGCGCTGGAGCAGGTTGAAATGGCTACCAGGGCAGGTTGAGGAATATTCTTCCAGAAGGAATACAGACCGTCTCTTCCGCAGGCAAGGGCGATATAGGCGGTGTTAAGGCCGAAGAAAACCACGACGGTCAGGACCAGGAAGATCATCAGCGAATTGACATAGCTTCCGACGAGATTGCCCCCGAGTTTGCCGACCATGTCCGCAAAATAGCAGCCAAGGCAAAGAGGAGCCGCATACATGATCACATTGATGAATTCCATCACAACGTCCATTCCGCTGTGGATGAATGCCTTCATCTGCCGGCCTTTCTCTCCGGCGAAAGAAGTCGAGATTCCGAAGAGGATGGAAAACACGATCAGGGGCAGGAGGTTGGTACGGTTCAGAAGTTTCGGGAAATCATCGACCGTGAACATATCGACAAGCGCCTGTCCCGTTGAGACTCCTGCTGCGGCGAGGCCGGCGATGCCGGATCTCGCCGGAGGGATTTTGGTGGCGAATTCGCCGAGAGGGTTCCAGAACTCGCACAGCAGCCAGGTTATGAAGGCGGCTGCGATGGACATTACCAGATAAACCACAAGGGACCACCCCAGCACTTTGCCGACTTTCTTTTCGGCGGTCATTGTGCAAATCGACGAAGCGATGCTGAAGAATACCAGTGGGACAACCAGTACGAACAAAAGGTTGAGGAACAATTGGCCAATCGGCTTGACTATTGAAGCTCCGGCACCGAAGACAGCTCCGCAAACAGCTCCTGTCGCCACTCCAAGCAGCAACAGGATGGTCTGTCCGTAGTTCTTAATGAATGCGTTTTTACTCATCGTGTCTGTTCTGTTCAGACACAAAAATAATAAAAACGCTTGTATTTCTGAATGAACGATTAGAATTCAAGCGGCCTTCCACGGTAGAAATCGAGAAGTTTGGCTGAATAGAGGTACTCGTAACGGGCGCGTGCCAGATTGGACTCTGCCTCAAGCCAGCTGTCCCTGGATTCGTTGAACTCAGTGATGTTGGCCTTGCCGTTTTCGTATTTGGCGAGCATCAGGTCGAATGATTCCTTTGCAGAGGCTTCTGCAAAGCCGCTGGAGCGGAATTTCTCCTGAGCGGCGACAGCGTTGTAGTAGGCTTGCTGGATTTCTTTGTAGAGAGTCTTCTTGGTGCTCTCAAGCTGCAGGATCTGGCTGTTCCTGCTCAGTTCAGCCGAACGGACCTGGTTCCTGTTCTGGAATCCGGAAAATATCGGAATGCTCAAAGTAAGCCCCAGAGACTGGCTGAAGTTGTTTTTCATTTGCTTGTAGAAAGAATCCGAAACCATCTTGTTGTTTGTATAGTAGTTGGTTCCGATTCCTCCGTTCGCTGAAATCGACGGCAGGAAAGAGGCTTTCGCATTCTTGATTTCGAAGCCGCTCGCATCTAGTCTTAACTGCTCGGCAAGCACTGACGGCTTGCATCCCAGAGCTTCGGCATAAATGTCTTCCGGATCGCCAAGAAGCAGACCGTCAATCTGGACATACGGACGCGCTACTGTAAATCCTTCGGGAGAATTCAGTTCCATAAGCTGGGAGAGTTCCAGAAGCGACAGGTTCAGATTGTTCTGTGCCTGGGTGGCTGACAGCCGGCTCTGGCCGAGAGCGGCCTTCTGCTGTGCGACCTGGGCGGGAGATGCCTTTCCGTTGTCCATCATCTCTGACAGGCGGTCCACCTGGAGGGAGTCTATGTCAACCTGGCTCAGGGCGACATCCAGGATCTCCATATTATAGAGAATCTGGACATAAGCTTGGGCGACCTGGACGCTGATGTTTTCCTTCGCTGTCTCGAGTTCTGCTGTTACAGCCTTCAGGTTCAGTTCGTTTTGCTTTATGGTGTTCTTGATTTTGAAACCTTGGAACACCGGAACGGAAGCGCTGAGGTTAAGACCGGTACTGGTCGTGTTTGAGTTTGAGTATGTGTTGTCGGCGGTAAGTCCTCGTCCGAATGAGAAGTTTTCGCTTGCATTCGCGCCGATGCCTGGAAGCCTCTGTCCTTTCGCTGTCTCCAGCTGGATTTCCTGCTGCGTCACTTTTATGTTCTGCTGCTGCAGGGATATGTTGTATTCAAGAGCGCGCTGAATGCACTCTGTCAGAGTCCACGGACCGTGGTTCTGAGCTCCCGCAGCGACGCACAGGAACAACATAGATGTCATTAAGAGTCGTCTCATCTTACTTCTTGGTTAACTTTATTTCTTTTCGATTATCTGGTTTCCGCGGACTTTGTCGCCGGATTTGAGACCTTTCTTGACCTCAATGTTGATTCCGTCGGAAAGACCTGTGGTTACAGGAATCCTTTCGTACTTTTTTTCAGACTTGGCAAGATAAACGAAAGTGGAATCACCCTGGAACTCGAGGGCGCTTTCAGGGATGGAAAGGGCACCATCAACGCCGTCCAAACGTATTTCAGCGTTAGCGCTGTAGCCGGAACGTATTGTCACCGAATCAGGTACGTTGACGGCGGCCTTGATCTCAAATTCGTTGGTACCGTTCTTTTCCTGCGCCTTAGGAGAAACGAATTCCATCATTGCATCGAACTCCAGTCCGTTGATTGCGCCGACTGTGATCTTCATAGGATAGCCTTCCCTGACCCTTCCTACTTCAGTCTCATCTATGTAGCCGTCGAAGATCAGGTCGCTCATATTCGCAACAGTGGCTATCGTAGTTCCCTCGTTCATCGTATTGGCCTGGATTACGGAATTACCGACCTTTACGGGAATATCCAGAATCAGTCCGGTGATTGTGGAACGGATCAGCGTGGAGCTGGAGTTCGCATTGCTCTTTGAGACGCCGTCACGGATGACTTCGAGAGTCTCGATGGACGCGTCCTTTTCTTCCTTGGCTTGCAGGAGAGCCTGTGAAACCTTGTCGAAATCTTCTGCTGAGATAAGCTTCTTGTCGTAAAGGGCCTTCTCGCGGTCGTAGTTGGTCTGAGCCTGCTTGAGATTGATTTCAGACAGACGGACACGGGACTGGGCTGAACTGAGGGAACTCATTTCAGGTATGACCTTGACTTTGGCGATGACTTCGCCTTCAGTGACTTGATCGCCCGCCACCTTGTAGAGTTCAGTCACGATTCCGCTGATCTGTGGTTTGATGTTGACTTCGTTTCGAGGGATGATCTTTCCTGTCACGACGGAGGTCTTGTGGATGTCCATTACCGTTGCCTCAAGTTGTTCGTACTTGATTTCCTTAGGCCTGGAGTTCTTCCAGAGGGCGACGAATGTTCCGATGAAGATCAAGGCGACAAGCGCCATAATGATGTACTTGAAATTCTTTTTCATATCTAATGTCTTTTTATTATTCATCTCTCATAGCGTCCACAGGCTTGATGTTCATAGCCCGGAGAGCGGGTGCCAGGCCGGCCAGGACGCCGAGCACGGCCAGCAGCGAAAGAACTCCGAGGGCTGTCCAGAATCCGATCTGGAACGAAACCGACGCGAATTCCGGATTGGATGAAATCACTGTGCTTGCCAGGGACAGCAGCCCCACCGAAACCAGTATTCCCAGCATTCCCGCAAGGACGGTAAGTCCGACGCTTTCTGTGATGATCTGGGACAGAATCATTTTCGGAGTCGCGCCTATGGCGCGTCGTATGCCGATTTCTGTCGTCCTCTCCTTGACTGTGACCATCATAATGTTGGATACTCCTATCGCGCCAGCCAGAAGGGTGCCCAGTCCCACGAGGATTACAAGGATGTTAACACCCTTGAAGAGATTGTCTACGATCGTGAATATCTTCTTCGTGTCGAGGATCAGCAAAGCCTGCTTGTCATCTGGGGCGATGCTGTGTTTTCTGTTGAGGACGGAGCGGATCTTTTCCTGCATCTTCTCCGAGTCTGCGCCTTCCTTCACGGTGAAACAAATGATGTCGAACCGTCCTCCTTGCTGGTTGAGCTTGTTCATAAGCGATGCAGGTATCACCACTGACTGGTCAGTGCTTCCGTTGATGCTGATCATTGAACTTCTGACGTCAACACCTATGATCTGGTACTGTGATCCCTTTATTTTAAGGTATTTCCCACAGGGGTCGTCTCCGCTTGGGAAAAGATTCTCCCAGACTCTCCTGCCTATGACGCAGACCTTGCGCTCCTGGAGGCAGTCCACCTCGTTGATCCATCGTCCGAAGAGCATTTTTGGCGCTTCCACTTTGGAATATTCATAGTCAAACCCTTTCAGGTTCGCTGAATATGTGTTTTCTCCGTAACTGACGCTTCTGCTCCAGTCGCTGAGCATCGGGGTAGCCACGTCTATCTCCGGAACAAGGGTCTTGAGCCCTTGGATATCAGAGTTGTCAAAGTTCCAGTAGCGATCCCTCTTGTAGCCTCCGTAAGGTTTTGAGGTACGGTTGGTGCCTACGATCACGGCGTTGGTTGTGAATCCTTCGAAATTCTGGTTAAGAATGGACTTGAGCCCGTCTCCCCCTCCCAGCATGATGAGGAGCATGAATATTCCCCAGAATATTCCGAATCCTGTAAGGAGGGTCCTGCTTCTGTTGCGGGCCAGGGTGTCGATGATCTCCTTAAGTCTGTCAATGTCAAATCTCATCTTATTTGCCCTCCCTAAGCGCTTCGATAGGGCGGACCCTGGCGCCCTTCCAGGCCGGAATGATTCCGGCGATTGTCCCGGCGACTATCAGGAGAAGAGTCGCTTCTATCGCAACGTCAAACCCTACGCCGATGTTCTTGAAGATGTATAACTGTTCGATACCGATATCGATCGGATTGGCTCCGATGGTGTTGTCCAGCACAGAGTCCATCACCATTCCCGCCACCATTCCGAGGTAGCCGAAGAAGGCGGTGATCATAACGCTTTCAACCACGATGAGTTTCAGGATTCCGGCAGGCTTTGCTCCCAGGGACTTGCGTATCCCGAACTCGTGCGTGCGTTCCTTGACTGTAATCAGCATAATGTTGGAGACACCCACGATGCCGCTCAGAAGGGTAAGTATTCCAAGGATCCACAATGCTCTTCTGATGATGCTCAATGCCTTGCCCATCTCCTTGTTCTCCATGTACATATTGTATATGTAGGTCGTCCTGGTGTCTTCCGGATCGGCATAGTGCAGGGTGCTCATCGCGCGCTTGTACGATTTTTCGAATGCATCGTTCTGCTCCTTAGTCTCCAGTCCGTGGAACTTGAAGTCTATGTTGTTCATCCATGCTCCGTCAGCACGCATCCTGAGGATTGTTGAATACGGTGCATAGAAAGTGTGTCCCCAGCTTCCTTCACCCGCATCGTAAAGTCCCACGACCTTGAAGGTGTTGATTCCGACGTTTATGTACTTCCCTATGATCTTGGTGTAGTCCTTGTCGTCCCCTAGCAGCTGAGTGGCCGCATCATTGGAAATGACGACGGATCTCCTGTTTTCATTTATATCGTTTCTGTTTATCAGGCGGCCCGCGATCGGCTTGATCCAGTTGGAACCTTCAAAATATTCCGGGGAGACTCCGTTGATGTCGGCGGTGATCGCCTCCTTTCCGTAGGAGATGGAATCGGAGTAAGTGAGCATAGCGTACACGCCGTCGATGAGGTCGCTGAACTGTTCAGTGAACTCCACATCCTTATGGTTGAATCGGATTTGGGTGTTCTCCTTCATTCCCTTGTAGGCTTTGCTGGTCTGGCCCGGATAGACCCTCATCATATAGCGGATTTCATCACCGGAACTATCTATCAGGGCGTTCATCAGTCCGTTCCCGGTTCCCAGCAGAACCACGATGATGAATATTCCCCAACTTACCGCAAACCCTGTCAGGGCGGTCCGCAGTTTGTTCTGGCGCAGCGTGCTCCATATTTCTGTCAAGAGATCGTGCATTGCTTGGGGTTATTTGAGCATTCCTGATTCCGAACCGAACATCGTGGCGTCGTGGCTGAAGTTCTCTTCTATTTCGCCGATCACTCCGTCCTTGATGTGGATGATCTTGTTTGTGTAGTTGGCCACACCGCTTTCGTGAGTCACGACTATGATGGTCATCCCATCCTTTTCGTTCAACTCCTTAAGGAGGTCCATTATTTCGACAGAAGTCTTTGAGTCAAGGGCTCCTGTCGGTTCGTCTGCGAGTATTATGGCCGGATTGGTGATGAGGGCACGGGCGATCGCGACTCTTTGCTTCTGGCCGCCGGACATCTCGTTAGGATAATGTCCCGCCCAGTCCTTCAGGCCGAGTTTCTCTATATATGCCATCGCTCGTTCGTGCCGTTCATGCCTTGACACCCCTTGGTAGAAGAGGGGAAGTTCGACGTTCTCGACGGCGGTCTTGAAACTGATCAGGTTGTAGGACTGGAAGATGAATCCGATCATACTGTTGCGGTACTCGGCGGCTTTTGATTCGCTGAGGTTCCAGATCAGTTTTCCGTCAATGCGATACTCTCCGGAATCATAGTTGTCGAGAATTCCCAATATGTTGAGGAGAGTTGACTTGCCGGATCCGGAGCTTCCCATAATGGAGACGAATTCTCCTTTGTTGATTTCAAGATTGATTCCTTTCAGCACGTGCAATGGCTGCGCGCCCTGGTAGGTTTTGTTTACGTCCTTTAATTCTATAAGCATAAGATCTGAATTATCCGGTAATGTTTGTTTGTGTGTACTAGTTTAATAATACACTGCAAATATACGGCAGTTTTTTAAATATGCAAATATTCCGGTGAAAATTTTACACAAAAAACATCCCATACTATATATGGGACGAAAAAAAACCGAAAACGCAACGCGATTATCTGTCAGGCAGGGTACAGGAAGGGCCTTTCAGTGTCTTTCAGAAAATTCGCAGCCGCAATAATCCTGGTTGTACAGACCGCATTCCCGAATCAGAATGCCTCTCCTCTCTTGAAGACCGCCTTTCCTCCAATTTTGGTTCCACCATTTCAGTTGATTGGACTTTGCCGCAAGGGATCCTGCCTCATCGACTTGGGAGAGATCCTTCCAGCGGGAGGAGGCCAGGGTGGTCGTGAGCATTGTGT
>CAYFVE010000019.1:0-28205 GCA_964346605.1 uncultured Muribaculaceae bacterium | reverse complement strand
AATTGTCGAATACAGTCCGGCCATTGGTGCCTCCGACATAGAGGCCGGTACGCTGGATATCGTGATCACATTCGACCGGGTCATAAAGTGTCCGGCATCAAAGCACGAATCGATCAAAGTGTCGGACGGCGCGGTCGTAAAAAGTGTCACAGTCTATCACAACAGCCTGAAAGTAAGCCTTGAAGGTTTAGAGGGAGGCAAGACTTACACTCTTCTGATCCCTGCGGGAACCGTTGTGAGCTCCCATGGCAATGATGCCGATGAAATCAAATACACCTTCTCCGTCAAGGGAATTGAAGTCCCGATAGAGATGGAACCTATAGGGATCGACATTGTCGATGATGGAAACTCGGCGTGGCAGATGATGAAGAAACTTGGCCTTGGCTTCAACCTGGGCAATCAGATGGATGCCTACAGCAACGGTGTGGCCAACGAAACCGCCTGGGGCAACAGGATCGCAACGCAGCAGACTTTCTACAAACTCAAGTCCCACGGCTTCTCCTCCGTCAGAATCCCGATCACCTGGCTCGGACACATCGGCAATGCTCCTGAATATCAACTCGACAAGGCCTGGCTCGACAGAGCCGAAGAGCTTGTCGGCTTCGCGGAAAAGGCCGGTCTGATCTGCATAATCAACACTCATCATGATGAGGAGAACAATGATGACCATTGGCTTAGCGTCAAGAAGGCTGCCGCCGACGCTGACGTCAAGCAACAGATCACAGAACAATTGACCGCGCTCTGGACGCAGGTTGCTGAAAGGTTCAAGGACAAGGGAGACTTCCTGATCTTCGAGCCTTTCAACGAGCTTCAGGATGGTGGTTGGGGCTGGAGCGAAGCCTTCAGAAAAGACCCGACAGCACAGACGGGCATCATAAATGAATGGAATCAGGCATTCGTGGACGCTGTACGGGCAACCGGAGGCGGGAATGCTTCAAGGTGGCTCGGTGTAGCCGGCTACGCCGCAAGTTCAACAATCGCGCATCAGTATCTTGAACTTCCGAAGGATTCAGCTGAAGGCCGTCTGATGGTAGGTTTCCACAGTTACGATCCTTTCGACTACTGCATAAAGAGAGCCTACAACCAGTGGGGACACACCAGAAGGGAAAACAAAGATGCCTCGGAGTTGGACGAGAAGGCTCTTGTCAGCATATTCGAGCCGTATTACTCGAAGTATGTCAGCAAAGGCATTCCGGTCTATATTGGAGAGTTCGGGTGCGTCAACAGGAAGACTGCCTTGGAGCAGGCTTTCCAGAAATACTACCTGGAATTCTTCGTAAAGGCGGCCAGGACATTCGGAATGTCCGCTTTCCTATGGAACAACGGAGTTGAGATGTCAGACACGGGAGAACCTTTCGGCTTCATTGACCACGGAACAGGAGAATTCGTCGCACAGGGCGAAGCCCTTGTCAATGCGATGGTCAAGGCTATGTCGGACAATAGTGGCGATTACACTCTTGAAACAGTCTTCAACTCCGCTCCTTAAACTATGAGACCTTTTTCCGCATACTTTTCTCAGCCTTGCTTGTGGCGGGCTGCGTATCTCCGGCCGCTGCTGATGGAGGATTCCCATTCTGCCGTCAGGACGACCCGGACCTGCTTTGGTACATATTCAAAAATCTAAATCTAATAAAGTAATGACAGGAGCAATCAAGACATCTCTTGGCGAGAAGATCGGCTACGGCTTCGGTGATATGTCTTCATCGATGTTCTGGAAGATCTTCTCCTATTATCTTCCATTCTTTTACAGCAACATTTTCGGCCTGACCCTGGACCAGGTTGCCCTCCTTCTCGTGGTCACCAGGATCTGGGATGCGGTCAGCGATCCGATGATGGGCATTCTCGCGGACAGGACCGAGTCCAGCTGGGGAAAGTACCGTCCGTACCTGCTGATAATGGCTGTGCCGTTCGCGCTCAGTGGAATCTTTCTTTTCACTGCTCCGGCTGCATCCGCGACAATGAAACTGGTCTGGGCGTACGTGACCTACATTATGATGATGACGGTTTACACCGGAATAAACGTGCCATACGGTGCTATGCTTGGCGTAATGACAGATGATTCAGGGCAGAAGACCGTGCTTAGTTCGTTCAGGATGTTCTTCGCCTACGGCGGAAGTTTCATTGCCCTGTTCGCCTGGGAGCCTCTATGCAACGCTATGGGAGGCTACAGTACCCCTGCCGGCTGGCAGCACGCTATGTTCGTCATCGCAACGATGTGCCTCATCCTCTTCCTGCTCTGCTTCAAAATGACAAAGGAGAAGATCAAGCCTGAAGCTGCAGGCTCGGTAGGAAGCGACTTCAAAAGCCTCCTTAAGAATGCCCCTTGGTGGCTTCTCGTCGGAGCGGCCCTCTGCTCCAACCTCTTCAATACTGTTCGTGGAAGCACCATTGCATACTTCTTCAACGATGTGATCAGCCAGAACGCCAGAATCAACCTCGGTCCTCTTAGTTTCGCATTCTATGCAGGAATATTCCTCAGCATAGGAGAAGTCTGCAATATGATCGGCGTAGCCCTTGCTGTTCCATTCTCGAAGCTGCTCGGCAAGAAGTCAACCTACATAGTTTCTCTTATTGCTCTTATTGTGCTCAGCATCATCTTCTTCTATGTTCCGACCGTAGAGTCCGGCTACTGGTGGATGCTGCTTCTCCAGATCGCAATCAGCATATTCACCGGCATCATCTCCCCGCTCGTCTGGAGTATGTACGCCGATGTCGCCGACTTCGCGGAGAATCGCGACGGCACTTCTTCCACAGGCCTCATCTTTTCTTCCGGCTCGATGGCCCAGAAGTTCGGAGGCGCGTTCGGCGGTTTCGCGGTGATGTGGATGCTTTCCGCATTCGGCTACAACCCTGACGCGGCGGTCCAGACGGAGTCCGCGGTCAACGGCCTCAGAATACTTATGAGTTGGATTCCTGCGGCGGTCGCTGCACTCAGCATCGTAGTGATGGTCTTTTATCCTTTGACCACCGGCAAGATGGAATCCATCCAGAAGGAACTTTCAGTAAAACGTAATATCCAGGAATAAATATGAGACTTTTCAATGGTTTACCAAAGGTGATGAAGGTCGTCCTTGCCGTTCTGGCAGCGATCCTAGTGTTCGAGGCTGTCTATGTCCTCGCAAAAGGAACTTCAAGGAATGCTGAAAGTATGAAGCATCTCAAAGTCGAGGGTACTACGCTCACAATGGAAGGTGAGCCGGTCACATTCAGAGGCGTCAGCCTCGGATGGCACAATATCTGGCCACGTTTCTACAACTCAGGCACCGTCAGGTCCCTCAGCAATGATTGGGGAGCGCGTATGATCAGGGCCGCAATCGGAGCTGACAACCATGCCAAGGCTGACAATCCCGATTGTCTGGACGGCTATATGGAAGATACTCAGACCGCTGTCAAATGTGCTGTCAAAGTGATTGACGCGGCTATCGAGAACAGAGTTTACATAGTTGTGGACTGGCATTCCCACACCCTTCATCCGGAGGCTGCGGCAGAGTTCTTCAGGACCATAGCGACCAAGTACAAGGGCGTTCCAAATGTCATCTATGAACTTTACAACGAGCCTGTAAGCCGTGCCTACGAGGACAGCGGCTCATACTCCGATCTCGGCGACCAGGCTGCGATGGAAGCCTACTGGGCTGAACTGAAGGAATATGCTGAAGGCCTTATCAAGGTGATCACCGACATCGACGATTCCCACCCTCTTATCCTTATGGGCACTCCGTGCTGGGACCAGAGGCCTGATCTAGCCGCAGACAATCCGATCGACTACGACAACATAATGTACACGGTCCATTTCTATGCCGCGACACATAAGGAGGGACTGCGCGCCAATGCAGATTATGCCATTTCCAAGGGCGCTCCTGTCTTCATTTCGGAGTGCGCCGGCTGCGAGGCCTCCGGAGACGGAGAGATTGATCAGGAGTCTTGGGATGAATGGTGCGGCTGGGCCGCTGACAGAGGCATTTCGATGCTGACTTGGAGCATCTCCGACAAGGATGAGACTTGCTCGATGTTTACCCCTGAAGCAACTGCTGAGGGTCCTTGGGACGAAAGTGTCATCAAGCCTTGGGGGCAGCAGATCAAGAACTGGATGAAGGAATAATCAAGATGAAGACATACGGTCATTTCGATGACTCCGCAAGGGAGTTTGTAATCACTGATCCTGCTACCCCGTGGCCCTGGATCAACTATCTCGGAACAGATGAATTCTTTTCGCTTATCTCCGGAACGGCTGGAGGCTACTGCTTCTTCCGCGATGCGAAATTCCGCAGGATAACGCGCTACCGCTACAACGGCGTCCCGATGGATTCCGGCGGAAGATATTTCTATATCAATGACAATGGCTCAATTTGGAGTCCGGGCTGGAAGCCATGCAGGACCACTCTCGATTTCTATGAGTGCCGTCACGGAATGGGCTACACCCGTATCACCGGAGAGAAGGATGCCCTCCGCGTCAGTACTCTCTTCTTTGTTCCGATAGGCTTCAACTGTGAGATACAGAAGGTTACACTAACCAACAGGAGCGCTGCCAGAAGGGAATTCAAGTTCTGGTCATTCGCAGAGTGGTGCCTATGGAACGCTGCGACGGATATGGAGAATTTCCAGAGAAACCTATCCACCGGAGAGGTTGAGGTTGACGGCAGCGTAATCTACCACAAGACGGAATACCGCGAGCGCAGGAACCACTACGCTTTTTACGGTGTCAATTCCCGCATCGATGGATTCGACACTGACCGGGAGGCCTTTATTGGTATGTACAATGGTTTCGAAGCACCTCGGAATGTCTCTGCAGGCATCTCTTCACAGTCTGTAGCCCACGGATGGAGTCCTGTCGCCTCGCACTTCTTGAACATAGTGCTTGAGCCTGGCGAAAGCAGGGATCTCGTCTTTGTGCTTGGCTATGCGGAGAATCCGGAGAATGCGAAATTTGCGAACACTTCCGCCGGTGAATTGAACTCTGGTTCAGGCACTGTCAACAAGGATGCGGCGCGTTCCATCCTGAATGCATTCGACACATCGGGAAAAGTGGATGAAGCCTTCAAAAGTCTGCGAAAGTACTGGGACGGTCTTCTTTCCAACTTCACTGTACAGTCTGACGTTCCGGAACTCGACCGGATGGTTAACATCTGGAACCAGTACCAGTGTATGGTCACTTTCTTTATGTCCAGAAGCGCCAGTTTCTTTGAAAGCGGCATAGGAAGGGGGATGGGATTTAGAGATTCTAATCAGGATCTTCTGGGCATTGTCCATCAGATTCCCGAGCGTGCCCGCCAGAGGATTCTGGACATCGCCGCCACACAGTTTCCGGACGGAGGATGCTATCATCAATACCAGCCGCTCACCAAACGTGGAAACGATGGAATCGGAGGCGGTTTCAATGATGATCCTCTCTGGCTCATCATCGGAGTCAACGCCTATCTATGCGAAACTGGAGACTTCCCGATTCTGGACCTTCCCGTCCAGTTCGACAATGTCCCCGGAAGTGAGAAGACCCTGCTGGAACATCTGGAAATCAGTTTCAATCACGTTGTAAATAATCTGGGTCCTCACGGGCTTCCGCTCATCGGACGCGCGGACTGGAACGACTGCCTTAATCTGAACTGCTTCTCCGACAATCCGGACGAGTCATTCCAGACGACCGAGAACAAGACAGAAGGGAGCAAGGCAGAGTCCCTGATGATCGCCGGACTCTTCGTCTTTGCGGGCAAGAAGTTCGCGGATATCCTCAAGCACATAGGCAGAGACGCGTCATACGTCCTTGCTGAAGTGGATAAGATGAGCCGGGCGGTGAAGAAGGACGGATGGGACGGAGAATGGTTCCTCAGAGCCTATGATTTCTTCGGCCGCAAGATAGGTTCTGACGAGAACGAGGAAGGGAAGGTCTTCATAGAAAGCCAGGGATGGTGCTCTATGGCCAGGATCGGAGCGGAGGAAGGCCTATGCGACAAAGCCTTGGATTCGGCGAAGAAATACCTTGACAGCGCGTACGGTCTCGTTTTGAACAACCCGGCTTTCAGCAGATATTATATTGAATATGGCGAGATATCCTCTTACCCGGAAGGTTACAAGGAGAATGCGGGAATATTCTGCCACAACAATCCGTGGGTGATTATCGGCGAAGCCCTTGCGGACAGGCCAGAGGATGCGTGGGAGCACTACTGCAAGATTTCCCCGGCATTCATAAGGGATCAGGAACTGCACAGGGTCGAGCCTTATGTCTACTGTCAGATGGTGGCGGGAAAGGATGCGGCGAAGCCGGGAGAAGGCAAGAACAGCTGGCTTACCGGCACTGCCGCGTGGAACTGGGCTGCTGTCTCCGAATATCTTCTGGGTATCAGACCGCAGTTTGATGGGATTCTGGTCAAACCTTGTCTCCCGGCCTCAATCAGAGGTTTCAGGGTCCGCAGGAAAATCCGTGACGCCGAATACGACATAACGGTCCATAATTCAGCCACAGGCCGTTCGGAATTCATTCCTTACAGCCCTGGACGGCACGAACTGATTCTGGATTTATAGTGTTTCCAAAAAGTGTTTCTGACCGGCTACAGTCACTGTGGCCGGTTTTTTCACGCCTTCTATGGAGCGTATTATGACCTGTGCCTTTCCTACAAATGGCTTGATCACCATCCTTTCAGGTGAATCTTCCGTTGCGGCAGGCCTTTCGACTTCCTTGAATCCGGGATTGCCGTTGCCCCAGCCCAGGAAACGGGCGCCCTCGACGCTGACTTCCAGACTTTCCAGAGGCGTGTCGATGTCAACTACGACAATGTCCTGCCCGTCAGCCTTCATGGATTCTTTTGACAGGGCAACCCTGGTCTCCGGGTATTCCTGCGGATAGACATCCGTCGCCGCCTTTTTCCCGTTCCTGTATCCTGAGGCTGAGAACCTTTCTCCTTTTTTCACTTTCCATACAAGGTGTCCGTCCTTTGGCATATTCTTCATTCCCAAAGATTTGCCGTCAGCGTAAAGTACGACCTTGTCGCAGTTCGAATAGACCCATACCTCTCCATTGTACGGGCCGCAGATGTGGACTAAAGGCTCTTTCGTCCAGACGGACTTGAGATAGAAGGCCTCATCCTTCGGGAAGCCGCAGTAGTCCAGAATACCGAACTGGGAACATGTAGCCGGCCAGGACATGGGATTAGGCTCTCCGCGGTAGTCCTGTCCGGTCCAGTAAAAGAGTCCGAAGGTCCACGGACGATCCTTGTAGAATTTCCATCCTGTCTCTATCACGTTGATCCTGCCTGCTGTGTCCACCCTGTTCAGGGGAGCCATCCAGCCCTCTTCCGCCACAGTCAGGTACTTTCCGCGCGTCCCGGATCCTGTCGTCTCTTCCGTCCCTACAGTTCCGTTGGAAGGGAACTGCTCGTGGAATTCATCCACGGGGTTCTGGACAATGTAGTTGTAGCCGAAGACATCCACTCCCTTGACCAGTTCGTGGCCTCCTGAGGAGCCGTAGGTCGAAGGCCTGTACGAATCGAGGGAATGGACATATTCATTCATCCTCTTCGCGATCATCAGACCCTTCTCGTTGCCTTCCACTGACCATTCTTCGTTTCCTATGCTCCATAGGATGACGCTTGGATGGTTGCGGTCACGGTCTATCATATTCTTCAACTGTCCCAGTTGCTCCGCATTGACGCCTAATTCCCGGTTCTCGTCAATGACGAGCATACCGAGTTCGTCGCAAAGGTCAAGCATAGCGGGAGAGGCAGGGTTGTGCGAGCAGCGGATGGCGTTGAATCCGTATTCCTTCAGCCGGAGGATACGGTAGCGCCAGAGTTCGTCCGGAACTCCGACCCCTACTCCGGCGTGGTCCAGATGCAGGTTCGCACCTTTGAGCTTTGTATATTTCCCGTTTATGAAAAGGCCGCGGTCGGGGGAGTATTCGACTGTCCTGTCGCCGAAGCGTGTGGTCTGGCTGTCGGAAAGCTTGCCGTCATAGAAAAGTTCGAACTTAACGGTGTAGAGGTATGGGTCTTCCGGGCTCCACTTGTGGTCAAAGGACGTAACGACATTGCCTTCGGCATCGAAGCAAGTGACTTTGTGCGATATCTTCTTCTTGTCCAGGCCGCTGCCCGCGGTCTTAATCCTGTATTCCGGTATTCCGGAATCAGCCATTTCCTGCAGGTTCAGCGAATATGGCTCGATGGCGGCAGGCCCGGCCTTGCGAAGCCATACGTTGCGGTATATTCCTGCCCCTTCGTAGTACCAGCCCTCTTCGATTGATGCGTCGCAGCGTACTGTGACGACGTTGTCTCCTCCGTAATTGAGATAAGGGTCGAGATCATAGGCGCGTGATGCATAGCCGCTTATCTCGTGACCGAGGTAGAATCCGT
Organism: uncultured Muribaculaceae bacterium; assembly: GCA_964346605.1. Taxonomy (GTDB): domain Bacteria; phylum Bacteroidota; class Bacteroidia; order Bacteroidales; family UBA932; genus Cryptobacteroides. Next base: position 19,869 of record CAYFVE010000019.1, on the reverse strand, counting down.
TGCAGTAGATCTCCGAGTTCCTGAATATCCCTTCGAATTCAACCCAGATCTGCATCCCCTTGTCTTCCTCAGGAATCTGAAAATGCTTCCTGTACCAGCCGACAGAGTTCTGAGGATACTTCCAGCCGATACACTTGTAGCCGTGCGAATGGCTTGCTTCACCGTTGTACGGCAGGTCCACAACCCAGTCGTGAGGCAGGCTGACGCGCTGCCAGTCCTTGTCGTCGAATTCAGGGTCGGTCGGCGAAGCGCTGTGGCCTGATGTGCCGGTCTTTCCGAAATGGGTGAAATACTCAGTGCCGTGACCGAAGTCCTTTTTCATAGACGATGCATCTCCGAGATGGAAGGTCCAGTCATTGTTCAGAAGTGTCTTCCCGGCATCTGAACCGGCCGGTGCGCCTTGGCAGAAGATGCTCGCAAGCATCATTATCACAGAATTCAGGATTAATCTTTTCATACCACTAATTTAATGAAAATAATTAACTTTGTTACGGAAACGGGATTGGATGACAACAATCCCGGTCCGGATTCTAATTTTTTTCGATATGATCAAGTCAATGACCGGTTACGGCAAGGCGGAGGCCGCCCTGGAGACAGGCAAACTCACCATCGAGATAAAGACTCTCAACGGCAAGAACTCAGACGCCAACATCAAGACCTATCTTCTCCCGAAAGACAAGGAGCTCCTTGTCCGTCAGAAGATCACAGACTCCCTCTATCGCGGGACGATGGATTTTTTTATGACTTGGGAACCCAAGTCCGGAGGAGATGCCAAACAGATCAACTCCGGGCTGATGAAGGAATATTTCAACCAGATGAAGGAGATCCGCAGCGTCCTCACAGGCTGCGATTCCGCCGGCTCCTCGGAGCAGGCCCGTATGGACAATGATCTTCTTGTCTCCATAATGAGGTTCCCGGATGTGATGGACAACTCCAAACAGGATGTCATCAACGACGGGAACTGGCCGGTTGTGGAGAAAGCTGTTGACGAGGCTTTGGCTGCTGTCAACGAGTATCGTTCCAAGGAAGGGGAGGCTCTGTACAAGGATGTCACGTCCAGGGTTAAGAACATCCTGGAGCTTGAGAATCAGGTTGAGGGATTCGAGAAGGAACGTCTCGACACTGTCCGCGAAAGGTTGATGAAGAACCTTTCCGACCTTCAGCAGAAGGTCGATCCTTCCCGTTTCGAGCAGGAGATGATCTTCTATCTGGAAAAACTTGACATCAATGAGGAGAAAGTCCGTCTCCGTCAGCACTGCAAGTATTTTATGGACACCATCGACGGGGAACTCTACCCTGGCCGGAAACTTGGTTTCATCATCCAGGAAATGGGACGCGAGATCAACACTACAGGTTCGAAAGCCAACCACGCCGGAATACAGAAGGTTGTGGTGCGGATGAAGGATGAACTCGAAAAGATTCGTGAACAGTCTTTGAATATTCTGTAATTTCAATTATGGAAAACGCCGCTGTACTGATTGTAGCCGCATCAATAGCGGTTCTCGCATTTTTCGCCCTGGTTTTTGTCATCCTCAGAAGCTCTGGGGAAAGGCAGAAGCTCGTCAGGGATTATGAAGACGCGGAAGATGCTCTCCGGGAGAAACTGATGGCCGCTACCGCCGAAAAGGCCGCGCTCCAGAGCTCCCTTGATGCCAGAATGGCCTATGAAGCCCAGCTTAAGGAAGAGCAGGAGAAGGCGCTCGAACTCCAGAAGGAGCAGCGCGAGAAAGATCTTCTGAATATGAAGGACGCCTTCAAGGCCCTGTCCGCCGAAAACAGCGCGGTCTTCAGAAATCAGAGTACGGAGTCGATTTCGGAGATTCTTAAGCCAATTCAGGAAAAGTTCGCGGAATTCGACAAGTCTGTCCGTGAAACACAGAAGGAGAGCGCCGCACAGAACGCTGCGATGAAGGAGAACATAGAGAATGTGCTCAAGCATTCCCAAGCCGTTGGAGACGAGGCCAGGAACCTTGCCAATGCCCTGACGGGATACTCGAAAGTCCAGGGGGACTTCGGTGAAATGCTTCTTACGGATGTGTTGAAGAATTCAGGCCTTCAGGAAGGAGTGCACTTCTTCACTCAAGGAGTGATGACCGACGCCTCCGGCCACGAAATACGTAGCGATGCGGGCCGCGTGATGATACCTGACGTGATGGTTTATTACCCGGACGATACCACGGTCATAATCGATTCGAAGGTGAGTCTCAATTCATACAAAGAGTACATAAACTCAGAGGCTGTGGAGGACCGTGTACGCTTTGCCAAGGCCCACGTGGAGAGTGTACGGAAGCACGTGGATGAACTCAAGGCCAAGGACTATGCTTCATATCTTCCTGACGGCAGACGGAAGGTCGACTACAACATAATGTTTATCCCGATAGAAGGCGCCTTTCGTCTTATGCTGGAGGAGGATTCTATGCTCTGGCAGGTGGCCAAGGACAACAATGTCCTGATCGTCAGCCAAATGACTCTTGTGATTGTCTTGAATATGATTCAGATGGCTTGGAAACAGGCCAATCAGGAAAAGAACATCGCCGAAGTTTACAAGACTGCTGAAGAACTGATGGGACAGCTCAGCGGATGGATGGACAGTTATGTGAAGATAGGAGAGTTCCTTGACAAGGCGCGTAGCGCCTACGAAGGTTCCACCAAAAAACTTTCCGAATCCAACCAGTCGGTTATCAGGAAGATCCAGAAACTCGAAAAACTGGGTCTCGCTCCAAAGCGTTCCCAGGCCAGGATAAAGACGACCGGCAGGACATCAGGTCCTGAATCAGTGATTCCTCAGGCGCTGACGCCTGAGGAATGACCTTGCTCATTTGCGGACGAAGACCGGGATTGCTTCCAGCGTCACCGGAACTTCCGTGTATTGGCCGCCGTCATAGTGGCTTCCGTCTCTGAAATCATCCCAACCGCCTTCATTCTCCGGCAGATAGACTCTCCAGGATTTGACACCCGGCTCGAGCACAGGGCAGACCAGATAGTCCGGACCGAACATATATTCACTTTCCTGGCAAAGGGCGAGGTCATCGTCCGGGAAATCGAAGACCAGCGGTCTCATAATAGTGTAGCCTTCTGAAGAGACCCTTTTGGAGCACTCTGTTACGTATGGCTGGATTTGCTTCCGCAGACGTATGCAGGATTCGAAAATCATACGGGTCCGCTCGCTGAAGCGCCACGGCTCTGTCCGGCTCATATATCCGTGTACACGCATAAACGGCAGGAAAACGCTGACTTGAATCCAGCGGAGCATCCTTTCCTGATACTCCTCGCTGGTGTATTGGTCGAACGGACGGAAGAAGCCGCCGGCGTCATATGTCCACCAGGGCAGGCCTGTGCTCATCAGTCCAAGTCCTCCGGCTATCTGCTTCTGAAGCGTTCCGAAATCGTTGCCCACATCTCCCGACCAGGTCACTACTCCATATCGCTGTATGCCTGAGAAGGCGCTGCGCGTGAGTATGGAAGGCTCCTCGTCTGAAATTGTCTTGAGTCCGGCGTACATCGTGCCGTTGACCTTCAGAGGGTAAACATTGCGATAGAATTCTCCAGGGATGCCTTCCTTGCCGATTCTTCGTCCGGCAAGATCGTCGTTCTCCGGCTCTGTGGCATCGAACCACCATGAGTCGATACCGAACCTTCCGAGACTGTCCAGAAAGCTTCTGCAGTAATATTCTGCGGCATCCGGATTGAAAAAATCAACCCAGTCTGTGTCTTCAATGTAGAACCCCTTTTCCTTGAGCGCCTTTCCGACTTCCGAGTTCCTGTCCACTTTTGACCATACGGACAGCATCAGGTGGACATCATCCTTGTGGAGGGAGTCAGTAAGAGCCTTCGGATCAGGATAATGGTCTTCATCGAAGCGAAGTGCGTTCCAACCATACTTCCCCCACCATTGCCAGTCCTGTACGATCACGTCGAGAGGAATATTCCTTTCTTTGAAGCCGGCCGCGTTCTCAAGGATCTCTTCCGAGGAGGAATAGCGTTCGCGGCAATGGATGTAACCGAACATCCATTCGGGCATTTCCGGCGCTTCGCCTGTCAGTTTTCTGTAGGACGAGACGCATTCATCGGCGCTTCCGGCAAAGACGGTGTAGTCCAGGGCTGTTGCGACAGGTGAACGGAAAGTGGTGCTGCCGTCAACTTTCTTCCAGTATAGTTTCGGAGCGTCTCCACGAACTCCTGAGACTTGAATCCTGTGTTCTCCGGCTTTGAGTTCGGCGAATCCGGACGTGGTCGGCGGAAGCCAGGTGTTGGAGCAGTCGATGATGACGTCACCGTCGATTGCCAGATACTGTCTGCGCGACATATTTTGTCCCATATCGAGAAGAAGGGAATACTTCCCGTCCTCAGGTATTGTCAGGCTCTGCTCGAAATCAGAGGAGAAACGCATCTCCCTCCGGTTTCCAAGTGTGCCTGTCGCATTGACGACACGACCTTCCGATTCCGTTTCCACTGGTTTGAGATCCAGGCAGTTGTCAGCCGGGTTGAAATCTGTCAGGCCGTAGTTGTTCCACAGCAGGGCATATCCTTTGCTTGAAAGCACCATCGGAATGGCTATCTGGCTGTTTACCTGGGTAAGTCGTCTTGTCAGACCCTTGATGTTAAGATGGCCGTCCTGGAACTGCCCTGTTCCGTAAAGATGTTCATCATCAGGCGATTCAAATCTTCCCGTCACACTGTAGCAGGGGACTCCGGAAACAATTGACCCTTCAATCTCGCGCCCCGCTTCCCTGAGTATCTCCTTTCCGTCAGCCCCGAGGAACGACAGAATTCCGCTTGCTTTGTCGTACTTCACTGAAATGCCTTTCAACCGATAAACGACCGAGTCTCTGTCCTTCTTGACTTTGAATTCAGGAGCGTCGGTTGCATTGACGTAGACCAGTTCCTCAAGTTCGGGGACCTTCAGATCTCCGGCCATCCGGACCCGGACAGCGTTGTCGGCCAAAGGAGTGAGAACTATTTTCCCGTCTGGAGTGTAAATGATGGCTTGTTTGTTCTTGCAACTGTTCATCGATAGGCAGGCTGCAAGCGCCAGGATGATGAATTTAAGATGTTTCATTTGTGGAATCCGGAATTCAGGTTTCTTCAAATTTAGTAATTCGGCGTTAATTCGGCAAGTATTTTTTATATTTGTAAATTGTATAACATTGATTCGAATGTCAGGTAGATTTGCAAAAAGATTTAAGGAGAAGAACCTTTCGATGAGGATGAAATTGACACTCAGCCTCAGCGCTATTGCCGTGACCCTTCTTGTGTCCAGCATAATCTCCATTATGGAGTATTCCAGAATGAGCCACTATGTTTCGGACCTCATTGCAGACAACATCAACAGCATCAATGTCGCCCAGAGGCTTTCCGAAGTCAGCAACCAGTACAATCTGGAGCTCCTTTCATTGATCGGGGATGACACTGTCGAGTCTCTTCCGGACTTCCACCAGAAGGAATTCATGGCCCATTGCGATTCGTTGAAAGCATCTTTGATCTCAGCCAAGATGATGCCCCTGACTGATTCAGTTGTTTATGCGTATTCAGCCTATATGCTGACTTCCCTGGAGCTTACGGATGTACTTCTATCCGATTTCATTGACACCAGGATGTGGTACTTCGACAGACTTCAACCTCAGTTCACCAGACTCAACTCGTACATAGATGTCCTGAATACCGCCATCTACGATGATTTGAAGAAGAATTCCGAAACTTTCCAGAGAGGATTCTACAGGAGCATAATCCCTGGGATCGTGGCTGTCTCCGTAGGGCTGCTGCTGATACTGATGCTGCTTTTCTTCCTTCTGGCGTACTATGTCAATCCGATTTACAAGATGCTTTCCGGATTGGACAACTATCGTTCGTACAACAAGAAGTATTCTTATTCCTTTGACGGGGATGACCAGTTGAAGGAGCTCAATAACGGGATCACTGAACTTACCAGCGAGAACCAGCAGTTGAGGAAGAGCGTAGCCGACCTTCGTTCAAAGGTGAGCCAGATGCCGGAAAAGAGCGGACTTGAATAGAAACAACCGGTTTTGGAATGAATATCAAGGTCATATCGAGAAACGTGGGCTACGCTCTGCTGGTCAGCGCGTTGTTTATGTTCTTTTCGATATTGGTCTCGGTGGGCAGCGGCAATGACAGCGCCCTGGCCGCCTTGATGATCAGTTTCATAATCACCTTCACCTTCGGAATATTCCCATTCATTTTCGTAAGGAAATCTTCAGCGATCACCCGTAAGGACGGCTATATGATCATCGTTCTGTCCTGGCTCCTGTCCTTTATCTTCGGTATGCTTCCGTATGCGCTATGGGGCGGTCCCTTCACTGTGGCGAACGCTTGGTTCGAGAGTGTTTCCGGATTCACGACGACCGGGGCGACCATTCTGGACAATATTGAGCTGCTTCCGAACAGCCTGCTCTTCTGGAGGTCGTCAACTCATTTCATAGGCGGTCTGGGGGTCGTTGTCTTTTTGCTTCTTATAATTCCGGATTCGTCACAGATGAGGCTGCGCCTGACAAGCCTGGAGGTCTCGTCTCTCTCGAAGCGCGAGTATCATTCCGGACCGAACAGGATTGTCCACATATTCACTTATGTTTACCTTGGAATGGCCGTCGCCTCATTCATCCTGTATCTTCTGGCCGGGATGGGTCCTTTCGATGCCATCAACCATGCGATGAGCGTTACCGCCACGGGAGGCTTCAGCACGAAGAACCTTTCGATCGGCTCGTTTGACTCGGTCCCGATCGACATCATCACGATGCTGTTCATGCTGCTTTCCTCCATCCATTTCGGAATGGTCTATGTGGCGATTGTGACAAGGTCGTTCAAACCGTTCAACAACGAAGTGTTCAAGTTCTACGTTTCGTCACTTGTCATAGTCAGCGCTATTGTGGCGGTCTCTCTCAAGACCAACGGAGTCGAGGCGACCTGGGGAGGCTCGGTCCTTTCGGGGTCGTTCCACGTTTTGAGCTATGCGTCCACTTCCGGCTTCGGAATCGCCGACAATTCGGCCTGGCCTGTTCTTCCTTCCGTGCTGCTTGTCTTTGTAGGAATATGGTGCGGGATGGCCGGATCAACCACCGGAGGCATCAAGTCAGACAGGGCACTGATGCTCTGTAAGGCGATAAATTACAGGATAAAGCAGGTACTGTATCCTGCGTCAGTCAACGAAATCCGTCTCAACGGCAAGGTCATCAGACAGGAGGATGTCGCTCCGCACATCCTTTACATTTTAATGTATTCGATGGTCATCATCATCTCGATAGCCCTGAGCCTTGTGCTGAACGCCGACAATCAGCACGCTCTTGCTGCAACCTTCACATCCCTGGGCAATGTCGGTCCTGCAGTCGGGGATCTGGGAACATTCGGCAACTTCGGCGCTGAACCAAATGTAGCCAAGTTTATGTATACGATAGATATGTTTCTCGGACGAGTCGAGATCTATCCTATCCTGGCGTTCTTGATGATGCTGTTCAGCAGGAAGACAAAATGAATGGACGATGGACAGAGGAGACTATTTCTACAAGTTGTTTTCTGATCACTTCCCTTATGACGGGACTTCTGATCAGGACCGCTTGTTCAGAGACATCGCGGATTTCGTGACAGCTGACGATGCGGACATACTTGTCATCAACGGCTACGCCGGAACCGGAAAGACCACTGCTATCGCCGCTGTGATAGATGCTTTGGATGAATTGAGGCCGGTTGCCGCTCACGACACTCCTGAGAATGGAAAGGAAGAAGAAAAGGAGGAGATTTGTTATCTTCTGGCTCCGACGGGACGTGCTGCCAAGGTGCTTTCTCTCTACGCACACAAGCCCGCAAAGACAATACACAAGACGATTTACCGTCAGAAATCCGTGGGGGCTGACGGCTTCGGCCAATTCTCTATTGCCCCTAACAAGCTTTCCCACAAACTCTTCATAGTCGATGAAGTCTCGCTCATCGGTATCGAGGATGCACAGCGTCAGAGCACGGCGCAGTTCGGAACCGGCGACCTCCTGAAAGACCTTGTGGATTTCGTCCGGGCCGGAAACGACTGCCGTCTGGTGTTGATTGGAGATTCCGCGCAGCTTCCTCCAGTCGGTCTGGAGTCATCACCTGCCCTTTCCAATGAGTATATGGACGGCTTCGGAGGTGTCCGCTACAGTTCTCTGACCGAGGTGGTCCGCCAGCAAAAGGAGTCCGGCATCCTGCACAACGCAACAAGGCTCAGGAATATGATTGCCGCCGATCCGTTTGGCAGTGAAACATACACGATTGATGAACTCGGCCTCAGGTCCGAGGGCTTTGACGATGTCGTGCGCATCTCCGGAGGGGAGCTTTTGGACACACTCAACCAAGCCTATTTTTCTGAATATTCCAAAGACGACGCTGTCGTCCTCTGCCGCTCAAACAAACGAGCGAACCGTTACAACGCAGGTATCAGGGCGCAGGTATTCTATGATGAGGAAAGACTGGTCAAAGGTGAGAAGCTGATGATTGTCAAGAACTGCTACCAGTTCCTGGAGGGGGTCAAGGGAATGGATTACATAGCTAACGGAGACATCGCCGAACTTGTCTCGATAAAGAACTTTGAGGACCGGTACGGCCTGCATTTCGCGGAGGCAAGGCTTTCATTCCCCGACTATGACTATGTTGAAGTCGTGGCAAAGGTATGTCTGGACACATTGGATTCCGAGTCCGCGTCCCTGTCCTACGAACAGCAGAACCGGCTCTACCAGGGTGTTGACGCGGACTATTCGGACATCAAGACAAAGAAGAAGCGTTGGGAGGCAGTCCGGGAGGACCCTTACTACAATGCTCTCCAACTGAAGTACGCCAATGCGATCACGTGCCATAAGAGCCAGGGCGGTCAATGGAGCTGCGTCTTCATCGACAATCCCTTCTGGCAGGATGAGCTTACGACGGATGACCTTAAGTGGCTTTATACAGCTATGACACGAGCGGTCGAAAAGGTCTATCTCGTCAATTTCAAGGATGAATATTTCATCGGTAAAAAATAATCGCTTAATATGAGAAAGTTTATCACTCTGACCACTCTTTTCGCCTGCGTGGCTCTTTCAGCCCAGGTCTTCAACCCCATTCCGCGTGCCTGGAAATGGGTAGGAGACCATCAGGTCGCGCTGACCTTCGACGGATCCTACAGCAATGCCAAGGATTATTCAATCGACGCGGCCAGCCAAAAGAAAACCGAAGGCATCAGCTATCCTGCAAAATTCGCTTCATTTCCGTTTGTCCCCGATGGGGCTGTAAACCTGACATATTCCCCGGACTCGACCAAAATGGCATTTACAAGGTCAAATGACCTCTGGGTTGTTGACATCGCTACCAAGGTCGAGACACGATTGACTTTCGATGGCTCGGATGTCATCCTGAACGGATATTCATCCTGGGTTTATTATGAGGAGATTCTGGGGCGTCCGACCAGGTACCGTGCCTTCTGGTGGTCTCCGGACTCTCAAAAGCTCGGCTTCTATCGTTTTGACAACTCCGAAGTCCCGCTCTTCCCGATATATTCACCATTCGGCGAGACGACGGATCGCGCGGGTGTACAGTTGGGATATGACCGGAATGCCGGTGGCGCGACCTCCCTGGAGGGTATGTCTCCCACTGGAGGCTCGCTCCGTATGACCCGCTATCCCAAATGCGGAGACAAGAATCCCAAGGTGCGTATTGGAATAGTGGATCTTACGACTTACAAGACTGCCTGGGCTGACTTCAATGAAGATGACGACCAGTATTTCGGAACACCTTTCTGGGGAGCGGACAGCAAGGCCTTCTTCATCCAGAGGGAACCCAGGATCCAGAACACTCTGGATCTTTATGCCGTGTCTCCGGAAGACGGCTCAAAGACCCATATCTACCACGAGACCTACAAGACTTGGCTTGACTGGATTTCCGGAATGCTTTTCGGACGTGACGGCCTGTATATGGTACGCTCCTTCGAGACCGGCTGGCAGCAGATTTACTATCTGTCTTATGACGGCAGGGTACTCAAGCGCCTGACTGAAGGAGAAAACTGGAGGATGAACCTCCTTGATGTCAAGGAGGGCAAGGCCTCCAAGAATTTTGACGGAGGCACTTCAACCGTATTCTTTGAGGCGGAGCGTGATTCACGCGTCAGGTCGGGACTGTATTCAGTCACTGGCGGAGTCGTAAAGGCAATCGCCGATCCGGCCTGTTTCGCTTCCGGGTCAAAGGTCTCCCCCGACAAGAGATATGTAATCACATCTTTGAGCAACTCTTCCACAGCCGACCAGATCTGGATTTTCGATATTGCCAGACCATCCGAATCCTTCAAGGTCGCAGACTATGCCGGCCCGGACTTCGCAGAGACGGCGGGAAGTTATCCCGAACTTGTCACAATGAAGACAAGCGACGGCTTGGAACTCCCTGCCTTGATCTACTACCCGAAGGATTTCGACAATTCTGCGGAATATCCGGTCCATATGGACATCTACGGCGGTCCTGACACTCCTTTGGTCTATGACCGCTTCGAAGGACCGAACCGCTACAAGTGGTACTCTGACAACGGGATTATAGAGATTGTCGCCGACTGCCGTGCAGCGGGCCACAACGGCCGGAAGGGGCTGGATATGATCTACAGGCAACTTGACATTCTGGAACAGCAGGATTTCGTCGAATGGGCAGAATGGCTCAAGTCAAAGCCTTATGTCAATGGCGCTAAGATAGGCGTGGAAGGTTTCTCGTTCGGAGGGACGATGACCGCGCTTCTGTTGATGAACCATTCCGATGCCTTCCACTACGGCATCGCCGGAGCAGGTGTTTACGAATGGGCCCTTTACGACACTCACTACACGGAGCGTTTTATGGAGACTCCTCAAAGCAATCCGGAAGGATACGAGAAGACTCTTGTCACCTCCTGCGCTCCTGACTATCCGGTAACCGAGGCTAACTTCGACGGCTCGGTGATGCTCAAGCTCACGCACGGAACCGGCGACGACAATGTCCATTTTCAGAACACCCTGAAATTGATCGACGCCCTACAGAAGGCTGGAAAGAAGTTCGAGTTTATGATTTACCCTGACGGGATGCACGGCTACCGTGGCTATCAGGGACGGCACTTCAATGATGCCAACTATGCATTCTGGCTCAAGTACCTGAAAGATGAGGAATAGTATTATATACCAAGTTCTTCTGGCTGCCTTTCTTATGACAGTCACCGCTGCTTCAACCTGTGGACAGCAGGTCACCAGAAGCCATCAGGTTCCCGGCTTGAGGCCATACAAGACAGACCTTCCTGTAATGACAAGGGCAGAGAAGGACTCCGTCAGGATGGTTGCCGACCTTTGGAAGAAGTACGTGGAATCGTTCACTTCCGCTTCGACCACGAAAAGCCTTAGCAGGTCTATGTGGATGAATGGTATGGAAGACAATCTTCTGGAGTTCGACGACGGGAATATGCTCTATGCCTCCTTCCGGGAGAACCGCGTCATCGACATCCGGAAAATAGGCGGCGGCACATATGAACTGATCGGGATGACCAGAAGCAGGCTTCCGGGTGACGATTACGAAGATTGGGTTGAATGCATATATCACGTATGCGCGATGGCAGTTGCCGACGCTGGAGATCAGGAGAATCCTTTCCGCCTCTGCAATTGGCTGGATGCCGAAATCCCGACCCTTTCAAAGATAGGTTCGACATCCATTGAGTATTATCTCGCGCCTGGCCTGCGTTTTCCAAGGCGGGCCATCCCGCCGGTGAAGGAATTCATTGAGAAGTTCACTGCCGAATATGGAATCCTGCCGGGTGGTCCTGTACGCTATGTCGTCGCTCCGTCTGCGGACCAATGCGAAAGGATGGCCGGTTATCTTTTCAATGCATATTCCAATCCGCTGATGTCTTCCGTCGCTCCAAAGGCTAATGGATATGGTTTTTTCAGTCGTGTCATGACAGGAAATACTCTGATTTCCAATTATTTCGACGATTATCACGGCATTGCCCTCCTGCTTCTAAAGAACAACGGTTTTGCAGATTCCCTTCCTATGCTTGTGGAGGGCGTGGCGACATTCCACGGAGGTTATATGGATATGTCCTATGACCTCTTGAAGTCTTCATTGAAGATGTATATCTCAGGGAACAATGATATTGACTTGTCGAATGAGGACAATCTCTACGATGTCTCTATCCCTGTCAGGAAGGCCGGCAAGCCCGCTCCTGTCGCTGTCCCTCTGGAGACGGCAATCGGCGCTGTACTGGTTGAATATGCCTACACCCGGGGAGGTCCTGACCTCGTCAAGACCCTTCTTGGATGCGGCGGTTACGAAAAAATCTTTGCAGCCCTCGGCATTCCTGCCAAAGACTGCAATGACTTCATCAAAGGGATCCTTTAACTGATGAACTGGGCCTCGAAAGCTTTCAGTCTGGCATCGGCATCATCGCCTGCGGCCCCGAAGTAGAACTTGATCTTCGGCTCGGTGCCTGAAGGACGGACAGTTACAACATCGCCCGCTTCATCGAAGTACTGCAGGACATTGGACTTTGGTAGTCCGGTCTTCTCCGGTTCATTGTAATCTATGACCTTGGTGACAGGGGAACCGCCCAAATCCTTTGCGGGCTTTCTCCTCATCTCCTCCATAAGTCTTGCGATCTCCTCAGCTCCTGATTTGCCCTTGCGGACAAGGTAAACCATACTCTCCTTGCGGTATCCATATTCCTTGTAGATCTTCTGCATAAGCTGATAGAGGGTGAGACCCTGGTCTGCAGCCCAGGCGGCGCATTCTGCGACCATCAGGCAGGCGACAGGCGCGTCCTTGTCCCGCACGAACTCTCCGATGTTGAATCCGTAGCTCTCCTCGCCGCCGCAGATGAATTCCTTCCTGCCCTCGTTCTTCTTGACGATCTCTCCTATCCACTTGAATCCGGTCAGCACATCGTAGCATTCCACGCCGAAGCTTTCGCAGATGTCTGAAATGAGCCTGGTGGTGACGATCGTCTTCACGCAGTATTTTGTACCGTCCAGTTTTCCAAGTTCTTTCCAGCGCGTCAGGATGTAGTAGGTAAGCATCGAAGCTGTCTGGTTGCCGTTGAACTGAACCATCTTTCCTTCATTGTCACGCACTGCGATTCCCAGGCGGTCAGCGTCCGGGTCTGTAGCCATCACGATGTCGGCACCCTTTCTGTCAGCCATTTCGAGCGCCATCTTCATGGCAGCGGGTTCCTCAGGATTAGGAGAGACGACGGTAGGGAAGTTCCCGTCGCTGACGTCCTGTTCCGTGACGTGGAAGACATTTTCGAAGCCTAGCCTCTTAAGGCATTCTGGGATGATTCTCACTCCACAGCCGTGGAGAGGGGTATATACGAATTTTATGTCCTTGTGCCTTGAACAAGACTCCGGGCTAAGGGTAAGCGAAAGGATATCGCGAAGATAGGCTTCGTCCACATCTTTGCCCATAAGCTCGATCTCCCCGCAGTGTTTTCCTTTCTGGAATTTTACCATCGACAGATCGGTGACCTTGTTGACTTCGTCGATGATGTCCTTGTCCACAGGAGGAACTATCTGTGCTCCGTCCGCCCAGTAGGCTTTGTAGCCGTTGTACTCCTTCGGATTGTGGGATGCCGTGATCATCACTCCTGCGGTCGCCTTCTTCAGCCTGATTGAATAACTCAGTTCCGGGGTGGGCCTGATGTTGTCGAAGATGAAGACGTGGAGGCCGTTGGCGCTGAGTATGTCAGCGGTAATCTTCGCGAATTCCTTGGAGTTGTTGCGGCTGTCGTAGGATATGCATACCCTGATATCATCTCCCTGGACATTTTTGAGGATATAGTTTGCAAGTCCCTGGGTCGCCATTCCTACCGTGTACTTGTTCATTCTGTTCGTTCCGACTCCCATTATGCCGCGGAGACCGCCGGTACCGAATTCGAGAGTTTTGTAGAATGCGTCTTCGAAACCGGCAGGATCATTGTTCCTGAGTTCGATGATCCTTGTCTTTGTCTCCGGATCGTAACTTCCTGCAAGCCACTGATTCGCAGTTTCATTAAAGTCTTGTGCCATATTCTGAATATATCTGATATTGCCTTAACATACAAAATTAGCGAAATTTAAGTCTAATGTCAACAAGGAGGGCTGAAGTTATGGACAGGTTTTCAACATTTTTCTTTATATTGCAAAAATGGATGCTTTCGAGAAATTCATAATCGACAATGCGGACGCGGACACTTCGCGCCTGCTTCTTTCGTGCAAGGAGTGGCCGGCTGACAAAAATTTGGTTGTCAATACGATAGAGGCCAGGAAGCGTCTTCGCAAGAAAGTACCGGAGTGGTGGTCCCGAACTTCTCTCCGGTACCCTGCGTCTCTATGCTCCGAGCAATGCAGTTCTTCAGATACAGCCCGCTACAAGGCCGCGTTTGTGAAGAGGATTCTTTCCCTGGCCCCGTCAGAAGGGAAAGTCGCTGACCTGACAGGTGGGCTCGGCGTGGATTCCTGGGCTTTTGCAGAAGTTGCGTCCAAGGTTCTCTACAATGAGATGAATACTGACCTTGCAGAAGCTGCGAGACACAATTTCCTATCCTTGGGAACAACCAATATCATAGTAAGCGACAAGGAGATTTCTCCGGAATCCCTGGCTTCTGTGATCGGAGACTTCCATCCAGACGTGATATTCCTTGATCCGGGGAGGCGCTCCTCTGCGGGAAAGAAAGTGTTTTTGCTTGAGGATTGTCAGCCGGATATTCTTAAACTGGTTCCGAGTATTTTCAGGATTTGCGGGAATGCTCTTTTTAAATTGTCGCCTATGGCAGACATTTCGATGGTCGTGGAGAGGCTTGACCGTGCCTATGAGTCCGTACTTGAAAAGAGGGACGGGAGCGGTTGGAACGGCAATTGGGTCCGCGAAGTCCATTTAGTCTCGTCAGGTGGGGAATGCAAGGAACTGCTTGTCTGGATGGACAGGGACTGGAAGGAGGGATATACCATCATCTGCAGCGAGAATGGCAGAACTCTTTCTTTCGGTGCGGAAGAGGAAAAATCCTCCAAGCCGTCTTTTCCGGATTCCACTTTTATGAATATCCTGTTCGAGCCTGGAAAATCTTTGACCAAGGCGGGAGTATTCAATGCCCTGTGCTCTCGTTTCGGTCTTGTCAAGCTTGGTCGCTTCACTCACCTGTACACCTATGGGGAGACTCTTCCAGAGGACGAACTCGATTCCCGCGCGCGGGAAATTTCTGATTTCGGAAGGGTATTCAGAGTCAAGGAGGTGCTGCCTCTCAACAAGGCTAACATCAAGGATGTGGCCAGACGCTACCCTCACTGTGAGATTTCCGCGAGGAACATCCCTCTATCGTCTGACGAACTTCGTTCCAAACTCGGTGTCTCTTCCGGAGACGACGCCTACATATTCGGAGCAAGGATCGAAATGCCTTTCACTTCCGGCAACTATCTGATCGTTGTTGAAAAACCAGTTTTTTTCGCTTGAAATCAAGACAGGCAGGACGACTTGGACACTGCCATATAAAAACGAAAGAAGGTGACTTCGAGAGTCACCTTCTGTGAGCCACTCATCAGGCTCGAACTGACGACCTGCGCGTTACGAATGCGCTGCTCTACCGACTGAGCTAAAGTGGCTTGAAACATTTCTCATGGAAATGGTCTGCAAATATAAGCAAAAAATCCGAAGTAAAGACTAACTTTGCGTTATGAAATCAGACATTATCATTATCGGAGGCGGCGCCGCCGGCCTGATGGCTGCCTATGGCGCTGTTAAAGCACTTCCTGAAGGAAGTCCGGCGAAAATCACCATCCTTGAAAAAATGCCTCGTCCGGGCCGAAAGATTCTTTTTACTGGAAAAGGACGCTGCAATTTCACCAATGTCAAGGCGTGGAATGAATTCTCGCAACACATACGCACGAATTCGAACTTTGTCAAGCCGGCCTTCTTCAACCTCACTCCTGAAAATGTCATTGACTTCCTGGAAAGCAACGGTCTGGAAACAGTGGTCGAAAGGGGAGACAGGGCTTTCCCATATTCTCACAGGGCATCCGATGTTCTGGATACTATCGTGGAAACGATTTTGCGACACGGAGTCACCCTCTTGACTGAAAGGGAGGTCGAGAGCATCCTTCCGGGTTTTTCCATACGCTGCTCCGGCGGGGAGACTTTTGAATGCTCAAAGCTGATCATCGCCACCGGAGGCCTTTCCTATCCGTTCACAGGTTCCAGCGGTGACGGCTACAAATGGGCGAAGTTCTTCAAACACAAGGTCACAACCTGCTTCCCTTCCCTTACCGCCCTTGTCCCTAAGGGGTACAAGGTAATAGAGAAGCCGGATCTGGACTTAAAGAATCACATCCATCGTGAGACTCCGATGACCGGCAGCGGGGAGGCATTGCGCGGCGTGAAACTGAAGAATGTCAACCTTACCGTAACCATAGACGGCGGAATTCCGGAGACCGAATTCGGAGATGTGGATTTCACCGACGGGGGCATTGAAGGCCCTGTGGGCTTTCAGGTCAGCAGGCGTTGCGTAAAGGCCCTGATGAATGGAAGCAGGGTCGTTTTTTCCCTGGACCTCAAGCCGGGAGTGCCGCAGGACGAGCTTACGGACCGGGTAAAGTCCCTTTGGAACGAGATAAGCAACGACCCGAGGACCCGTCAGGCAAAGGACGGCAGAGGCATCAACGGAAAGGAGATGTACAGGATTCTTCTAGGCAAACTTATGCCTTGGGATCTCATTCCGGGCTTTCAGATCTGGAATCCGGACATCCTTAAGACCATAATCAAGAAATCTGACTATAACGCCCGCTTCAGAAGGCCCCAGCGCCGCATCTACGAGGTCGATCTGGACCTGCTTGCCAGAACTCTCAAGGAATGGAAGTTCGAAATAACCGGCTACGTAGGTTATGAAAGATGCGTCATCACCGCAGGCGGAGTCCAGACAGAAGATGTCTCGCCTAAGAGTATGGAGTCAAAACTGACCCCTGGACTTTATTTCTGCGGCGAAGTACTTGATATGGACTGCGACACCGGAGGATACAATCTCCAGTGCGCATTCTCTACCGGTTTCCTTGCCGGAGAGTCTGCCGCCAAATCACTTCAAACCTTGTAATCCGTCTTTTGCTAGTAGACTCCGGATCCGAGCATCTCACCGTCAGATGAGTACCAGACAGCGAACTGTCCGTCAGAAATTCCACGTTGAGGAGAATCGAAGAGTATGAATATCCCGGCGTGGCGTTTGATTAGCCACGCATCCTGAAGCGGTTGCCGGTAGCGAACGCGCACGCGGTAGCGGCGCACCTCTCCGTCAGCCATTTCCAGATCCTGACGAATCCAATGTATCTCTTCGTCGGATATTTTTATGCAGCTGCGTGACAGCCCCTTGTGGGTGTGGCCCTCTCCGACATAAATAGTGTTGCTCCGGACGTCGGTGGCTATCACGAATATGGAATCCTTGTGGCCTCCAATGTTCAGTCCCTTCCTCTGGCCTATTGTGTAGAACTGTGCACCGTTATGCTTTCCGACGACCCTGCCGAAAGGGTTCTCCTTGTATCTCGTCTTCTTTACGTGCTTCCTTCCGCTCCTGTAGGTTTCGGTTTCAAACCTTATGTCTGAATAATCGAAAGACTTCGACAGCCTTATCCAGTCTTCATCCGGCAGAGCCTCGATTTTTTCAGGTGCAAATATGTTCCCAGAGACGGAATCCCCGCTGCCTACACGCCTGTTGTTGAATGAAGCGCCGCTGGCGTCTTCGGAGGAATATTCGGTGGTCATTCTAGGTTCTCCAGAAGTTTCCAGAAGGGAAGCGAGAGTGTCGTGAACGAACTTATAGTGTTCTGAATGTGAATAATAGGTGTCTAGGACCTCTACAACTTCACCCTCCGAAGGTTTCAGTTTCTGTTGCAGGAACGTCGGGAGATCCACCTTCCCGACAAAGCATATTCCCTGTGAATCCTTCTTGTCGGCTGAAGGAAGGTCGGCAATCCTTGCGATCTCGCGAACCTCAGGCTTCGTCAGATGGCCTATCGGGAATAGGGACTTCGAGAGTTGTTCCTGGCTGAGTTGGCAAAGGAAGTAACTCTGATCCTTGTTCGGATCGATTCCTTCAAGAATTCTCCACTGCGGCTTGCCACCGCTCACAACCTGCTTACCGTCTGGACCTGTCAGGGGAGCGCGGCGGCAGTAGTGCCCTGTGGCGACCATTTCCGCCCCCATCTTCTCCGCCGCCTTCAGGAAGGCGTCGAATTTTATCTCCCTGTTGCAAAGAATGTCAGGATTAGGAGTCCGGCCGTGCTCATATTCATTGAACATATAGTCAACTACCCGCTGGCGGTACTCCTTTGACAGGTCCACGAAGTAGAAAGGGATGCCGATCTTTCGAGCGACCATTTCCGCGACGAACCGATCCTCCTCCCACTCGCAGTCGCCATGGAGTGTGGCATCCGCATCGTGCCAATTCTGCATAAACATTGCGAAGACATCGTGGCCCTGCTGCTTCAGAAGCAGCGCCGCGACGCTGGAGTCCACTCCGCCGGAAAGTCCGATACATACCTTCATACGCCTGCAAAGTTAGTCAATTGCTGACTTTCGTACAATTTTTGTTATATTTGATGACGCACACAGAAAACCACTGCCAATGAAATCATTAAAACTTGAGATCGGATATCAGGAATATTCTTCAATAGAAGAGATGGATCCGCGGGATCAGCAGCTCGTCTCCGAGGCTATCGAAGCACAGAAAGGTTCCTATGCTCCATATTCTAATTTCAATGTAGGCGCCGCCGTGCTTCTTGAAGACGGCACGATCGTCAGAGGGTCCAATCAGGAGAATTCGGCCTACCCTTCCTCCCTTTGTGCCGAGAGGACTGCGATGTTTGCGGCAAACTCCGGCCATAAGGGACAGGCCATGCTGTCTATTGCGATCGTGGGCGGCTTTGAACACACCATTTCAGACACGCCGTGCACCCCTTGCGGAGCCTGCCGTCAGGTAATGGCCGAGTATCAGAATCTGGGAGGCAAGCCTCTGAGCATCATAATGTTCGGGACAAAGCAGACCTGGAAGTTCGAGAAAGTTGATGACATTCTTCCCTGCATCTTTGACAGTTTCTACGAAAAGTAGTATATTTGCAGCCGGGGAAAGTCGTACACGACCAGCTCCCTCTGAATTCCCCCAGGGCCGGAAGGAAGCAAGGGTAGGAGGTTGTAGCGGTGCGATGTGCTGAGCTTTCCCTTTTTTCGTACCCGGGAATGCCTATTTTGCATCCTTCAAGGTATTGAGAAGGTCCGTTGCGAGTCTGACTTCCTTCCTGAATGCAATGCCGCTGTGCCCTTCCTTGAATGTGACGGCGTAGCGGTGGATATCCTCTCCCTCGTCAGTCTTTCCGACAATCCCTGCATCTTCTATCCTGCAGGAAATATATCTTTTCTTCAATGGCGAGGACCAGTCCAGAAAAAGATCGCATACGCCGGTCGTCTCCGGCAGATTGGCCGGATTGATTTCATTTGGCCTCAGCACCGTCCCGTGCTTCGCCATCTCCGTCTTCATTCCACCGAGAACGGTGCCGAACGGCTTGGGAGAGTCAAAGAGCCTCATCCCGGCGTCCATCATCTGAATCTTCTTGTCAAACATATTGTAAACTTATGCAAAAAAGCCGGTTTCTGCAAACCGGCTTTTCTGGATTATGATTCTTCGATCAGGAGAAATTGTCATAAAGAATTGACTCAGGCTGTACTCCAAGGCTGTCAAGAAGTTTGTTGACAGATGCGACCATCATAGGAGGACCGCACATAAAGTACTTGATGTCCTCCGGTGCTTCGTGGTCTTTGAGGTATGTCTCAAACATCACATTGTGCACGAAGCCTGCGGTGTACTTTACGCCTGCGGCATCAGCTGCCGGATCAGGACGGTCAAGTGCAAGGTGG
>CAYFVE010000018.1:483-28210 GCA_964346605.1 uncultured Muribaculaceae bacterium | reverse complement strand
ATTCTACGGCGTTCGCGCCGTGGCGTAACTTTTATAAAATTAACGAACTATTGAATTTACACAAAAAGAACAAATAATCAAAAAGACAGCTCAAGCTCAACGGGACAGTGGTCTGAACCATAGATTTCATTATGGATCCCAGTCGTTTTTATCTTACCCTTAAGCCCCTCTGAAACAAGGAAATAGTCTATTCTCCAGCCGGCATTATTCGCTCGCGCGTTAAACCTGTACGACCACCAGGAGTATTTCACTTCCTCAGGATGCTGAAGCCTCCAGGTATCTATAAAGCCGGACTCCAGCAGAGTAGTGAATTTTGACCTTTCCTCATCGGTGAATCCGGCGTTCCTGCGGTTGGCCTTCGGGTTCTTGATGTCAATCTCATTATGGGCGACATTCAGGTCCCCGCAGATCACAACCTCCTTGCGCGCCGCAAGGCCGGAGACATATTCACGGAAAGCGTCCTCCCAGGTCATCCGGTAATCCAGTCTCTTGAGGCCATCCTGAGAGTTGGGGACATAGACGCAGACCAGGAAGAATTCCTCCATCTCCAGGGTTATGACGCGCCCTTCTCGGTCGTGCTCCCCAATCCCCATTCCATAGGAAACGCCAAGCGGCCGGTGCTTTGAGTATATGGCCGTGCCGGAGTAGCCCTTCTTCTCGGCCGAGTTCCAGTAGGATGTGTAGCCAAGATATTCCAGATCAAGTTGTCCGGGCTGCATCTTGGTCTCCTGAAGGCAGAAGAAGTCCGCGTCCAGTTCGTTGAAAGCCTTGTCGAATTCGCCTTTGCCGGCGCAAGCCCTGAGGCCATTTACATTCCAGCTTATGAATTTGATGTTCCGTGTCATTTTTTTCTTTTGTTGCTTGCTTACGCCAAAGTTAATCATTCTCCCGGAATATGATGCCGACCCTTATGCAACTGTCTCCGCCATCCGCTTCAATAGCAGGCGGACAACAGCGGACAACGGGAGGACAACAGGCCGGGGAACGATGCCGATTCTTGACAATTCGTAAAAATCCATTTGAGCAATCAACCTGCGGCATTCGAGAAAATGTATAAATATTAACTATTTGTGCTTTAGTCGGATTATTCTTTTGGAAATCAATTTTTTCTATTTACCTTGCGGCCAGATTTAAGTCATAATCACTGGCATTTTTATAGGTCTATAGAAAAAGTAACGAAAAAGTTCCCGCTGTGAAGCAGGAGCTTTTTCAGATTTATGGGAATCCTATTGTCTTCCCTTCTTCCTCAACTGCTCATCCACATACGAAATGGCTCCCCAGACAACTTGATTGAGAGCCTGTGACTCGTGAGACAGGGTGGCGAAAATCATTCCGGACTGGAAAGGAAGACCATAGACTGAAGAAATGGCTCCAGCGACAATGAAGTGGAATGCACCGAATCCGCCAGGGACTGGCACCAGCGAAGAAATAGAGCCGACCACCATCAGGAAGAAAGCATCCAGCAGCGTCAGATCCCCCATCCTGGCGACTACGGCGGCCATTTCCGGGTTCACCGATGCAGAGTCGATTCCCTGAATCGCCCAGACAATGGTTGCGCTCATCATCCAATAACACACCCACAGAAGAACAGAGAGAAGGAAAAAGAACCACGCCCTGTCTATCTTCAGGCAACTGACAAAGCCCTGGCCTACTCCCTTCAGGAAGCAACTGGCCTTCTCAAGCGGCTTCCACCTGTCCGAGAAGCGGAATATAGCCAAGATTGCCGCAGCGCCGGCAGCGCCAATTCCGGCCAACACAAGGATTCTTGTCAGGGAAACCTGCCCTCCCGCCGCTCCAAAAATCTTATCCGAGAAAAACGATCCGTACCTGTCCCAGGTAAGAAGCAGGAACACCAGGAGAATCAGCCCCATCAGAATCACATCTACGGAGCGCTCCAGCGCGGCGGTGCCAAGGACCTTGTCAAAAGATGCGAGACGACGGGTCGTCCCGGTCTCCTTATCGATATATTTCCCGGAATGGGACGTGATGTAGCCGCAGCGGACAACCTCTCCGACCCTGGGAAGGACAAGGTTCACGACATAACTTATCGTCACGGCATTGAAACAGGTCAGCCGCGAAGTCGAACGGTCTATCGGGAGAAGGATTTCCCTCCATCTGAGGGATCTTATGTAGAACGCGCACAGACCGAAGAACATCGAAAGGAGCACATACCCCCACTTGCAGGCCTTCAGGGCAGACCGGAAATCCGTCCAGTTGACCTTCCTGAAAGCAAAGTAAAGCAGTGCAGCCGCAAGAAGAATCGAGACGCTGTACTTGAGAATATTGCCTGTCCTGCCGTCCATACGATAACCTTACTATACACAAATGTAAGAAAAAATTAGTTAACTTTGGAGGTTGAAACACATTTGGAGTATATGAAATCCATCCTGGGAATCGGGAACGCCCTCACAGACATTCTTGCAGTCTTCCCTGACGAATCTATGTTAAGGGAGTATCACCTGCCTCCGGGCAGTATGCAGCACGTGGATCTTGAGACCGGAGACAGAATCTGGTCAAAACTCAAGGAATTCGGCGTGAAATACGTCCCAGGGGGTTCGGCGGCCAACACAATCACCTGTACCTCGATTTTCGGTATGCCTTCAGGCTTCATCGGCAAGATCGGCAACGACGAACTCGGCCATCTCTACAAAAGCACCCTTGAGCAGTATGGAGTCAACAGCAGGCTTCTTGTCGGCACCAAAGGTTCCGGAAGGGCGATGTGCTTCATCACCGGAGCAAACGCCGAGAGGACTTTCGCGGACTATATGGGCGCGGCGCTGGAACTTGTACCGGAGGATCTCAAGCCTGAATATTTCGAAGGCTATGACTACTTCCACATCGAGGGTTACCTTGTTCAGAATCAGGACCTGATCCGGAAGGCGGTCCAGATGGCCAGGGATGCCGGATGCAAGATCTCAATCGATATGGCTTCCTACAATGTAGTGGAATCGAACGAAGCCTTCTTCCACAACCTTGTTGAGAAGTATGTTGACATCGTCTTCGCCAACGAGAGCGAAGCCAGGGCCTACACGAAACTGAAACCTCGCGAGGCGCTGGATATGCTTGCGAGCCAGTGCGAAATCGCTGTAGTGAAAATCGGGAAGGACGGCTCGATGTTGAAGCAGGGTGAAGAGTACCACTATATCCCGGCCTGGCCGGCTGCGACGATCGACGCCACCGGAGCGGGCGACACCTACGCCGCCGGTTTCCTTTACTCCCATTCGATGGGAATGCCTCTGAAAGTTTGCGGCGAAGTCGGCTCGATAATTGCGGCAAAGGTCGTGGAAATTGTCGGAACAAAGATCGATGTCCCTCGATGGAAGGACGCCAAACAGGAGATCAGAGAACTGATAGCTTCTGTAAATCAATAGAATATGCTGGGGTTTGCAAAAGACATATTAAGGAAAAGGAGCATTCGGAAAAACGCGAGCACAGTCCCTACGGGGATCCTGTCGCTCTCCAAGGCTCAATCCTACGTAGCGATCATCGACGTGGAGGACCCTTCCTTCGACGCCTGCAAGACCGCTATAATGAACTATTTCAGGAGCATGAATATCCGTGGAAGCGTCTTCTTCCAGGATTTCAGAAAGATCGGCAGCGAGCAGCGTCTTATCACAAGCATCCAGACCACAATAACAAAGAAGGACCTGGACTGGCTCGGCAGGCCTAACAAGTACAAGCAGAATGTGCTCGAGGAGCAGGCCCCTGACATATTCATTTCCCTTGTGAAGGATCCCGATTTCGCCATCGAATATATGGCCCGCACTTCCAGCGCGAAGTTCAAGATCGGGCGCAAGCAACTGGACGGCAACCTGTTCGACCTCGTGATCCAGGATCCGGCGGACAAGGCCATCTCCCAACTTGAGAGTTTCAACGTCATCAAGGGCTACCTCAACAAGATCCGGTAGAAATGAAGAACATAGCCAATAACATCTTCGTCGCGCTCAAAGGATTCGCAATGGGTGCGGCGAATGTCATTCCCGGAGTGTCCGGAGGCACGATAGCCCTGCTCACAGGGATTTTCAACGAAATCATCGAGGCATTGAACGCCCTGATGTCCGTGAACACATGGAAACTATTGCTTAAGGGAAGGGTGTCCGAGTTCTGGAAGAGTGTTCACGGAACGTTCCTGTTTTGGCTGGCAATCGGTGCCCTGGCAAGTGTCTTCTCGCTCGCCAAACTGATGAAATACGTGCTGGCCCACTATCCCGTACCGACTTGGGCTTTCTTTTTCGGCCTGATCGCCGTTTCAGCAATCTTTATGCTGCGTGACATCAAGGATTGGAAAGGAATGGACACCCTGTGGCTTGCGGGCGGAATCGCCCTTGGTGCCGTGATCTGCACCCTTTCGCCGACCGAAACGACCGACGCGGCCTGGTTCATCGCAGTATGCGGCGCGATTGCCATCTGCACAATGATTCTCCCAGGCATATCCGGAAGTTTCATTCTGGTCCTGTTCGGCAAGTATGAGTATATTATGACCGCGCTCAGCGACCTGGACTGGCCGGTGCTTCTGGTGTTTGCGGTCGGATGCGGCCTTGGAATCATCGCCTTTTCCAAATTCCTGCACTGGCTGATTTCCCGCTACGAGAAGCCGACCCTTCTCGTTCTGATCGGCTTTACCCTCGGTGCCCTGGTCAAGGTCTGGCCTTGGGCGGATCCGGCTGCCAACGAGGCCGCGAATGCCCTGAACGGGATCCCGGCAGACTCTCTCCACATCGGCGGCGCTATCCTTTGGGCGGCGGCGGGAGCAGTCCTTGTGCTGGCTCTGGAGCTCTTTTCACGCAGAGGAGAAAAACATTCCGACAAGTAAAAAATATTTGAATTCAACGGAAAATACGTATATTTGCAGTCCGCAATTCGAATTGCGCGTTGCGTGGAATGGTTCCGTAGCTCAGCTGGATAGAGCAACAGATTTCTAATCTGTGGGTCTAGGGTTCGAATCCCTACGGAATCACATAAAGGAAGGAGCTGTCCCAAGCGTTGGCCAGTTCCTTTTTTTGCGACCAAGTCCGAAACAAGGGACAGAGGCGCAAAGGGCGGAAGACAAAAAGAGAAGACAAAGTATCGTCTTCTCTTTTTGTATGTTTTTTCTAGTTTGAGTCAGCCAAGTGATATATTTATTTGTACACGGTAGTTTTCTGATGCAAAGGTAGTGGAAAAGAGGTACCCGGCCTTTTTCATACTCTTCAAAAAATAACAGGAATAGTCCAATTGAGGTTCCGGCTCCATTCATTTTGTTTGAGGAATCATAAAAAAAGAAAAAACCGCGGGAAGAATCGCTCCTGCCGCGGAATTAGACCAATATTAATCCTATAAGTGATAAAAGGTTATTGAAAAATCTTTTCAATTGCAAAGATAGTGTACGGATGCGTAACAGGCTTTACCGTTTTCGTCAATTGTTATCACTTTCGCTTCACTCTGTCTTTTTAGAATTGTAATCTTTGATTATGTATCAGAAAATGAACTATTTGTATACAAAAAGGCCGCGAGAAGATCACTCCCGTCGCGGCCAAGACCAAAATACAAAATATAAAAAAACCAAATTGTTGTTATCTACCTTATTGTCTTATTGTCTCCTTCGATTGAATTGACATTGCTGTCCAGAACGACTGAAGTACCTGTATAGAATCTGTCGTCGTTCTTGAGACTGCCGTCTCCGGCGATGGATTTCATCGTCTGTCCATAGAAGAGGGACTTGGTGGTATCGTAAGTATATTCACCCTCCGAGGTACGGCCGGCGACTCCACCGGTGAATTGGGTTGATGCAGTTCCGATGGAATGTGTGAACACGCCATCTGTCGTGTTGTCCAGTACGCAGCTGATGACATAAGAGGAGCCTTCGGCGTTGCCGATGAAACCGCCGGCATATTTCTCAGCATTGATGTTCGTCCTGGTGACGGTACAGGTGTCGGCGTGGGCGCCTTGGGATCTTCCGAATATTCCTCCCGCCGTGCCGGTATTATCCACAGCCGTGCCATAAACAGTGCAGTCGAGGATCTCAAGACCGGAAGAAACACCTTGCCTGTCGTAGCCGGAGACTCCTCCGGCATTTGCTCCCTGAATGGTGCAACCGGAAATCCCGCCTCCTGTCTGCCTGCATTCTTCTGAACTTCCGAAATAACCTCCAGCAAGGTTGCTGTTGTCCTGAGTGGTTCCGGTTATAGTGGTTTCCAGAACACTGACATTCCTGAAAACAAGATTCTTGCCTTCTCCGCACGCACCTCCAGCCTTGGAGGCGGAGACAACGCAGCCGTCAACGGTACAGTCGTAAGCGCTGCCTTCCTGTGTCTTTCCGAACAGGCCTCCTGCGAGAGACTCGCTGACTGAAGGACTTCCTGTAATTGTACATTCGCTTGCCTTCACATCCTTGATGCTGCCGTTCTCCGAATAGCCGACAACTCCGCCGGCGTTCTTGGCTGTAATCTGAGCGTGCCAGACCTCGCTGATCCCCTGGGAATCATCTTTTTCTATTGTACCGCTCCTGAAAAATCCAACAAGTCCTCCGGCATTTTCCGTAGCGGTGATCACAGTAGTGTTCGTAGTCGCTGAAGGGTCGCCGACAGTACAGCTTTCCAGTGTGGAGCCGCCGTCATTCTGTCCAATGATTCCACCTGCTGAAGAATTTGCCGCAGAAGCGGAGATCGTACCGACGAATGAGCAGCCGATGATGCTCTTCGCACCATTGTCAGCCTGATTCTTCCCGACAATACCGCCGATATATCTTGCGCTTTCAGAACTGATCGAACCCTCGAAACTGCATCCGGAAATGCCCAAATGGCTCATCACCTGATTTGCCACACCTCCAAGATAGCCATCCGAAGTGCCCGTTCCGTTCATATCGCCCTTAACTGAGAGATTCAGGATTCTTCCGGATTGGTTGTTTACGCCCTGACCCTCTGACGCGACATTGTCAAAGAGAGGGTTGGACATCCCGGACTTGTACTCTATTGTGTGGTTCTTGCCGTCAAAGTCAACCATAAGGCTGCTGATGATTGGAGAATATCCTTCCATCACATCCACATCACCCTCAAGGGTGAAGAGTTTGATGACGGACTGGCGTCCCATTACGGTAGGTCCGTCATTCTTGACGAGGTACTGGAGTTTTTCGGCAGAATTGATCTTGCCGTCGATAAGGACTGACGGATCCTCCAGGGTCGCCGGGTAAAGAATCATCTTGTCCGAGGTGTTTCCTCCAGGCTGAAGATTTTCTGTGCTTATCGTGAGGCTGTAAACAGCGTCGCGACTGAGCGAAGGGCCTTGAGAGCCGGAAGGTGTCGGCATATTGAGTTTTCCGGAATGATACTCGACGCGGCTGACTGTTTCTCCATTCTCCTCATACTCGTAGTTTACGGCGACTGTGAAGCCATCCGCATACTGGGCGGTCGGTGAAACGCAGATATAGTAATTTCCGTCAGGCCGGAAGCCGTCATCCGGCTTTGTCAGGGTGACGAAAGAATAGCTTCCTCCGTCATTTGATGAGTCGAGTTCAAGAGTGGCGCTGTCCATATTCCCCAGACGGAAGTCTCCCGACAGTTTTGGGTAGATGGTTTCAGCCTGATAGTAGATGTTCGGATAAGGCTTGGCGATGAATGAAATTGAGCTCACCTTCGAAGCATTGTCTCCCGTGATGGTGAAACGGATTCTAGGGCAGGCATTCCTGAAGACGATGTGATCCGTCCCGTCCTGCATTCCGATGGAAACATTGGCATCAGGATCGAAGGATCCGGGAACAGCCTTCTGGTCAAACGGAACATTGACCAGAACATTGTTGTTCTTGAAAGAGACAGCGTCCGCGGGATAAATGCCTTTGAACTTGTTGCCGGAAGACTCGGAGAGAAAGGAAGAGTTGACATCAATCGTGTTGACGTTGACTGCAACAGCGCAGGATTTGCCGTCACCGTCCCCTGATGGGACTATCTTGACGACAAAGTCGTACCACTCCGTAGTGTTGTCGCGAGAAAGGAGGAGCCGGTCTCCGGCCTCCCAATGAATCGCATAATGAACAAGGCCAGCGCCATCGGTAGTGGATTCGCTTTCATCGATGTACGTCCTGGTGGCGACCGGAATATCGTCCAGGTTGAACTGAAGTTCTCCCGGAAGATAAGTCTTGTTTTCGATTTTCATCCGGCTCTGCGAAAGATCTTCGATTTCCCGATCCTCCTCTGCAGAACACGAAGCAAGTATCAGCAGGGCTGATACAATATAGAAGAATAGTTTATGATGTTTCATTTTCTGTCGAATATTAAGTCTGATTAATCCCAAATTCAGTCCCAGTCGGAAACCCAGGTGTCCTGTGAATACACAGCGCCGGAGTCTTCGTGTCTGACAGTCTTGTCGATACTCTCAGGAGAACCAAGAAGCATCTCGTTGTCCGTCTCGACTTCCACTGAAGCGGAGATGGACAGTTTACAATAACTCTTTTGTAACATAATTGAACAAACAGGTTAATTTTCGGTTGTAATAAATAGTTTTTCTTCCCGAGTTTTTCAAATCCAACAGTTCAGGCAGAAGTGATTAGAATTGCAGAATTGTCTTTTTCTGTTTTTCAGATTGCAAAGGTACGTAAAAAAAACGACAGAAACTTATACTATTATATCAAATTATACCTTTTATAAAACAAAAGACATAATAATGAGCCACTTATGAACAGTGTAAGGTTCTCTAACCAACAGATTCCTGCCGGACCCTTGTCGGGTCCGGGGAGGAATCGAAATAGTTTTTACAGGTAAATTTTAGGTTACAATTCAGATTACAAGCGTCTGTTTTCGTGAATCTCCGTGCCATTGAGAATAAGCTTCGCCGTGGTGATGTCGCGGTTTTCGTAATCCTGAGCACGATAGTAGAATGTGTAAGGACTCACGCCAAGGATTGAACCAACTGTGACGGTGCTGCCTGAGAAGGAGCCGTTGTTGTATTGGATCTGCCCGACGAATCCGGCGGAATGAGTGGTCGTGGATTTCCCGATGGAGGTACCTGTGAACGACGAGTTCTTGATGTCTTGGGAACTGAGGAATCCTGCAAATCCGCCAGCGAATTTGGATGCATTGACAGAAACCGCATCGATGCTGCAACTTGAATAACCGTTGCCGTTCTCAGAATATCCCACAAGGCCGCCGGCATAATCAGAAGCGTTTACCGTGATTCCCAAAGAATTGCAATCCTCAATGGAGTAGTATGTTCCACCGCGTACCTTGGCGGCAAAGCCTCCTGCCAAAGTGTTCCCTGAGCCGACTCCGATCACAGAATTATCAACTGAACAGTTCTTTACGATTCCTGAGCTGATATAGCCTACCAGTCCCCCGGCGCCGCCACCATCAATACTCCAGGATGTGGTGTTCACGCCGGCTGTGATTTCAACATTTGACACGCTGCAGCCCGAGAAAGAAGGGGTCTGGTCGTTTCCTTCACTTTCGCCGCAAAGTCCGCCGGCCCAGATTGAAGTGCCGTCTCCAATCTTTGAACTGGACACGTTGGAATTGACAACTACCTTTGAGTTGTTTTTGCCGGCGATTCCTCCGACAACCTTTCCCTTGATGGTAGCGTTGGTCACGTTATTGTCTTTTGAAACTTCATTCGCACCCAGATAGCCGTCCTGCAGCATACCGACGATTCCCCCGACGTAGTAGCCGGTCAGTTCGACTGGCTCATCCTCGGAACCGACTGAACAGCCGACGATTCCACCGTTGGCGGTGAGATTCCCGGCAATTCCTCCGACTCTTGCGGATCGAGTGTCGGCCTCGATGGAACCGGTGAATTTGCAACCTACAATGTTGTCAAGACCTTCTCCGGACTGATGGTTGGCGACAAAACCGCCTACATACGCTCCGTCCCACATACTTTCGTTTCTATAGGTGCTGACGATTTTTCCGCTGAAGGAACAGTTCTCGATCTTTGTGTCCGAGTCGATCTGCTGGACAAAGCCTGAGACTGTCTTTTCAGAAGAAGTTATGTTCTCCTGAATGTTCAGGTTGCTGATTTTGCACATTCCTTTCTCGTTGTTGTTAAGATTACCGAAGAGGCCGCGGCTCCTTGGCTTGTCACCGTAGTAGATCGTATGGCCGTTTCCGTCCAGATCCACGGTGATCTCATTGATGAAAGGAGTATAATTCTCATCGACCGTGATGTCCGCCCCAAGCGTGAAGTCACTGCGGACACGGTTCCATCCCGCGGCGTCGCTCTGGGTGATGAAGTACTGCATCTTCTCCGCGGTGTCGATCACTCCGTCAAGAAGGACGGTCGGGTCCGTTCCTGTGAGCGGTCCTGAAGTATAGCCGCTTGAGGTCATGGAATCATTGTATTTCATCGCATAGAGGACAAACTTGTTCGAGATGTTCATCTTTGGAGCTGACGGCGTGAGGGCTATCTCGTAGTATTTGCTTCTTGACAGAGGAGCCGTAACGTTATTCTCTTTGTATGAATACGAGAAGGAACGTCTTTCCGTGTTCTTATTGTTCGCAATGACGAAATCGTACTGATTGGAGAGGACGACAGGATTGAGGCAGAGATAGTAAGGAACGCCCGCCTCGAAAGAACCTGACTCAGGAACGATCCTGACGATGGATTCCAAATCGCTGCCTGTAGGAACAGCGGAAGGGGAGCTCGAAGTGAAATCAGACTTGGCGCTGCCTGCAAGATTATATCCCACGTTCATCGTGCCGTTCTCAAGCCACTTCGAATATAGGGACAAAGACTCGACAGAACCGACATAATCGCCGTTCAGAACGATACGGAGACGGGTTCCGACATTGCGGAACATCAGGCGGCTCTTTCCGCCGACGGTCTCCATCTTTGCCACAGAGACATTCGCCGAAGGATCGAAGGTGCCAGGACTGACTGTCTGATCCGTAGGGATTGAATATTCAAAATAATTACCGCTTATGCCTTTGTAAGCGCTTGCGGGATAGATTGCGTGATAGGTGCCGCTGTCGTAGCATTCGCCTGTGATCACAGCGGAGTTGGCGGAGGTGGCGGATGACTTGTCGCCGCCCACAGAGGTAACAACGAATTCGTGGACATCCGTTCCGTCATAGAGCATTATCTTGTCACCCAAGACCCAGTGGATCTTGAAGTTGCCTTCTGCGGTAAGATCATTCTCATCGATTTCCGTCCTGGTGTCCACCGCGCTCGAGATCTCGAAGGTCATCTTCTTGAGCTGGCCGTCGTGGATTTCTTCAGTAATGGGAGTCTCTTTCCCACACGAAACCGCTGCTGAAAGAATCATTACTGCCAGATATTTCAAACTGTTAAGCTTCATCTTGATTGTAATTAATTTTGTATTACTCGGTCAATGTAAGGAACGGGAATCAGTTTCCCCAAGATGTCGTCCATTGATTCTGGGCGATTCTGTCTCCAGCATCCTCGTGGTAGATTTCTGACTTCCTGCTTCCCATTGAAGCGTCGAGGATCTGACTGTCTGTTTGGATCTCTATCACTGAGGAAAGAGATGGCTTGAGATAATTCTTTTTCATTTCTAAAATAATAGGGTCAAATTCCAGACATAACGTCATTGAATTCGGTCGCTAAATAAAATACACTTAATAAATAAAAATGCAGATTGATTAGGAAAAGGTATAGGTAGATTATAAGTACAGTCAATTTGGTTTCCTAGTATCTCTACTATTTTCACGGTGCAAATGTAGAAATAAATTTTTGAATAATGCAATAATTTTTCTTCAAATTCTTTAAAAATTATCTAATCGATTGATAATCAATGTTCTTTAAACCGATTTAATTAGAATTTATAAAATTAAGAAACGTTTTAATAGCCTTTTCAGCTGTATTCCAAACGACAAAAAACACTTTTAAAATCAGTTTTGACGATTCCTCACGCCGCCTTTTACAAAAGGACTAAAGAAAAATCAGTATATTTGCCCTGCCAATATATATATAATATGTACAAAAGGATTATAACCGCTGCGCTGGCGGCATTGGCAGCGCTTCTTACGGGCTGCGACAAAAGAAAGACCGAATCTCTTCAAATGATTGACCCGCAATCTCTTGTAAGCCCTTCCGGAAATATGGAACTTAAGTTTTCTCTCACGGAGAAAGGAACTCCTGTCTATTCCCTTGACTATAACGGCGAACCTGTCGTATTGCCAAGCAGGATGGGATTCGAACTGCGCGGCCAGAAGATGACCAGTGTCAGCAACGGTGGATTCCGGAAGGAATATTCCTCCCCGGTAAGCCTTTACGACGGATTTGAGATCACAAACGTCAGCAGGGACTCGTTCGACGAGACATGGGAGCCTGTCTGGGGAGAGGAGGACAGCATACGCAACAACTACAATGAAATGGCCGCGACTCTCCAAAAGGGTGATACCACTATGGTCATACGTTTCCGGCTCTTCGACGACGGACTCGGATTCCGCTACGAATTCCCTGAACAGGACAAGCTCAGATACTTCACGATTAAAGAAGAGATGACCCAGTTCGCGATGGCGGGAGACCACACCGCCTGGTGGATTCCGGGAGACTACGACACTCAGGAGTTCAGTTACTTCCAGACCAGGCTGTCGGAAATCCGCGGCAAGCTGACGGATGCGATCATAGGCAATGCCTCCCAGGAGTGCTTTTCCCTGACAGGAGTACAGACCGCTCTCCAGATGAAGACCGACAACGGCCTCTACGTGAATATCCACGAAGCGCAGGTCATCGACTACCCTGCGGCAAATCTCGATCTGGATGACCGGACATTCACATTCAGGACCTGGCTCACTCCGGACGCAGAGGGATGGAAGGGCCATATCCAGGCGCCGGGCAAGAGTCCCTGGAGAACCGTGATGGTAGTTGACGATGCGAGGAAGGCGCTTGCGTCCAGACTGATTCTCAACCTCAACGAGCCTTGCGCCCTTGAAGACGTCTCCTGGATCCACCCCGTGAAGTATATGGGAGTATGGTGGGAGATGATCACAGGAAAGAGCCACTGGTCCTACACCGATGACTTCAAGACTATTGTACTCGGAGAATCCGACTATTCCAAGGCTGCTCCTCACGGACGCCACGGAGCAAGCAACGACAACGTCCGCCGCTACATCGACTTCGCCGCGGAAAACGGTTTCGATGCCCTCCTGGTCGAGGGTTGGAACGAGGGATGGGAGGACTGGTTCGGAGCGCAGAAGGACAAGGTCTTCGATTTCACTACCCCTTACCCGGACTTCGACATCAAGGCCCTCAACGACTATGCGCACAAGAAGGGGATAAAACTGATTATGCATCACGAGACCTCGGCTTCCACAATCAACTACGAGCGTCATCTCGAGAAAGCGTATTCACTTATGAATGAATATGGTTACGACGCCGTGAAGAGCGGCTATGTCGGGGACATCATCCCCTACGGAGAACATCACTACAGCCAGGCTCTGATCAACCACTATCTGTTCTGCATCCAGAAGGCCGCCGAGCATCGCATTATGGTCAACGCCCACGAAGCCGTGCGTCCTACAGGTCTCTGCAGGACCTATCCTAATCTCATAGGCAACGAGTCCGCGATGGGAATGGAGTACAGGGCCGCCGTCGAACCACACCACGTCACAGTGCTGCCTTTCACACGTCTGCAGGGAGGCCCGATGGACTTCACTCCGGGAATATTCGAAATGGATCTCTCGAAGTTGAACCCCAACGACCCTCAGCGCGTCCGTTCGACGATCTGCAAGCAACTGGCCCTCTATGTCACAATGTACTCTCCACTCCAGATGGCCGCAGACCTTCCGGAGTACTACAAAGCCCAGCCTGAGGCGTTCCAGTTCATCAAAGACGTCGCCGTGGCCTGGAAGAGAAGCGAATATCTCCTTGCTGAGCCCGGCGACTACATAGTGATAGCCAGGGAAGCGAAGACTCCTGCAAGGTCCCTCACCCTTTCAAAGGGAAAGGCAGCCACCTGCGACTGGTTCGTGGGCGGTGTGACAGACGAGCAGGAGCGCGACCTTACATTCAAGCTGGATTTCCTGGAGCCGGGAGCATCCTACACGGCAACAATCTACGCGGACACAGATAAGGCTGACGGCATCACCGGAGGGGATGTCCTCAACGCCAGGGAGACATATTCAGTGACAAGCAGAGAGGTCGATTCCTCGACTGAACTGACGCTGCGCTGTGCCCGCTCAGGCGGCTTTGCAATCAAGATAGTAAAGGAATGAAGATAACCCACATAGCCTTTGACTTCGGCGGAGTGCTGACCCCCATTTCTCTTGAAGAGGCGGTCAGGCGGCTGAAGGCGCTTGGAATCGCAGACATCGAAAAGCACCTGAACATAGTGCGGCAGGTCGGGATGTTCGGAGACCTGGAGAGCGGGAAGCACACCAGAGAATCTTTCCTTGAAGCCTTCCGAGAGGAATCCGGCAATCCAGATGTCACTATGGAGCAGCTTCAGGACGCTTTTATGGGATTCTTCCCATACGATGTACCTTCCGGAAACATAGATATCCTGAACAACCTCCGCAGCAGGGGCTACCGCCTTTCGCTGCTTTCGAACACCAACCCCTTCATAACCCATTGGTCGATGTCGGACAGGTGGGACGGGAGAGGCCATTCGGTGGCTTATTATATGGATTCTATGTACCTGAGTTACAGACTCGGAGTAATGAAACCTGATGAGAAAATCTTCCGGCTCTATCTTGAGGGGGAAAACGTCTCTCCAGAAAACGTACTTTACATCGATGACGGAAAGGACAACATAGAAGAAGGCAGAGCTCTCGGAATGAACTGCATCCTTGCCGGGCCTGAACGCGACTGGACTATTGACGTCCTTGATTTCCTGAAATACTAGACAGCTGCATCCCAGGTGGGAAGGAAAGCAGGAAAGGATTTTGCGACACAGGCTGTGTCGTCGATTCTTATAGGGAATCCTGCACCGAAGGATGCCACAGTCAGGGCCATCGCCATCCTGTGGTCGTGGTTCGAGGTGTATCTGCCTCCCTTGACCATACGGCCTGTCAGGTAGCGGCTCTCCAGTGATTCGCCGACGACTGTCAGCACATCGTCTTCAGCGTAAGCCTCGACACCCATTTTTTCAAGCATCTCCAGAATGGCGGCTCCTCTGTCACTTTCTTTTCCCGCAAGTCTCTTGAATCCGGCGATACGACTCGTTCCGTGGCAGAACACCGCAAGTACAGAAACTATAGGGAACAAGTCGGGACAATTGTTCAGGTCTGTTTCAAAGGCCCTGAGAGGGGCGCGCTGTGCAGTGATGACTCCGCTTTCATTGTCTTGCGAGAGACTCGCGCCGGCATCCATAAGGATGTCCATAATCGAGATATCAGCCTGGAGGGATGAAGTGTCCAGGCCGTCCACCTGCACCTTTCCGAAGGCCGCACCCGCGACAAGGAAATTGGCGGCTGCGCTCCAGTCTCCTTCGATGTCGAACTCGGACGGATTGTACTTCTGACCACCCTTGATATTGAATGTGACGCCCGTGCAGTACGCCCAGTCCCGGGTTTCCAAAAATTCTTCATCTCCCTCCATCTCGCTGCTGATCTGGATTCCGAACCGTCGGAGAACATCCTGGGTGATGAACATATAAGGGATGCTCTTCGGGTTGTCAATATGCAGCACCGAGTCTTCAGGGAGCAGCGGAAGAGCCATCATAAGACCTGAAATCAACTGCGAGCCATCCTTGCCGGATAATTCCACCTTGCCAGGGAGAAGGGAACCCGACACGGAAAGAGGCACCTTGACTGTTCCGGATCCATCCGAATGTCCTGCCTCCTCAGAATCCTGGCGAAGAACGACTCCGAACTTTGCCATTATTTCAGCTGCGCCCTTTAGAGGGCGGTTGAGTAGGGTTCCTTCGCCCGTTATCCCGGTTTCTCCTGAGCCAAGAGCAGCCACGACAGGAATCATCAGCCTTGTAAGAAGGCCTGATTCGCCGACGTGAAGGGTCTCAGGCGCTGACACCGGGCCATCTCTGCGGATAACCAGACAATTGTCTTCGAAAGCGACTGACGCTCCAAGCGCTTCCGCAGCCCGAAGGGCGGATTCGGTATCTCCGCAAGGAGAGAAACCTCCGAGGCGGCTCTCACCTCCGGCAAGAGCAGCAGCGATGATCGCCCTCTGCGCGAAACTCTTGGAAGCGGGCATGGAAACCACCGCGCCGCTTCCGAATGGCTTGCGTCCTCCGAAGATTGCGGCGCTCATCTTGTCGTACGTCCATTGGCCGGGAGCAGAGGCTTCCCCTTCCTTCAAAGAAGCGTATGAGAAGGGAGCACCCTTTGCAAGACACTCCAACCTGCTCTTTCTGCCGTACTGTCCCATGGCGAACGCTACCAGCCTGCCCGGGATTTCATAATTATAAAGGGACATGATCCTGTCGGCTTCCTCATCCGTACGGGCCATTCCTACCACTTTTATGATTTCTCCTCCAAAACGACGACATTTCCCAGCAGTGCTCTGGAGGACTTCCATCGCAGGCATCCTGTCAAAGAAATGCGCGGAGCGGATCATTACCGTCCCGTGTTCCATACAGACCCTGCGCAGTCTCTTGCCCATTTCTTTCGGGGCTTCCACCTCCAGGTCCAAGAAAGCGGCTCCCGACTCTACGGCCAGTTTCAATTTTGCTTCCGCTTGTTCCCAAGTGTCTTTTCCACCAGCAGGAACTCTGCAGGTCGCCACAAGAGGAGTGTCCGAACTTGAGAAAAGCTCAACGATTTCGTCTTCGGAAAGCGGACACCTGTCCAGCCGGATTTCGGCCATCTGGATTTCAGGGACGCTTTTCTCAAGAATGTCCAGGATTTCGTCAAGATTATGGTTCTGGATTGTTGTACAAATCATTTTTGGTTCGGGTTACTTGAAAAGATTCCAATAACGTCTTCGACAGACATTTCTCTTGTCTCAACGTGTCCGATTTTCAATGGAAGAACAAAATGGACCATCTGTCCATCCGCCTTCTTGTCCTTTTTCATCGCCTCTGCAAGGTCACGGATGTCAAACGGACATCCGGTCTTCATACCGGCTCTTTCAAAATCGGCCTTCAACCTGGTTGAAAGCCCTTCTTCAGCAGCGCCCAGTCTTTCTGAAAGTTGCGCCGCAAGTATTATTCCTATGGCAACGGCCTCACCGTGGCCAATATTCCCACTTGATCTATTCTCAATCGCGTGAGCGAATGTATGGCCCAAATTCAGGAGTCTGCGTTCACCGTGTTCGTTCGGGTCGCGCCCGGCGATCCCCGCCTTGATCGAGGCGGCTGCCAAAATCAGATCCGAGATGTCCTTACGATCAGGATAAGAAGCCAGCGCGTCAATCGCTTTGCCGTAATTTCCGTCTCCATTGTCGATGATGAATGTCTTAAGGAGTTCCGAAGCGCCGGAAAGAATCTGAGAATATGGCAGAGTCTCAAGGACTTCCGGACAGATGAATGTCATCTCAGGCTGACGGATGACACCAATCATATTCTTATAGGAATCGAGATTGACTCCATTCTTCCCTCCGATTGAAGCATCCACCTGCGAAAGTAGGGTCGTAGGCACGAATGCGAAACGGATGCCTCGCTTGTAAATCGATGCGGCGAAACCGACAATGTCGGTCGTGATCCCGCCGCCTACACCCAGAACAAAGGAATTCCTGTCGGCGCCCTGCTCCAAAAGCCATCGGCATATCTGGAGAACCGTCTCAAGATTCTTGTTCCGCTCGGTGGCTTCAATCTCCATCATTCCTCTGGGTTTGACCCCGATCCTTCCGGCAAGGGCGCGCGTGTTCCTGTCACAGACGATAAACATACCGTCCGTAATATGGGTGGCCACCTCACCGAGATGACAATGGATTATTCTTATGTCGGTCATTCGAAATCCTTGTATAGGAGAAATACAAAGATAATAAAATTTCTTGTAGCGAGGAAAACAATCGGAAACGATACGAAAACAAAGGTTAGGAAATGGCAAAAACGAAAAAGGAAAGCAAAGTGAAGTAAAAATCGAAGATGAAGAACGGCAGACGTGAGTTCCTCACGGTTGAAGAACTAAAGATCCTGAAATGGAGCAAGATCCTGGGGCATCGGAATCTGGTGTCGACGCGAGTCCGGCGGAAATCCTTTGGACGACCTCTAACATCAAAAATCTATCGAATAACTGACGCTTGGCATAATGGGCAGCAACGAAATCTGTCGCCATTCCCTCGACCGGTCATCATAGGTTATAGCGAACGGGTTATGCCGGTTTAGGACATTGCAAACACCAATATTCAGAGTTTGGGGATGCGTTCCCTTGAATTTGAAAAAGCAGCCAAGGTC
Organism: uncultured Muribaculaceae bacterium; assembly: GCA_964346605.1. GTDB lineage: Bacteria > Bacteroidota > Bacteroidia > Bacteroidales > UBA932 > Cryptobacteroides. The sequence continues at coordinate 9,990 of CAYFVE010000018.1, read as the reverse complement.
CAGACGCATATAAGGTGGCATCTCATAATTGTTCACGCCGCCGGAGTAATAATCCAGTTCGAACAAACCACCCAGAGGCAGAAGGGCCAGGTACTCTCCGTCAGGAACCGTTCCCCAATGTCCCGACTGGTAGGTGTATAACCCGGTCACGCCGACGTCACGCCTGCCATTTGTGGCGATGATCCAAGATGCCTGCACATTCAAGATATGGCGGCGGTCGAACTTGGCCGGGAAAGGTCTTCCCTCGTTTACCCTCGCGAAGGACCGGTCTGTCTTTGACCAGGTGTACGCCAATTTGTAGTTCAAGCGTTCCCCTTCCTTTTCATACAGGAACTCCACACCCTTGGAAGAGCCCGTACCGACGACGATATTGTCTTTCCAGCCCGAAATGGCAGGAGAGAATAACTGCCCGGCATCCACGAACCACACCAGGTTGTTCAACTTCTTCCAATAGGCACCCACCGTAACCCGATGCTGGTCCAACTCCGTCAGGATTGCGCCATAGTATTGCAGGGTCTGCTCTGGGCCGTGCTTGCTGTCAGCAGGAACCAGCAAATCCAGCGACCAGCCCAGTGGAATACCCTCCAGCGTATGGTAATACTGTACGACCCAGTCGACCGTGCCCTCGACAGCCAGCCTGCGTGTCAGGTTGTACCGTCCCATCAGGCCCGCCTCCGGATTGACGTGAAAGTGGAAGTGCTGGTCTTCATCGGAATTTGCCTCGTTCACGTTCAGTTTCGTACAGAACATCAACTCATATCGGTCCGTCCGTTCCAGATTCAACTGCGCATAAAAGGTCTGCGTCAGGCTCCAGCTTTTGTTATCCGTCCGGGGCGAATCAAGCGTGATCCAAGCCCTATTCCCCGTGAATGTGGAAGATGTCCCCGGATTGAACAGGGCATTTCGCAATACGGCCCCGAACCTGAACGCCTTTCCTTCTGCATAAGACTTGACAAAATCTCCTCTGGCCATCAGTTCGTCCAGCGAATTCACGATGGCAAGGTTGTTCACCGTTCCTGACATATCCCGGACGATACCTTGACGACTGGTGAAGTGGTTGTAGGAAATACCGGCATCCAGCCGCCAGCCACGGGAAAACAACATTTTATCCCCTGCGTTCAGGATTAAGTTGCTCCAGGCCATGCTTTCATCGGAATCGCCTCCATAGACATACCGGTATGCGTCCGTACTGTTGAACACGCTGAAGGTCAGTGTATGGTCTCGATTCATCCGCCAGGTCGCTTTGGCGAAGGCATCGTATGCGAAGGCGCGGACGCTAGACAAGCTATCCAGTGCCCCGCCGACAACACCCTGGACGGCATTGAACTCCGGCCCGATAGGAGAAATTCGCAGCGACGTTATCAAGGAAACCTTGTCCTTCACCAGCGGTGTAGAGCATACCCCGCCCAGCAGGAAATTGCTGGCCGACAGGCTCCAACTCCGGTCAATAAAGGAGCCACTCTCTGTCATTAGGGCGATATGGGAAGCGGTGAGATTGTTGTCCGTTCCCCGGAAACCGCCGTTTCGGAATGTGGCGGACGAAATGACGTTCGATGGATATGCCGATGAAAGCCCAAGCAAATGGCTGCCGCCGTATACCGGGACACCGTCCAGCGTCGTCACGTTACTGCCGATGTTACCGCCTCGAACATAAATGGCAGACGATCCCTCCGCACCCGTGGACACCCCGGGCAGAATCTGGATGTACTTGATGGCATCAGCCTCGCCCGTAGCTGCCACCATCGTCCGGATGCCAGGAAGCGACAACACATGTGTTCCCGCGTCCGGGTTTACTAGACGGTCCGCCATAACACGGGCTGCACTGATGCTGTCACGGAGGGGTGCCGATTCTTGGGCAGACATGTCAAGCACGCCGATACAGAGCAGGCTTAATATGATTCCTGGGAAAAAGGTCAACTTCCTCATCGTACAATCAAATTTGGCCTTATCATATAGGAGCCCACGATTCCCAGTCCGTTCGTGACGTTTGAATACACGTTGGTCGAAGAATAAAGCGAGGTCAGATCGTGGCCAATCTTCCCCTTCCGTGTATAGACATCCCTCAGATATTGATCATAATGGTCACAGACGGAATAGACATCGAAGTGTTCTACCCGGGACGGGCCAAGGAAATCGTCCTCCATCGGACATTCCTGAGGTCCGCAGATCATGATGAATTGGTTTTCGTAGGGCCCGAATTCCTCTTTCTCCGCATCTGTCTTGGGGTTCACATAATTGGCGGGCAGGTCGATACGCACGAACCCTTGGTGCAGGGGAAGTTCCGGCTTCCAGGATTGCCATTTGCGAAGCCATCTCCAATAATCAGCATATACCTGCCCGGGTTTTCCGGAGAAATCCAGGTCCGACAATTTCTGGCCCGTAATATTGAAGTCATCCGCATAGGCGATATCCGTCACCAGATATTCATAAAGGTCTTCGTCCGTCTCGTCCTCCGTATGTGGCCCTCCTTTGTGGGCAAATATCCACAGGTGATGCGGAGAAACAGGGGGACGGGATATGTCATGATCACCCCCCATGCTATTGTCCGGCTCATACAGATACATCATCCCCCAGACACCGGCAAGACCGAAATCAGCGGGAATGGTCGTTCTGGCGGTTATTTTTTCCCGACCGGGGACTTCCACGCATAGAGTGTAAGTGGCCCCCGGCTGTAAGACTGGGACTGGCTCCGCATCCCAGCGCGTACCGGAGGAGTGAACGAAACGGGAAATGGTTTCCCCTCCGCTGTCATTCAGATATACTTCCGCATCTTCTACCGGAGTAAACTCACCGGAGGTCTTTCCCGTCGCATAGAACAAGTCCAAGTGCTGAGGGAATATTCTCATAGAGAATGCAGATGGTATACTGCCACGCAAGAGACAATTAACCACCACAGGATAATCTTCCGTCCCCGGGTCCATCACAATCGTCTCCACGCACGAGGTGAACAAAAAAAGGCATAAAAGAAGAGTTGGCTTCAAGGCTCTCATATCAATATGTCGGGTTAAACTGCTGACCAGTAACGATAGTATTCCCCCAAGGATCCTGGAAGGTAACCCATAGGGTTACAGGGCTACAAGTTTGACCCTCTAAGACAGTCACGTGCGAAGAACCGTTGGGGGACAATATGACCCAAGCGCTGTTGTCACTCCCCCATTGATAACCAGAAGCACCCTCGCCTGTTTCAACCGAATACTGTTCAGGCCCGCCGTAAATATGACTATACCCGTAATAATACCCGGGTTTCCAAATTGAAGGAATCTCCTTAACGAGATAATACTGTGTCCCCTCAAGGGTGAAATATGCCATAATATATCCAAGGTGGGAGACATAAGAAGTAGAAGGAAGTACGCCTTCTGCTGCAACAGATGTGTTGGTAGGGGAAGTCAGGTTTATGTCTCCTGAACTGTTCCAGGTAACAGAAGTGGAGGTCGGAAGACCTGAAATGGTATAAGTGGATGAAAAACTACAAGATAGATAATTATTTCCGCTAAGCACGGGGCAGTTATCTGCTCCTAGTAAATCATGTGTATAACCATAAATCAGTGGGAATGAAGAATATTGAGGATGCTCATTGCCAGCTATAGCCTTAGGGTCGTTAGATTCTGCAAACAAAAAAGCCTCCCGGAGAGAGATCATATTATCAGAGTTAGTATCTACCATAGACGCATTTGAAGAATCAAACGCATCTGTCCACCAACGAAGGAAATATTCATAAGAGAAAAGTCCTTGTCCATATGAGTTTTCTGATGCTGAGCATGCCGTACTAACCGTCCTGTTTTTTTCACATATAGATGTAAATGCCCCACTATAACACTGTCCCAAAACAATATCCATTTTCACATAGGGTAATTTATCCAGTTCAGCATCCAATTCCGCCGGAGTCATTATCTGATTATTTCCCCATAGACACATGCTAGACTGGCTACCGTGATCGGTGACAAAGACTAATAAATGCTCAATTAAGGAGGATTGAGATTGAAGCAAGTTGAATACCGTTGAAATATTCGCTTTCGTGGCAGAATACTGAATGTCGTTATCCCCGTCGTTATCAAAGTCCAATGGAGAGCTCTTATATTTAAAAGTGTTAGTAAGGGGATCGTATGCATAACACATATCAATACCAGGGTCTGTTCCGTCAGCGACAAGACAATAGATATGATTCTCATCATAGCCTAGTGTTTGCGTCAATCTTTGGTAAACATATTGACAATCATTCCAATATCGTGAAAAATTATTCTCCTTATCTATTCCACCACTGATAATTACAGCATATAATCCTGATGTTGAGTATGATAACCTGCGACTGCGCTTTGGGCCATCTGAAGTTGTGGAGTCGTATGAGATAGGCGAATCTTCGGTTATTCCATAAAATGATTGATCCCATTCTATGTCGGAAACCATTCCACCTACATTAATCTCCTCATACTCTCCGTTTATTACATTAACGAATAAGCATAACGCCTCATTCGATGAACCATTAATGGTACCATCTGGTCTAATTATTATAAGCCATGCCTTAAAGTTCGGTGATTTGAATGTCCCACACTTGTTTGATGCCGGATCATAATAACCAAACGGACCATACTTAAGTGTCGTTCTGGCAGGAATTGGATTTTTGCTTACTGACCAAGGGCGATTTTCGTCAGCATATTTTTTAATAATTGGCCTTACAATCTCCACGGCCTCGGCGGACGTAATTTCGGAACCGTCCTCGTGATAGGACGTCATCTTTTCACATGACGCCAGCAACAAAAATAAAACGAACGGTGCAACAAAAAGATTCTTGTTCATGGCTTCTGTTTTATGATTACTATATGATACTATTTCTTCCTGATATTGAGTCTTAGTCCTGTTGCGAACGTGAACATAATGGGATGTTCAGAACGATAGGTGTCCAATTTTCGGCTTTCGGAAGGTATCGTCCAACTTATTTCAGGCTCCACAAATATGCCCACCCTATCAGTTATATGGTATTGAATACCACTTGCTCCAAGCAGCGACAATCCCAGGCCATCTTTCTCGATCAGGTTTCCTCCTAACGAGGCAGTCAGGCAGTAATCTCCTGCAAAACCTCCGCCCACATACAGGTCCAGCCCGTTATGGGAAACCAACGTCCAGTCCAGCCGGACAGGAACGCCAAGATAGTGCACAAACTGCTTTGTTCCTTCGGAAGAATCTTTTGAGAATCGGGAGGAAAACAAAAGATATTCGAGACCTGTCGTCAAGTTCAATCTGTCAGAGAGGGCAAAACTGGTCGAAAAGCCGACCCTCATCGGCAAATAATGCGTCCTGTTTTCCTCAGAGCCATTGATAATAGGATAACCGGCAATCCTTGTTTCGGACTTCACAAACATCGGGGTTATGACGGCTGCTATCAATCCACTTCCCATGATTAGGTTCGAGGATGTCCCGTTTCTCGTCCATATGGGCTTATTCATTTTTTTGTCAAGAAAGAATGGAGAGTTTGTTGGCGGAATGGGGTCGTCAGCTACAGTTTCTTCTTGAGGAGCCGCCTTGACTGGAACGGCATCCTCCTGTATTTCGGATTTCTCGACAGGTTTGACCGCGGTTTCTTCAATTTCTTCTATCTCGCAACTATCGGTTACTTGTGAATAAGCCATCAAAGACCGAGATCGGACGTGGTTCAGGGTAATTGGATGGGTAGTGAGTGACTCGTTCAATATAGGATCGGTCACCTCGTTTGATTCGGGAGCATGAGCGACTGGAGCCGAGGTTTGCAGGACAATCTGGATGCCATCTTCGGACGTGGCAGGCTGCCGAAGGAACAAGACTGCGGCCAATCCGGCAGCGACAGCGGTAGCGGCAATCACCCAGCCCAGCGGGAACCGCTTTCCTTTGGGTATAGCTTCCACTTCATCGAGACGGGCTTGGAACTCGGCAAAGACACCTTCAGGAAGAGAGTCTTTGGTTTCTTCCAACTTGTCCTTGAATATGTCTTCCCACTTTCTCATCTGTCTTGTTTCTTCAGATATTGTTTGATCCTTTCTTTCAGTTGTTTTCTCGTTTTGGCCAGTATGCTTGTCGATCCAGTTTCACTGATTCCCAGCATTTTAGCTATTTCCTTGTGAGAGTAACCGTCGATGCAACTCAAATTGAAAACGGTTCTTCTCATTTCCGACAGTTCAGCTATCCATTCCTGCAGTTTTTCCCTCGGAATCACCTCCACCTCATCTTCTGTCGGTTCTGCAATGTCATCCTTCACCCATAATTCCAAAGAAACCATTCGCCATCTGTGCCTTTTGATCTGGTTGATCGCCTTGTTTATGGCGATGCGGCCAATCCATCTGTACAGGGACCCTTCCCCAGAATACTGATAGGACTCTATCTTGTCAATGGCCTGGATAAGTGTTTCCAGCATCAGATCCTTCGCATCTTCCTCGTTACCGAGATACCGCTTGCAGAGTATATTCACCTTAGCTGCATATCTTCTATACAGCTCTTCCTTCGCCAATCTGTCTCCTGCCCGGCAGTATCTGGCCAGTTCCTGCTCGTCAAGATTCTTATACACGCAGACTCACATTTCTTCTTATAAAGCTACTACTTAAAATTGAGATACATATCATTTCTGTTAATTACACATAATAATAACACAAAAGATCTTGAAATGCGTCATCCTTTTTCTTTTATTTCAGGTCTTTCTCTCTTTTGGGCCGCTTCCACAGAGTCGCCCCTCGCGTGCATCTCAAGAACTTCGTTCCAAGTGTATTTCATGCCTTCCTCGATGAAACTCTCGACCATGGTCCGTTCCTTGCGATAAACTGGATATACCTCCATGAGGACATCCACCATTTGGAGAGTCTGGTTTTCATGCAACAGCCGGGCATTCCTTATCCGCAGGTCGATGTTGTTGTATATCCACAGCATAAAGACCAAGCCGATGGAGGGGTTTTCGTGGGGCTCGCGGATATAATCATCCAGGACGGTAAGATAGCCGTTTAACCGGCCAAGGTACGCCGTTTGAATGGTCCTCGTTTCAATTCCACGGCCACGAGTGCGTTTAGCTACCGGTAGAAAAACAACAAATCCATCTTGAAAGTATGTCCCTTGACTTCAACGATATACTGGTTCTTGATGAAGAGGAAATCTTTGCCAAACCGGAGGATGAAGTCGCGGATGTTATCCACAATCTCATTCTCCAGCACTCTCTCGTCCACGTCTTCAATGTCATCGGCATCCTGTTCCTCCACGTTGATGAAGTCCAGCAGGTATTCATCTTTGAAAGCACGGATGGCGCGGCATGCGCTCCGTACATCTGGAATGGTGGTAAGGAAATTGTTGGATAGGGTGCCGCGATGGTGGTATTCGTCTGCGGAGACAGCCTTCAGTAATGCATCCTTTGACAGATGGGAAAGCGCCGTCCGCTGGATGTAGTAGATTCTCTCATCCCGGTCCTTGACTTTCTCCAGTTCCGGAAGATCGTTCTTGAGTTGAGCACTGATGATCTCCAGAGCCCCCGTGTCCTAGAAACCATTTCTTGAGTTCTCGGAAATGTACCGGCTAATACCCAGAGACAACTTGAGTTGTTTCTGGTTGGCAAGCCGGACGGCATTGTACTGGCTCTGGAGGATGGCCTTTTTGATTAGCTCGACGGCCTGGCTTTTCTTGGTTTCGTTAACTTCTGACATATGCATTGTTTTTTAGAGTTTTCGTGTCTCATTCGTGCTGCAAAGATATGGAACAAATCTCTAAATAAACAAACCTATAACATTGACGTACAGCGTATTAGATGCGACAAAAGCGCAAGTTTTGCCGACACTTTTTGGGATGTGGCATGGCAAATCCGACTAAACACTGACGGTAAATGAGATGTACAAAGGACGATCCTGGAACATGGCATCCGGAGAGACGGCTCTTTGATTTGATAAATCTGATTCTTGTCCCGCTTTTGTCCCGTCATTTTTTAGACAAGTGGAACGGAGTGCTGTAAGAATTTGAACTACATTTTATTCCCTGCCATCTCTCTTCTTTCCCGGCAGGAATCGAAAAGATAATAAAAATGTAATAACACTCTAGATGGAGGACATCAGATCCGCCAGGACAATCGCAGCGGCGGACTCCACAATAACAGGCGTACGCAGGGCGAAACAAACATCGTGACGGCCGGGAACATTCAAAGTCACTGTCTTTCCGGTCTTCAGATTAAGGGTCTCCTGGCCCTTGGAAATGCTGGATGTCGGTTTGAATGCCACACGGAAGACAATCTCCGAGCCATTGGACAGGCCTCCATTTACTCCTCCGGAACCGTTTTTCACAGTGGTGACCGCGCCGTTTGGAGCCAGGACCAACGGATCATTGTGCTCCGAGCCCTTCATCCGAGCCGCGGCAAAACCGTCTCCGAACTCGATTCCTCTAACGCCAGGGATAGCAAAAACAGCGTGCGAGACAAGTGACTCCACAGAATTGAAGAAAGGACTCCCGAGACCGGCCGGCACACCGGCGACACGGCATTCAACGATTCCTCCCAGAGAATCCCCACTATGAGCCGCCTCATCCAGAAGCTCGTTCCACCTGGACTTGTCCCTCTCTCCGCCGACCTCAACAAGTTCAGCGGAATAGGAATATCCGGTCATCTTCTTTGCGACGGCGCCGGCCGCGACAAGTGGGAGGGTGATCCGGCCTGAAAAATGGCCTCCGCTCCTCGGATCATTCATTCCCTGCCATTTGACTGCGGCAGTCCAGTCGGAATGCCCTGGACGAGGAACCTCCTTCAAGGCTTCGTAGTCTCCGGACCTGGTGTTTCCGTTCCTGAATATTATCGCTATCGGAGCTCCGGTGGTGCGGCCTTCATGGACGCCGCTCAGGATTTCGGGCTCGTCGGCCTCCAAGCGGGGCGTCGTCCCCTTTGCACCGCTCTTGCGGCGGAGGATATCCGGCATAAGGTCATCGGCGGTTATCCTCAACCCGGCTTTCACACCGTCAATCACCACACCGATACCCTCGCCGTGCGACTCGCCGAAGATCTCCACCCTGAAATCAGTTCCGAAAGAATTCATTTGCGTTCATTTTTTACAACATCGCAAAGATAAGAAAAATGATGAAATCAGTCCACATCTATGGTCACGACAAGTCTTGTGAGACGGGTGTTGTAGTATCTGATCCAGAATAATCCATAAGAATCTCCCCTGGTCCGGAAAAGCACCGTATTGACATCTCCGGAAGACGTCCACGAATAACCGTCCATCGTCCCGCTGTCAGGTGTCATCATTCCGTTCTGGCTGCAGGTGACGTTGATTTCAAGGATCTTTCCTATTGATGAAGCCACCGTGAACGTTCCGGTCTTGTCACTGGCTTTGTCGTTCAGTTCGAGATAATTGTTATTCCAACTTGAAATCGAATAGGAGCTTACCGTTACTCCATCGTACGTATAGGAAGTGCCTTTGTTTCCAAAGGTGGACCTGTTGGTGTTGAGCGTCACCGTCTTGAATGTCTTCCGCTGCGCGGAGAAAGTGACAGGGGTATAGGCCTCGTCCTCTGTGCTCAGAG
>CAYFVE010000018.1:0-473 GCA_964346605.1 uncultured Muribaculaceae bacterium | reverse complement strand
CGAAACGGCGTCTGAGTAAGTCGTAGTCACAAGGTTGACCGTATTGGCCGTCGATGTCCTGCCGGCCGCAGGAGTGTACCTGTAGATTCCGGCCGCAGAGTTGACAATCGTCCAGGTGCCGTTCTCGTCATTCCATACAGTTGCGCCGGTAGTCATTCCTGCTGGCTTGAGACCGGTCAGGGTGACGGTTGCAGGTATGTTCCAGACACCGTCGTTAGAACTGTGAGGCTGGTAATTGAATGACGCCTTGACAGCCTTGCCTGCACCCTTGACTACATAGCCTCTCACAAAACTGTTGTCGGCGATGAAGCCGGCTCCATTCTGGAATGTCAGAGGAACCTGTGTGGCGGAAAGGGAGACAGGCTCATAAGCCTCCTCAATGCTGCCAAGAACACAGGAAACAGTACCTCCGGAGTTGGTTGTGACGAGATCCAGAGACCTGGAGGTAGAAGTTGATCCGGACGGAGTGAAGA
>CAYFVE010000017.1:15182-28383 GCA_964346605.1 uncultured Muribaculaceae bacterium | reverse complement strand
GAAGGAAAAGGTCAGGATTGACGAAGAGTCACTGCACGTCATCGCCCAGAAGGCTGACGGCGCTATGAGGGACGCCCTGACGATTTTCGACCAGACGGTCGCTTTCTGCGGGACTGATGTGAAATACGAGGAGGTCCTTAAGAACCTGAATGTCCTGGACTACGACTATTCCTTCTGCCTTGTAGATGCATTCCTTGCCGGGGACTATGGAACAGCCCTTCTGAAGTTCGACGAGATCCTCTCAAAAGGCTTCAACGCCCTGCATTTCTGTGCGGCGCTCAGCTCCCACTTACGGGATCTTCTTGTTACAAGCAACGGTGGGCTGGATACTCTTCTGGAACTTCCGGAATCCTTGAAGAAAAGATACGTGGAGCAGGCGTCCAGGTGCTCTTTGAAGTTCTTGTATGATGCGCTGAACATCACTACAGCTTGTGAAGCCGGCTACAGACAGGCGGTCAATCCCCGTCTTCACATCGAGTTCGCCCTGATGAAACTTAGTTTCCTTATGAAGCAGCCGGCTCCGTCTCCGTCAACTGAAGTTTCAGCCGCTGCGCCGGCCAAAATGGAGAAAACGGAAGCGGGAGGAAACAGCCCCGGGACAGAAGAGAAATCGGCGGCGCCGCGCGTTCGGAAAAAACCGGTGAAGAACGGTTCGGCGCTTTCGCTTAACTCCATTATGGAAGAAGAGAGTTCAGTCAAGGTCCAGAATGCCCCCGAAAAGGTGTCCGATGAACTACCGGAAGACGAAGCCATCCTGAATGCCTGGAAAACGGTCCCGGCGGAATTTGCGGCAAGCCCTCGTTTAGCCAATACCCTTCAGAACGCCGAAGTCGCCATAGAGACGAAGGAAGGATTCAAGGAGTTGACATTCAAAGTCAGCAACGCTTCACAGGAGAAATGGATACGTGAAAACAGGCTTCTCTCTCTGGAAGGGAATTTGCAGAAGAGAGTAGGCTCATCAAGAATCCGCCTTGAAATCGGAGTGATCCCTATGGAAGAAAAAGAATTGCAGCCATACACGGATCAGGAGAAGGCCACCGTCCTGATGGGCCGGAACGGAGAGGTCCAGAATCTGGTTAAGGATTTCGGATTAGAAACAAAATAAGTCATCCTATGAAGCTACGTTGTGAGCAACTCGTAAAGAAATATGGTATCAGAACCGTCGTCAAGGGAGTTTCGATGGAGATCAGCCAAGGTGAAATAGTCGGTTTCCTCGGTCCGAACGGAGCTGGAAAGACGACTAGTTTCTATATGATCACCGGTCAGATCGTCCCGAACGGAGGACGGGTATTCCTCGATGAAGAGGACATCACGGATCTTCCGATGTACAAGAGGGCCCAGAAAGGAATCGGCTATCTGCCCCAGGAGGCGTCCGTCTTCCGCAAGGTGTCTGTGGAAGACAACATAATGTCAGTTATGGAGATGTCGGATATGCCTAAGGAGCAGAGACTTCAAAGGCTTGAGAGCCTGATCGATGAGTTCAACCTGTCGAAGGTCCGCAAGAGTCTGGGCATCCAGTTGTCCGGTGGCGAGAGGCGCCGCTGTGAGATCGCCCGCGCCCTTGCGATCGATCCAAAGTTCATACTCCTGGATGAACCATTCGCCGGAGTTGACCCGATCGCCGTGGAGGACATCCAGTTCATCATAGCCAAACTGAAGTATAAGAACATCGGCGTAATCATCACCGACCACAATGTTGGTGAAACCCTTGCAATCACTGACCGCGCGTATCTTCTCTACGAAGGAACCATTCTTCAGCAGGGTACACCTGAGTCCCTTGCTTCAGACGAAGATGTCCGCACAAAATACCTCGGTTCCGGCTTCGTACTGAGAAAATCCGTTTCAGTTGAGCGCGCGAAGGCTGAACATGCTGCTCAGGAAGCGGCAAGGGCAGCTGCAGCAAAAGCAATTGAAGTTGTTGAAGAACCGGCTGGAAAGACCGAATCTGAAATCAGCGCTGAATAGAAGAGGCCACCTGCTCCAGCAGCCATCGAGGAGTTGAAGTGGCACCGCATACTCCTACGGTGGATGCTCCATCGAACCATTCCGGGTCTATATCTTCGACAGAAGATACGCGGTAGGTCCGTGGATTCTTCCTTCGGCACAGGTCGCAGAGCACTTTCCCGTTTGAGCTTGACTCTCCTGATACGAATACAATCACATCGTGGGACAGGGCGAATTCCGAAAGCTCAGAGTGCCTTGAAGCGACCTGCGAACAGATGGTGTTATGGATTTCAAGACCAGACTCCGCTCTTTCCGACAGAACCCTGCAGATTTCCGAATATTCAACCGGACTCTTTGTCGTCTGCGAGAAGATCTCGATCGGCCTGTCAGTCCTTATGATTTCCGTTCCGGATCCGGACGAAGGGCCCAAGGCCTCCAAGAGCATCGCCATATTCTCGATAACGACAGCGTCGCCGCCGACCTGTCCGAGAAGGCCGAGCACCTCGGCGTGGCCTATCTTCCCGAAGATAACAATCTGGCCGTCCTCTGGCTGCACTCTTTCATAGGCTTCCCTTATGCTCTTCTGAAGTCTCAGAACCACCGGGCAGGTGCAGTCTATCACCTTGATTCCAAGCCTGTCAGCCAATGAATATGTCTCCGGAGGTTCGCCGTGCGCCCTGATCAGAAGAGTCTCGGAGGAGGGAGATGGAATGCTCATAAGCCCATTCCGGTCAACCGGGACCAGCCCTTTTGAACCGAGTCTATTGAGTTCCGCTTCGTTGTGGACGATTGAGCCAAGCGAGTACATTCTGCGGCCAGGGTTCTCATCCAGAAATTTTTCTGCCCTGCCGATTGCCCTGATGACTCCGCCGCAGAAGCCCGATTTCGGATCTATTTCAACCTTGAGCTTCATAGATCAATTCTTTTCCTGATGCTTGAAAAACGCCAGGAGGATCAAGCCCATCAAGGCGATGACGCTAAGCATACCGGCAAGGATGATTAATGTGTCGTTCCAGGAATACATCACTACAGGTCGTCCCATCGAGTCATATTGGGTCGGACCTGCTGGTATGATGTTATTGTCTCCTGCGCCGGGTGGAATCGCTCCCATCACTTCCGCCGGCTGGAAGGCTCTGAAAACAAGCACGGTTGCAGTTACAAGAACGGCGATAGCCAGCACGATCCAAACTACCTTCGTGCTGAGCGGAATCTCCTTCCTCAGTCCATCCTTTTCAGTAAACCTCCTCCTTGTCATTTCTATTCGAGTATGCCGAATTTTCCCTGGCATAGTCCCTGGAACCATACAGTCTCTTCGTGGAGGGTCATTTCGGAATTGTCAAGGACGTAGGCGTCCGCTGCCCTGGAGAGAGGAGAAACCTCGCGATGGGAGTCGATATAATCCCTTTCCAACAGGTTCTTCAGAACCTCTTCCATAACCGGATTCTCACCTTTCATCTTCATCTCATCAAATCGCCTTTGAGCTCTGACCTCATCTGACGCGATCATAAAGATTTTCACCTCGGCGTCCGGGAACACTGTCGTGCCTATGTCGCGTCCGTCCATCACCACTCTTTTCCTTTGGCCGAACGAATGCAGTTTGTCATCTACGAAACGGCGGACGAAGGGAATCGCGGAGATCGGGCTGACGTGGCTTGAGACTCCCAGGGTACGGATGTCCTTTTCAACACATCGGTCACCGATGAATGTACCCTTCTCCTTCTCGGTGTTCCTGAAGTCCAGCCGGAGACCCGGCAGGGCTGCCCTTAGGCTTTCCTCATCGATTGTACCATCCTCGGCGATCAGTCCGTTCTCCATCGCATGGAGAGTGACTCCGCGATACATCGCTCCTGAGTCCAGATACAAGAAAGAATATTGCCGGGCAATCAGTTTTGCAAGAGTGCTTTTGCCGGTTGAGGAATAGCCGTCGATGGCTATGATGATGTCTGGAATGTTCATAAAGACAAAATTATTAAAAATTACGTAAAGAAAGAATTTTGTCCGATATTTGTAATAAATCAGATTCTGATATGAAAATTCTTATTGTTGATGATGAAAGAGCGATCAGGAATTCCCTCAAGGAGATTCTGACCGATGAGGGTTATGAAGTGGACATCGCTGAAGACGGCTCCGCCGCCCTCGCGATGGTTGACAAGGAAAGGTACAATGTTATCTTCTGCGACATCAAGATGCCCGGAATGGACGGGACCGAAGTGCTTGACAAACTTGTTGCGGACGGGGTGGATTCGGCGATAGTTATGATCTCCGGCCACGGAGACATCGATACCGCCGTGGAGTGCATAAAGAAGGGAGCATTCGATTTCATACAGAAGCCTCTTGACCTCAACAGAATTCTCATCACTATAAAGAACGCCTCTGAAAAGACGACGATAATCACAGAGAACAGGCAGTTGAAGAAGAAGGTTTACGGCGGTCAGCAGATGATCGGCGAGTCAGAACCTATCCAGCACATCAGGGATATCATAACTAAGGTGGCTCCGACTGATGCCAGAGTCCTTATCATCGGAGCGAACGGTTCCGGAAAAGAACTTGTCGCCAGAAGCCTCCACGAGCAGAGCGCGAGAAACTCCATGCCGTACATTGAGGTCAACTGCGCGGCCATCCCTTCAGAATTGATTGAGAGCGAGCTTTTCGGCCACGAGAAAGGAGCCTTCACCTCTGCCATTAAGCAGCACAAGGGGAAATTCGAGCAGGCTGACGGAGGGACTCTCTTCCTCGACGAAATAGGAGATATGAGTCTGGCTGCGCAGGCCAAGGTCCTTAGAGTCCTTCAGGAGAAGAAACTCTCAAGAGTCGGAAGCGACAAGGACATAGTAGTGGATGTGCGCGTCATCGCCGCGACCAACAAGGATCTTCGCAAGGAGATCGAGAAAGGCAATTTCAGAGAGGATCTCTATCATCGTCTAAGTGTGATCGTCATCAACGTTCCGTCACTTGACGAGAGAAAGGACGACATTCCTCTTCTTTCCGAGTATTTCGTCAAGCAGATCAGCGCTGAATCCGGTATGCCGGTCAGGGACTTCACGCCTGAGGCGATAACGCTTCTTAAGGAGAAATCGTGGACAGGCAACATCAGGGAACTCCGCAATGTCGTGGAGAGACTGATGATACTTGGTGGGAATCCGGTCAGCGGACAGGATGTCAAAGACTACGTGAGTCCGATTCAATAGCCTTCTGAAGGGTATTGTCAAGTTCCAGATACAATTTGTAGAAAGCATCACCTCCAAGTTTGGAGTAGCGTCCTATCAGAGCGCGGAGTTGGGGAAGCAGATATTTTTCTGTTTCTTCCCACTCTTTCTCCGTGCAGGATATTCCGTCGCGAGAGAATGCGTATTCGCGGAATTGCGCGGGAATATTCATCCTGTCAAGGGATTTTTCCAGGTCTTCGAAGTTGTCGATAGGGGAGAGGGTGTTCTTGTACTTGTCGAACATACTTGAAGAGAAGCGCATCTGAGTCGCCTTTCTGTTGCAGGCGATGTAGAAGTCCGAAGCCCTTGTCGTGTCCATGGGAACGAACACATCCGGAACTATTCCTCCGCCACCGAAGACTGTTCTGCCTCCTGTTGTCTTATAGACCGAAGTGGAGTCCACCTTGATGCTGCTTTCATCGTACATCTCTCCGTCTTCATAGCGCTTGTAGATGTCATATCGGTAGTCATCTGAATACGGCTTCTGGATGCATCTTCCCGAAGGGGTGTAATACCTTGCGACTGTAAGCCTGACGCCTGAGCCGTCTGTGAAGTAAAGAGGTTCCTGGACCAGGCCCTTCCCGAAGGAACGCCTTCCGACAATGACTCCTCTGTCGTTGTCCTGAATCGCTCCGGCGAAGATTTCGCTTGCGGAAGCGCTGTTCTCGTTGATCACTACAACCAACTCCACATTCCGGAGGAGCCCTTTCCCGTCTGCCTTGTAATCCTCCTTTTTGCGGTGAAGACCCTGCATATAGACAATTTCGTCATCCTTTTCAAGGAACTGGTTAGTCAGGGTGAGGGCTTGGTCGAGATAGCCGCCTGTGTTGTCCCTGAGGTCGAAAACCATCTTCTTCATTCCCTTTCCGAGAAGGTCAACGCTTGCAGTCACGAACTCTATCGCAGTGTTCCTTGAGAATTTCGCGAGTTTGATGTAGCCGGTCGTGTCATTGATCATAAAGGATGCGTCCACGCAGTGGACAGGAATCTTGCCCCTGGTGATTTCGAAAGGAATCTCTTCCTTCCCTCTGCCTACTGTTACCGTCACTTTGCTTCCTGCAGGCCCCTTCATTCTCCTGACCATGCTGTCCTGAGGGTATCGTACCCCGGCCACAACCTTGTCTCCGACCTTCAGGATTCTGTCTCCCTGCTGCAGCCCCACCTTTTCCGAAGGACCGCCGGAAATCACTTCAAGGACTATGGCCGTGTCATTGGGTACGTTGAACTGGATTCCGATGCCGTCGAAGTTGCCGGCAAGGTCGGTCTCCGCTTCCGTAAGTTCGACAGGCGGCATATAGACAGAATGAGGGTCTAGTTTCGCCAGGGCGGCGACTATCGCAGCGTCGGTGACATCCTCGACCTTGATCGAATCGACATAGTTCCTGTCGAGCTGGTCAAGGATCAGGTTCAGTTTGCGCCATTGTCCATACTGCGCCTTGTAGATATTCTTCTTCTGTCTGTATGTGTCATACGTCATCACTGTCAGAGCTCCGACAACTATGCCCAGGACGGCGATCCATATTGAGGAAATTCTCTTCATTTCTAGTCAACCTTTTCGACTGTGATACCGGCTCTCCTAAGCAGGTCGATTCCGTCTGTGAGACGATACTCATCTTTATAGACAACCCTTTTGATGCCTGCCTGAATGATGAGTTTGGAGCATTCCAGACAAGGAGAGGCGGTCACATAGAGAGTCGATCCCTCACTGCTGTTCCCCGACTTGGCAACCTTTGTGATGGCGTTGGCCTCCGCGTGGAGGACGTATGGTTTCGTCACCCCGTTTTCGTCTTCGCAAATGTTCTCGAAACCTGATGGGGTGCCGTTGTAACCGTCTGAAATAATCATTCTGTCCTTTACGATCAGGGCTCCGACCTGACGTCTCTTGCAGTATGAATTCCTGGCCCAGACTCCGGCCATTTCAAGGTAACGGTTGTCAAATTTTTCCATTACTTGTTTCTCTGATAGAGGTATCTCTTGATAGAACGCTTAGGGGTTCTTTCGAAGTCCTCCGGCATAAATTCTATCTTTTTTATCTGCGCGTAGTTAGGAAGTTCCTTGTTGATTTCAGGAAGCAGTCCTGCAAGGGTCTTCTCAAGATCCTCGCGATACATCCCGTCAAGTTCTCCCTGATGGTAGTCCGGATAGATCAGAGCCGTCAGGCCTCCGTTGTCCTCAATGACCAGAGAGTCAACCACGTAGACCACAGCGTTTATGACGGATTCAAGCTCCTCAGGATAGATGTTCTGGCCGTTAGGACCGAGAATCATGCACTTGGACCGTCCTCTGATGAAGAGATAGCCTTCCGAGTCGATCACTCCCATATCCCCGGTCTTCATCCAGCCGTCCTCCGTGAAAAGGCTTTCAGTCGCTTCTTCATTCTTGTAATAGCCGAGACACGTGTTCGGCCCCTTGACCTGGATTTCTCCCTCTATGTTCTGAGGATCATCGGAGTTGATGCGGACTTCCATATTGTAGGCCACCTTGCCGCAGGAGTAGAGTTTCTTGTCGGTATGGCTTGCGTATGCCAGGATAGGGGCGCCCTCGGTCATTCCGTAACCTACGGTGTAAGGGAAGCTGATGTCCCAGAAGAACTTCTCAATGTCCTTGTTGAAGGCCGCTCCGCCCATAATGATTTCTATGAAGTTGCCGCCAAAGGCGTTGAGCAGTTCGGTGCAGATCTTCTTCTGGATCATTTTGTCCAGAATAGGAATCTTCAGCATCGTTTTGATGCCGCCCTTCTCTATCATTTTCTGTATCTTCGACTTATAGACCTTTTCAATGATAAGCGGAACCGCTATGATGATGTTCGGTTTGACCTCCTGAAGTGCTTGTGTGATGATCTTCGGGCTTGGCACTCTGGTAAGGAAATGCACGTGTGCGCCGATTGTCATCTCAAACAGGAATTCAAACATCATTCCGTACATATGGGCTGTCGGAAGCATTGAAACCACATTTGTGTTGTTGTTGAGCTGGGGCAGGACGTGTTTTGCGAACTGGATGTTGGAGCATAGCGCCCTGTACGGAATCATCACACCCTTCGAAAACCCTGAAGTACCGGAGGTGTAGTTGATCATCGCCAGCTCGTTTGCGGAATCCTTGTAGTAGCGCAGGTCTTCCTTTTCAAACGAGTTGGGATGACGTTTGCCGAAATATTCATTCATATGCTCCCTCGCTTCAGTGATTCTTGGCACCTTCGCATAGAGGAGCTGGAATGTGCTGATCCTTACAACGGCGAACACTCCTGGCATCTCCTCCGGACTGAGTCCTTCCCAGATGACATCGTCCACGAAGAGAACCTTCGCCTCGGAATGGTTCACAAGGTAGTGGATGTTGCCTGGCTTGAATTCGTGAAGAATAGGAACGACAACAGCTCCGTATGTCATTGTGGCGAGATAGCTTACCGCCCAGTTCACCTGGTTGCGGGCGCAGATAGCCACTTTGTCCCCCTTATGGAGGAAACATTTTTCGAAAGCGATGTGAAGTTTCTCTATCCTTCTCGCTACATCTCTATAGAAGAGGCTGACTCCCTGATAGTTGGAGAGCGCCGGCCTGTCCCAGTTGTCTCTGAAACTCTTTTCGATGAGCTTGTTTACTGATTCGAATTTGAATTGGTCCATAATTACTTAAGTCCGTTTACTTGTCTAGTTTGAAGGATCTTTCTTTTCCGTCATAGCATTTCCCTATGACAGTACCCTTCTCACCGAATGTTATTCCCGAGTCCGGACGAATCATCCTTTCACCTTCTCCCTGAACGAGAGGGTCTCCGCCATTGAATGGGAAGACCAGTGTCTGGACGGACGTCCTGACAATCCAATATTTCTTTCCATTGCCTTCAATCAGTTCCGGAAGGCTTTTTATAGTCTCTTTCGATGTGATTCCCTTCCAGGATGCCGCCATCTGGCCGCGAAGATTGTAAAGGCCGACAGTGTTGTCCTTGTGGAGGACCATTACTGAATATCCCTTAGCGCCGGTAAAGTCGTAGGACTTAGGACCGAGCGCAATCCTCTTCCCCGGATCCACAGGGAAGCCTCCGACAAACCTTCCGAGCCTGTCAATCAGGTAAATCCTTGTGTCCGCGGCGAACAGGTACTGTAGTTTGCCGTTGTTGAAATAGTCGATTGTCTCGACATAGCCGCATAGAGGGGACTTGAAAGGAATGCCCCACAGATCCTTGCCGTTTTCGTCCTGAAGGCAGATCGACAGATGGCTGTTCTGATAGAAAACTCCGGTTTTGCCGGTTCCGCTGTTCTTTACCTTCCAAGGGCCTCCTGGGACCACTATGACCGTATCCCTGTCGGCGCTGGCCACGGGAGCCTTTGTCCTGGATATGTTGGTGCGGTCAAGATGGAATGAAATCCCCATCTTGTCCCCTTCCGCCAGGGCGGCTGCCGTCACAGGGACGAAGGATACGCCTTTGATTACATTCCGGAACCCCCTGGCCATTGAAGGGCTGAAGGAGGCTTCAATCAGAGTCGGATCTTCTGTCATCGAATGATACATCCAAAAGCCGCAGTTCTTTTGGGGGATGCGGTCTCCCAGGCCGTTTCCGGAAAGTCTCTCCTTGAGGCTTTCCCCAAAGGAATATTTCTCCACGGCATCCTTGGCACCAGCCACTATCCATCCGTTCACTACAGTACAAGCGGATTCATCTTCAGCGGTGAAAATCTCTCCGAACAGTGTCTTGGCGTAACCTGCTGTGGCAGAGAAGTCTTGAATCCCTTCAGAGGAAGGTTTCCTTCCCGGCTTTATCAGAAGGAATTGCCGCAGCCTGTCTCCGATGTGAGCATTCACGACTGCTATTTCCTTTATGTCGAGCGATTTAGCCCAGCCTTCTGCGTTCGTGCCATTCTCCTTCAACTGCTTGGAGAGGGTATAATCATACTTGTCAAGCCTGTTTTTCGAGTCAAGGTAATTTCTGTATGACTTGATGTACGCGGCAAGACTGCCGATCGGCAGATCAATGATGAAATCCACTTTCGCCGGGACTGCGTCAACGACTCCGACAGCACCCGTGCCGGCGTGCCTTATAACATTGAGGTAAAAGGAATGGTCGCTTCCATAGAGAAGTTTTCCGTTGGCACCGACCCCGCTTTCGCTGTGGCCTGTTATCGTAAAAGCGCACCAGTCCGCCATTTCCTTGAAGAAACCGCTCATCTTGCGGTATTTCCTTGAAAAATAGGCGTCAAGTATATTGTCCGTGTAGGAGTTGGATGCGAAGATGATGTTGTCTCCGCTGACGGATGATGCCAGTTCAGAGAACCCTTTGGCCTCAAGTACCGAATGGCCTTCGGCCAGATGCCTTATTGAAGAGTTTATGATTGTCTCTGAGGATGAGATCAGTATCAGATTGTCGCTTACTTTTGCGAAAAGGCCTGCGGATTTGGCTGTGGCTATCAGTCTGCTGCAGTCGTTGTTAATGGTGTCGCTGATTGTAAGAGCCGGTCTGACTGCCAGAAGCGGAGGCATATCCTTGCTGTAGTGCACAGACATAATTGCTTCAGCCTTCTGAAGATCAGGGAAAGATTCTGCGGCTATCTTCCTGAACTTGTCCGACAGGATTGCGCTGAAAACGGAGACCGTGTCTCCTATCATTTCGCTTGCTTTGCCGAAATTTTTAACACAGAAGACTATGGCTGCATCTGACGGAACCGCCTTGATGAGCCTGTGGTTTTCAATGAAATTACCAGTATGGACAGTTGTGCTCTTGCTGTTCCCTGTTCCTTTGTACAGCATTGCAATTGCTGCTGCGATGCCGGCTACAAGAATGAGAGCTGAAACGATCAGTATTGTCAGAGTCTTCTTGTTCATATCCTGTAAATATAATCATTGCGCTACAAACATATACACGATGTTGCCAATCTGCCTTGCCGGGGCTGATGTTGAGGCGGAGAACTTGGACATCCTTGCCGCCCTGATAGCGAAATCCCTGAGGCATCTGTCGTCCGAGGATGCATCATCCTGGATTTTGGCGTTCAAAACATTGCCGGAAGGGTCCACGGTGATGATTACGGTCACGTGTCCCGCACCAAAGCACCTGTATGCAGGGATTGGCAGTCTGCTGGCCTTTCTTCCGTCAAGGGCGTAGGAAACCACGGAGGGGCCGCTGTAGGCCTGCTTTACAGGCTCGTCCTTCTTTGTTTGGGCAGGTTTTCTTATCGCTGCATAGTCCTCGTCCGGCTCGTCCGGAGTGTATCCGTTCTTCAGCTCTTCAGCAAGCCTTTCTGCCTCCTTGTATAGTTCTTCCGCATTCGTGTTTCGGTCATCTTTCAGTGCCGAACTCCTGTCCACCGCCACATTACGTATAGGAACGCCGGCATACGCCGTGATAAGCTGGTCCAGTTTGTCGCTTACCTCCTCCTTGAAGTTTTCCTCTGCCTTTTCTTTCTCGACTTCTTCCTGCCTGGTGAAGTCCAGCACGAAGGAATTCTCTCTCTTCAGAACAGCGCCTATCTGACAGGCGAGCAGCACAATGATCACCAGAAGATGGAATATCACCGTGATGTAAAGTCCCGCTTTGTCCTCGCTGTTCATCAGATTCTATTTGTTCTCTTCCTTCTTCTTTTCCCTGAGAGACTTTTCGATGGTCGCCGAGATGATGTCGATGGCAACCTTGTTATGACCGCCCTGAGGAATGATTATGTCTGCGTAGCGCTTGCTGGGCTCTATGAACTGCAGGTACATAGGCTTGACTGTCTTGGTGTATCTCTCAATCACGGTCTCGACTGTCTTTCCTCTTTCTAGAATGTCGCGCGCCATAACTCTCATCAGCCTGTCGTCGTCGTCCGCATCCACGAAGATCTTGATGTCCATCTGCTCCCTTAGTTCCTTGCAAGTGAAGACAAGGATACCCTCGATGATGATCACTTCCTCTGGCTCGACAGTCACAGTCTCGGTCTTTGACCGGGAACAGGTGATATAGGAATATACCGGCTGCTCAACCGTCTTTCCTGCTTTCAGTTCTTTCAACTGATCGCAAAGAAGTGTAAAGTCGATGGCTTCGGGATGATCGAAATTGATCTGCTGCCTGTCTTCCATCGGGAGGTGGCTGGAATCTTTGTAGTAGGAATCCTGAGGGATCACAACTACCTTTTCCTTCAGTTTCTCCGTTATCGCATTGACGACTGTCGTCTTTCCTGAGCCGGATCCTCCGGCGATTCCGATTACGAGCATTATGAGGAGTATTAAAGTTTTTTCTAGAATTCAGCGTTCTTCGGAGTCCTTGGGAAAGGAATCACGTCGCGGATGTTGGCCATTCCAGTAACGAACAGAAGAAGTCTTTCGAAGCCGAGTCCGAAACCACTGTGAGGAACGGTTCCGAACCTTCTTGTATCGATGTACCATTCCAGATTCTTGCGGCTCATCCCGAGTTCTTCAATCCTTCTCTCAAGTTTCTCAAGTGAGGCCTCTCTTTCAGAACCTCCTATGATTTCTCCGATCTTAGGGAAGAGCACATCCATTCCGCGGACTGTCTCGTAACCTGAACCGCATCCTTCGTTCTGCTTCATATAGAATGCTTTGATCGCCTGTGGAAAATCGGTGAGGATCACCGGCTTGCCAAAATGCTTCTCTACCAGATAGCGCTCGTGCTCGCTCTGGAAGTCTGTTCCCCAATGCACAGGGTATTCAAACTGCTGTCCGTTCTTGACCGCATCTTCCAGGATGTTTACAGCCTCTGTGTATGTCACTCTTTCGAATTCTATTCCAAGCACGCTGTTGAGTCTTTCGAGCAGACCGTCGTCATACTTGTCATTCAGGAACTTCAAATCATCCATACAGTTGTCAAGGGCATACTGTACGAGGTACTTGACGAATTCCTCCGCAAGCGCCATATTGTCGCTGATGTCGTAGAAAGACATTTCCGGCTCTATCATCCAGAACTCTGCAAGATGTCTCGGAGTGTTGGAGTTCTCAGCCCTGAATGTCGGTCCGAAGGTGTAGATTTCTCCTACCGCCGTCGCTCCGAGTTCGCCTTCCAGCTGGCCGCTGACAGTAAGGCTTGTCTTCTTTCCGAAGAAATCCTTGCTGAAATCGACCTTGCCTTTTTCCTTCTT
>CAYFVE010000017.1:2247-15172 GCA_964346605.1 uncultured Muribaculaceae bacterium | reverse complement strand
ACGTTTTCGAGGTCAAGCGTGGTTACCTGGAACATATCTCCAGCTCCTTCCGCATCGGATTCCGTTATGAGAGGGGTGTTTAAATAGACGAAACCCTTGTCGTTGAAGAACTTATGGATTGCGAATGCCATTGCGTGACGGATTCTTAACACAGCGCCGAAGGTATTTGTCCTGAGGCGCATATGCGCTACTGTGCGGAGGTACTCAAGGGAAGTGTCCTTCTTCTGGAGCGGAAACCTCATCGGGTCGCACTCTCCGAGAACCTCTATCTCGGTAGCCTGAATCTCAACAGCCTGGCCGCTGCCGACCGATTCGACAAGCCTGCCTGTGACCGCAAGGCTTGCCCCCGTCGTGATCTTTGCCATCAGGACATCATCGAACAGAGCCATGTCGGCTACGATCTGAATATTGTTTACAGTCGATCCGTCGTTCAGCGCGATGAACTTGATCTGCTTGTTGCCTCTCTTTGTCCTAACCCATCCTTTGGCAAGTACTTCCTGTCCCGGAGCCGCCTTCAGGAGGTCTTTCACTTTTGTTCTAGTGATACCGCTCATTTTTGCCTTAGTTTATAAACGTATATAATCTCACAAAGATACGTTTTTTTTCAGCCAAGACAAAAGAATCAAGGGCATAGTTTAATGGTACGTAGCTTCGCACCTGTAAACACAAAAGAAGCCGGCTAAAAATTGCTTTTAGTCGGCTTCTTTCAAAATATCGAGTAGAATGGTTACTGGCCTGCCTTGCGTGCAGCGTACATAATCTTAAGGGCGGAGCAGCGTCTAAGTTCCTGCTTTACGTCCGTAATGATACCCATTCTGACATCTTCGTCTGCTTTCAGTGATACAGTCATCAATTGTCTGTCGCCTTCGCTCATTGCGTCGCGTTCCGCGGCGATGAAGTCACGTATGTCGTTGGTTGTCTTGAAAGAATCGTTCAACTGGATACGGGCCTCCGTACCGAACTGCTGTTGGTACATACCGGTCGGTGATCCTATGTAGATATAGGACGCAAGGTCCTTTCTTTCAAGTTTCGCGACTTCTGTGGCCTCAGGGAGTCTTACCTTTACCTTTACCTCGTTCGAACGCATCTGAGTGGTAACCATAAAGAAGAACAGGAACATAAACACGATGTCGGAACTTGTTCCGAGTTCAGGCATTTCCTTCTTACCGCTTCTTTTGAAAATTGGCATATCTTATTCCTCCTCAATTACTTTTTTGATACGTCCTTAGGCTCAGCCTCTGAAATGTTCTGCGGAACAGCATCCTTTGCGATTTTCTGCTGGTCTTCCGTGCAAAGTGTGAACACCCTGCCGAAATTCTGCCTGCAGAAGTCGTCACGGACTTCATTCACAGCCTTAACGAGTTCGTTCTGAACCGCTATGTAGGCCTGGTAACTGGTTCCACGGTCATTCTGGAGAGATATGATTCCTTTGGAAACAGGATATTCTCCGAAGCCCTCGATGTTCTTCTTCTCCCTTTCAGGAAGATTCGGATCATCGCTTGGGTTTGTGAGGAATTCCTTGATCTTATCCTTGAGCTGGCTAACATCCAAGAGCTGGTCACCTGCAAACAGTCTGTCCTGAGAGTTAATCCTAACGATGACAATGTTTCGTTTATTAACCTTCGTGTCCTCGGTCTGTTGATTCTTCTCTGGCATAGGAGGCAGCTGGCGCCGCAAACCTGACTGCTGGTCCATTGTGGACACCATCAGGAAGTAGCACAACAGAAGGAACGCGATATCGGCAGTTGATTGGGTGTTGAGTCCCGGTGTTTTTCTACTAGCCATTTCTTGAATGTTGTTTATTTAGTGAAAGCGTTTCTGATCACTGCGAAGACAATCGATGCGACAGCTCCGATTCCAAGAACTGCTACAAGAGTCAGGAATGTGTCAGTGATCTTAAGCCAATTGCCTTCCGGCTGTTCCTTTACGTTCAGAGCCGGAGCGCCTGATGCAAGAGCATACACGATGCCTACGAGAACGGCTGCCGCTACAAGCAGTATCAGGCCCTTCACGAGACTCTTCGGGTTGTTCTTTGCACCCATAAACACTGACAATCCGAGGAGGATGACTACGGTCGCGATAAGCAGGGCGTAGGCATACCTGAGGATGGCATCGACCGGGGCTTCATTGCCGGCCTCGCCTTTGGCGAGACACCAGGCACCCAGAGCGATACCGAGGATTCCCAGTATCCAGGATATTATTTTGATTACTTTGTTCATTATTATAGATTCTATAAAGTTGTGTTCCGGCTACAATTACTTGTTCTTCTTCTCGTTCTTTGCAAGAGCGTCAACGAGGTCGATGGAAGCCTCCTCCATATCGATTGACAGGGCGTCAATCCTGGAAAGGATATAGTTGTAGAACACCTGAAGAATCATAGCTACGATAAGACCGCCTACAGTGGTGATAAGAGCGACCTTCATACCTCCGGCGACAATGTTAGGAGAGATGTCACCTGCAGCCTCGATTGCATCGAAGGCCTTGACCATACCGATAACCGTTCCCAAGAATCCGAGTGACGGAGCAAGGGCGATGAACAGGGCGATCCAGGAGAGGTTGTTCTCCATAAGGCTCATCTGAACGCCACCGGCTGAAGCGATTCTCTTCTCAACGACATCGAGACCTTCATCGTAGTGGAGGAGGCCGTCGTAGAAGATGCTTGCGACAGGACCCTTGGTTTCGCGGCAGACATCCTTGGCCTTCTCAAAGCCACCCTTTGCAAGAGCGTCCTCGACCTTTGCGACGAGCTTCTTGGTGTTGGTCTTTGCGAATGAAAGATAAAGGATTCTCTCGATTGAGAGAGCGAGGCCGATGATCAAGCAGAGGATGATCATTGACATAAAGCTAGGACCACCCTGAATGAAGTAGGTCTTGATCTGCTGGTGGAAAGGAACGTCCTCGCCAGTGCCTCTGAGAAGGTCTTCAGCTGACATCTGAGCCGGAGCCTCCTGAACTTGCTCGGTAGCTTCGCCTGCTGCTGCTGGCTCGTCCTGAGCGGATGCGATGCTTGCAGTAAAGGTGAGAGCACCTGCTACTGCCAAGAACATGAAAAACTTTTTCATACCGTTTTCGTGTGTTTTAATTAATAATGTATTAAATAGTTATCTTTATTTCCAGTGTATAAAGTGGTCAGATACCTTCTAAAAAACCGTTGCAATTTAGGAAAATATTTTCAAACGGCAATGATTAGGGGGAAATTTCTCCCTGCAGGTTTTCTCCCAGACGCGCCTTTACCCATTCGTTGTCAGCATTCATCCCCATCAGGTAAAACAGTTTCGCAAGCGCGCTTTCCGTCGTTATGTCCCTGCCTGAGACCACTCCGGCTTTCTCAAGCGCCTTACCCGTCGCATAGATGCCCATATCCACTGTACCCGCAAGGCATTGTGTAACATTTATGAGAACCTTTCCAAGGGAAGAGGCCTCCTTGACCGTGTCAAGAAACCATTGTTTGGACGGAGCGTTTCCTGAACCATAAGTTTCCAGGATCACCGCCCTTGTCTCTGGTCCGCACATAAAATATCTCATCACCTGGGGAGTAATCCCCGGGTGGACCTTGAGAATCGAAACCCTGGTGTCCAGTTCCGTGCTTATCCTCAGAGGCGCATACCATTGCGCAGGCTTCTTAATGTAACCGAAACTGTATCTGATGCTGATTCCGGCTTCGGCTAGGATGGGATAATTCGGGGATCGGAAAGCGCTGAAGTCCTCTGAGCTGACCTTGGTGCTCCTGTTGCCTCGCAGAAGTTTGGAGTTGAAGAATATGCATACCTCCGGAACGACCGCGTGACCTTCCTCATCCTTCGCCGACGCGATTTCCACGGCCGATATCAGATTCTCCTTGCCATCCGTCCGCGGCACTCCGATCGGCAGCTGGCTTCCGGTGAATACGACCGGTTTGGAAAGGTTTTCAAGCATAAAGCTCAGCGCTGAAGCCGAATAGGCCATAGTGTCGGTTCCGTGCAGCACCACAAAACCGTCGTACCGGTCGTAGCGGTCTCTGATCAAGGAAGCGATCGCCTGCCACAGGGAAGGCTCCACGTCGGAAGAGTCGATCAGAGGATCAAAGGTGTACGAGTCGATCCGAAAGGCGAATTTTCCCAGTTCCGGAACTTCTTCCAGAATCTGGCCGAAGTCGAAAGGCTTAAGAGTCAGGTCCTGAGGGTCCTGTCTCATACCGATCGTGCCTCCGGTGTAAATCATCAGTATCGAAGATCTGTTCATAATCCGAAAAGTGTTTCAGCGTTGCCGCTTGTCCTCTCTGCGACTTCCTCGACGGAAACTCCCTTGAGTTCCGCAACTTTAGCGGCGATTACAGGAATATACGAACTCTCGTTTCTCCTGCCTCTGTACGGGACCGGAGCAAGGTATGGGGCATCTGTCTCCAGGACTATCCTGTCAAGCGGGACTTTTCGGACGACATCGGCCAGCGAAGCATTCCTGAACGTCACGACTCCTCCAACCCCGATGTACCAGTCGCCCAGTTTCTGAAGTTCGAGAAAACTCTCATAACTTCCGCTGTACGCATGCATATTCCCTCTGAGCCCCTTGTGGCGGCGTAAAATTTCCAGAAAGTCTCCGATTGCATCCCGAAGATGTATGTTGACAGGAAGCCCTTTCCCGGCCGCATAGTCCAACTGCCACTCAAGGGCATTCTTCTGCTCCTGAGCGAACTCCTTTCCCTCGTGGTAGTCAAGTCCGATCTCTCCTATCGCTACGACCTTCCTGTCCGAATACTCCATCATCCTTTCAATCTGGATCCTCCAGTCCGCGAAGACCGAGCCCGGATAGAGGCCGAGCATCGGCTTGAGTGTGTCCGGATGCCTTCCGCACAATTCGAACATCGCCGCCCTCTCGGTGCAGTCGACATCCGGCTGAAGCATCATCCTTACTCCGGCGTCCAGAGCGCGCCGGATATAGGAATCCTCCTCTCCGAGAAAAGCTTCGTCGGTTATGTGGCAGTGAGTGTCGATGAACATAGCCTCAAAGATAGGCTATAAAAAACAGAAATAATGATAAAAAACAGAAAAATGTTCATAGCATACCACGCCTGATCGTGGATTTTTCACTTCCTTGCCGCGCTTAAACTATTGAAAAGAATGAAAGGCAACATTGAAGAAAGAGCCAGCCTGTGTGCGCTCGGCAGAATTTTCGGCTTCGAGCCGAGAGTAGGAAAGGCTTTGATCGAGAGGTTCGGAAGCGCGGCCGAAGTCTTCGGACAGTCTTCCAAGGAGATCACGGCTGTCTTGGGAGACTGCTCAAGGACAAGATATGCTTCCCGTATTTCGGAGAGCGCCTTCGAGTCGGCTGCTATGGAACTGGAAACCCTGGAGAAGAAGGGATGCGTATTCATCGGTATTGACGAGCCGGGCTACCCTGAACTGCTAAGAGAATGTGAAGATCCCCCGCTAGGGCTCTATTTCAGAGGATGTTCTGAACCTCGACAGGTCTTCGGAGGCATCCCGCATATCTCGGTGGTCGGTACCAGGGGGTTGACCTATTATGGAAAAGACTGGTGTCAAAGGATAGTAGCTGCTATGTCAAAGGCTGGAGTGAGGCCTCTTGTCATCAGCGGACTGGCACTGGGTGTGGATGTCACAGCCCATAAGGCTGCGCTTGAGAACGGCCTTTCCACTGTTGCCGTTATGGCGACGGGGATAGACGGCCTGTACCCTGCCCGGAACCGCGCCGTGGGAGAACAAATCGCCTCTACAGAGGGATGCGCCCTGATTACCGACTATCCTCCGGGCACTGAAGCCGTCCGTATAAACTTCCTTCGCCGCAACAGGATAATCGCAGGGATTGCCCGCGCCACCATCCTTGTCGAGAGCAAGATAAAGGGCGGCGGGATGATGACTGCAAGGCTTGCCGCATCCTATGACAGGGATGTCTTCGCTTTGCCTGGCAGGATCGACGATCCTGTTTCGCAGGGGTGCAATATGTTGATCCGGGAAAACCTTGCCGAGCCCATAGGGGACCTGGCGGAATTAATGGCCAGGCTGGGGCTGGGCAGGACGGAAATCAGGCTAAAGGAGGATTTCAAGGCGGAGGTTGAGAATCTCTACAGGGACAACGTCAGCCCCCGGCAGTTCGAGGATACGATAAAGGTGGCCATGCTGATAAAAGGAAACAGGGGCATCTCCATCGATGAAATCTGCGAACGCCTGAAATTGACCTACAGCCGCGTCAGCCATTTGACCGCCATCCTTGAATGCGACGGATTCATCGGCGTCGATCTTCTCTAGCACTGTTCTCTGCGGCTGAAGAAGATCTAGAAAGAGACAGGAACTTTACCCTACAGCGCTTTTAGCCTGGCCTGTGCAGCCGCCTTCTCCGTCTCGTCGTCCGTGACCCGGATCAGCATCGGAAGGTACTTCTTCTCTAGTTTGGCATTCTTGTCATTGCGGGCGAGAAGGACACAGTTCTTTATGGTTGCGTAGTCGTCCGGGTTCTTCTTCAGAACCTTGTTGTACCACTTGAGGGCGCTCTTGCTGTCGCGCTTGCAGACCAGGAAGTATGTTCCCAGATTCGTTATGCAGGTCGGGTTCTTCGGGTAGTATGCCAGCATTTTTTCAGACAACTCACTGAATGCCTCGTAAGAAGCCGGAGTGCCGATCCTGAAGAATGCGTAGCAGCAGTCCTGAACCATAGCCGGGAAAAGCTCTTCGTTCTCTTTCACTCCCGGATACTCCCATTTCGGATGGCTGTGGCCGTCATAGTCTATCAGCCCCTTCAGTGCTGCGAGGGCCATATCCGGGCTCTCCTTTTCGTAGCCGATAAGGGACGAAATCTTGAAGAGCCGTAAGTCCAGCCTGTCTGGATTAAGCTCGATGGCCTTGTCGATGGCTGCGGATGCATTGCCGAACAACTCATCGTCGTAGTTCGTGATCTCGAAGAAGTTGACATCGTTGCCCAGGGAATCCTTCAGCGCCAGCGCCGGAGCGTTTCCCAGATACCTGCTTCCCTCCCTTTTCTCGATCACTGTGCTCTGGCACTTGGTGAGATAGTAGGAGAATTTGCCCAGAAGCATATCCGTGTCGTCAGGATAGTCTTCGCCCCATTTCCGGAGAGTGTTCTCCACCCCGACTCCGTCTGCTCCAAGTCTGTTCACGAGCATTGTGTAGCGGTCCAGATAGTCTTTCCGGGATGTCTTTGTCTGCGCTGCAAGCGGCATGATCGCGGCTAAAGCCACGATTGTTATGAGAATTCTTTTCATATTTCCATTCTGATTCTGCGATTCTGCGGATGGAGGTTGTTCCAGCGCGAACCTATGTTCTTGACAAATCCTAAGGGATGTCCTTCGAAACAAACCATCAGGTAGCCTTCAGGCAACCCTTCCACGAATATACTGTCGCGGCGCAGGAATTTCAGGGCGTTTCCTCGGTCCAGTTCCACAATTGGGAATTCTTCCTTCGGGGGGAAGATGCTGAGCGCCCAGTCGGCTGAAGGCACCAGGCTGCCTCCCTTCTGCACCCCCTTCACGGTTCCGGCCGTCAACGGGTGCAGGATATCCGGCCTGTTGCGGGTTCCACCGCTTTCCGAGGTCTTCATCAGCGCGGCCACGAATTGTCCCTCTCCTCTTACGAGTCCGGGAACCAGCAGCCCTCCCGTTCTGGTGACTACCACTCCCGGCAGGGAGGAATAATCATACCTGATCACTTCAGCTCCGAGCATGGAAGCCGCCCATTCGACGTTCGAGTCATTTTCCGCGTCTTCAAAGGTGCAGGTCGAGTAGATCAGGATTCCGCCCCGGCGCAGGGCAGGCCACGTGTCGGCCAGTATCCTCCTCTGGCGCATCGCGCATAGGTTGACGGCTTCCGGGGACCAGTCTTCGACGGCCTTCGAATCTTTCCGGAACATTCCCTCGCCTGAACATGGCACGTCCGCAAGGATGATGTCGTAGTATCCCTCCAGCTTGGCGAACGCTTTTGGATCCGCATTTGTGACAATCACGTTCGGATCACCCCAGACGGCGATGTTGTCGGCCAGAATGCCGGCGCGGCTGCGGATGACTTCATTGGCTGTCAGTTCAAAACCGTCCCCGAACGCGAGTCTCAGCGATGCGGCGAGATCGGTGCTCTTTCCGCCAGGAGCGGCGCAAAGGTCCAGAACTCTCACCTGCCTCCCTGTTCCATTGAATCCCTTCAGGTTCTCTCTGAATATGTGGCCGACGGCCATGGCCGAAGAATCCTGCACATAATAGCATCCGGCATGGAACAGCGGATCGAGGGTGAACCGGGGACGTTCAGGAAGGAATCTCCCGTAAACGTTCCAGGGCACAGCTGCCTCGGATTCCGGGGACATTTCCTTGAAGGGATTGAGTCTTATCGAAATGGACGACGGCTGATTGAACGCCTCAAAGGCGACCTGAGCCTTTTCTGCTCCGACCGCCCTCGAAAGGATGTCCATAAGGACCTTGTCGTCCATTCCTTTCATCAGCCCCGATTTTTGGCCATCTCCTCCTGCATTCTTTTCAGGGTGTCTTCATCGACTCCTTCCGGCATCCTTCCTTCGGACATGGCTACAAGGGCGTCCACGATTTTATCCAGGCCATCCTTGATCTTGCCGCCGAGCATCATCTTCATCATAAGGTTGAGGTCGGCATAGACCTCGATGTGGAAATCTGTCTTGGCCGGGTCATCCGGCACTGCGTCGAAATGCAGCGTTCCGCCGAAGGAGAATGGAGCGCCGTCATCCACAAACGAAATCCTTGAATATGGATTCCTTTCCTTGACCATAATTCCGATCTTGAATCCCTGTACTGTCGCGGAGATTGTGTCGTAGTCCGCCACAACACCATCCCTCTTGTCCTCCGGGAGCATCTGTACGAAGTTGCGCATATCCACGAAAGCCATATACAGTTCAAATGGCTGCTTGGAAACCTGCCCGTGCTTGCTGTTGTATTCTGTCATATTCATAAAGCTTTATCTGTTCCACCCTGACGGATTGCGTCTCCATTCCTGGAGAATCTCCACGTCGGAGACTTTGACGCAGCCGCTCCCGGTAGCCTCTTCAATAAGCGAACCATAGTCGGAAAGAGTCCTCAGACTCACTCCGGCGGCTTCGAAGCGCTCCTTTGCGATGTCAAATCCGTAGGTGAAGATCGCGACCATCCCGAGCACTTCCGCTCCGGCTTCCCTGAGGGCCTTCACGGCTGCCAGACTGCTCATTCCCGTTGAGATAAGATCCTCGATAACAACGACTTTTGCTCCTTTGGGAAGCACTCCTTCGATCTGCGATCCGGTTCCGTGGTCCTTTGGCTTGGGACGTACATAGACAAAAGGCTTTTCCAGCCTGTCAGCCGCGAGGACACCGTGAGCTATCGCTCCCGTGGCCACTCCGGCGACAATCTCGGCTTCCGGACACATTTCATCGGCGCATTGCGCCAGCCATCCTGCGACCCTCTTTCTCAGGGCGGGGTCGGAGAGGATCCGCCTGTTGTCGCAGTAGATCGGAGAATGCCATCCCGATGCCCAGGTGAAAGGTTCTCCGGGCCTCAGAAGAACAGCTTTGATGCGTATAAGTTCGGAGGCAAGTTTTCTGTCTGTCGGTTCCATATCTGTGAATGATTTCTTAAATTTGCAGCATAACTTACAAATATAGTCTTTTTAATCTCACGATGCATAGAATCTACCTTGAAAATAGATGTATGCTGATTTGTTCTCCTGACGAGCAGGCTCTTTCGGACCCTAATTCAATCGAACTCCACCTCGGCTCGGAACCGGATGTGGAATCGATAGTGTCGATGTTCGAGACCCTGGACTCATTGGCAAGGGTATATGTACCAACAGTTGATGTGGAGGAAACCTACAAGGTACTATGCTCCCGGTTCAGGGAAGTGAACGCCGGGGGAGGCCTGGTCTCCAATCGTCGCGGAGATGTGCTGCTGATCAAGAGAAACGACCTTTGGGATCTGCCGAAGGGCCATCAGGAAAAGGGCGAGGACATCGGTGTCACTGCTCTCAGGGAAGTCCGGGAGGAGACCGGCGTCCTGCAGCTGGAACTCAGGGACCTGATCTGCGTCACCGACCACTGCTACAAGCGTGAAGGAATATGGTATCTGAAGCACACCTGGTGGTACGATATGCTCTACACGGATCCTGTGGACCTGACTCCGCAACGTGAAGAGGACATCACAAAGGCCGCCTGGGTGGCGGTTTCTGGCCTTCCTCCCTATTTGAAAAACACTTATCCTTCAATTGTTGAAGTCTTCAGGGAAGCAAGGCTTTAGAAATGTTTCATCCTCTGAAACATTTTGCCCTGGCCTTTCGTATATAATAGGTATCGGCATTTCCGATTCATTTTTTTTATGAAACTTTCCCAATTCCAATTTCTTCTTCCGAAGGATCGGGTAGCACAGGAGCCTACCAGATGGCGTGATGAGTGCAAGCTTATGGTTGTCCACAAGGACACAGGTGAGATCGAACACAGGCTTTTCAAGGACATCATCGACTATTTCGACAAAGGCGACACCTTTGTTTTCAATGACACGAAAGTGTTCCCCGCGCGCCTATACGGAAAAAAGGAAAAGACAGGAGCGGACATCATGGTCTTCCTGCTCCGCGAGCTTAACCGGGAGCAGCATCTCTGGAACGTGATAGTGGATCCCGCGAGAAAGATAAGAATCGGAAACAAACTCTATTTCGGCGACGATCAGAGCCTTGTCGCCGAAGTGATCGACAACACGACTTCCAGGGGACGGACTCTACGTTTCCTATATGATGGCCCGTACGAGGATTTCAAGAAGTCTCTCTTCGGACTCGGCGAGCTGCCTGTTCCTAAATGGGTCAAGAGCAAGGTTTCTCCGGAGGACAATGAGAACTACCAGACAATCTTCGCCAAGAACGAAGGCGCCGTAGCTGTTCCCGCTGCCGGCATACACTTCAGCCGGGAACTGTTCAACAGGATGATTCTCAAGGACATCGATAAGGCTTTCATTACTGTTCATATGGGCATCGGACAGTTCCGCAGAGTCGATGTGGAGGATCTGTCCAAGCATAGGATGGATTCAGAGAGGCTTGTCATCACTCCGGATGCCTGCAAGGTCATCAACAAGGCCAAGATGTCGGGCCGCAAGGTTGTCGCCATCGGAACCACCGTTGTCAGAGGCCTTGAGACCTACGTCACCACAACACACGAAGTCAAGCCATTTGACGGATGGACCAACAAGTTCATCTTCCCTCCGTATGAGTTCTCTGTTCCGGACGCGATTGTTTCAGGCTTCCATCTTCCAGAATCCACGATGCTTATGACTATTGCGGCCTTCGGCGGCTTCTCGCACATTATGGATGCCTACAAGGTAGCTCTTGACTACAAGGACGAGGAAGGAAAGCAGTATCGCTTCGGACCTTACGGGGATGCGATGCTTGTCATCTAGGGACTTCGGAAACTCAAAGACTTTCAGACTCGTGGTGCCTCTTTTCGTAGAGTTCCCACGAGTTTACTATATTCTGCCAGACGCTGTAGAGACCGGCGGCAACTGAAGTAACAGGTGTCATATAGGTGTATCCCAGCCATACGAGAAAGCCGGAGTTCTTTTGACCGAGAGCCTGTCCGGCAGTGATCGAGTCTGACCGCGAGGCGCCGCCGGCACGTCTTCCGACCAGGAATTGAAGAATTGTGCAGGCGAGGGATACAAGGCAGATAAGGACCACTCCCCAAAGGGAGATTCCGCTGTTCAGCAACGCTCTCGTTGCAAGATAGATCGAGAGGCAGAGGGTCACTCCCCAGATTTGGAAGGCCCAGCCTACGTATCTCAGGAGAAAATGATGTAGTTTCTTCATCGTGTACCTGATCAGCCAGGCTATCAGCAGCGGCAGCACCAGAAGAGGGAATACTCTCACGCAGATCGAGATGAAACTGCTTAGGAAGGTCATTTCCGAAGATGGGTGCACAATCGGTATGATCACAGGGATTATTATTGCAGCCGCAACGTTGATCATCACTACATAGGTCACAGTGTCAGAGAGGCTTCCTCCTAATCTGTCTGTGATGACGCCTGCCGCCGCCGCTGTCGGGCAGATCAGGCAGAGCATGGCGCATTCGATAAGGATCCTGGCCTCTCCTTTTGGAACCGCCGTCGCGATCAGGGCAAGAGATACAAACATTATGCATTGGAACACAAGCAGGATGAGGTGCCATCTCCTTAATTTAAGATCGTGCGGCGAGACCTTGTTGAACTGAAGGAAGAGCATAAGGGCTACCAGGAACGGCTGCGCGCTCTTCGCAAAGAAGGTGAACGCCGGTTCAGCGCTGACTGAAAGAGCCGGTACGAAGTGAAGGATCAGACATACTGCGGCTCCTGTCGCAATGGCGATGGGAAGCATCCAATCATTGATGAAAGTGACGAATCTGGACATAGTCTCCTGGGTGCAGGTGCAAATATCGTAAAATAATTGATAAATTTGCAGATTGACATGATAACACAAAAAACAGAAATATGAAAAAAATACTTTTCGCAATGACTTCATTGATCGCTTTCGCAGCGTGCGGCCCGAAGCAGGTGAAGACCCCTGCCCTGGACTTGTCAAATCTTGATACGACAGTGTCTCCTGCAGTGGATTTCTATCAGTATTCCACCGGTGGGTGGCAGAAGAACAATCCTCTAAAGCCGGAGTTCGCGCGTTTCGGTTCGTTCGACAAGCTCAGAGAAGACAATGTCATCAGGCTCAACGACCTTTTCGCCCGGATGACCGGGCTCAAGACTGAGAAGGGTTCTGTGGAGCAGAAGATTGCCGACCTCTACAAGCAAGGGCTTGATTCGGTAAGACTCAATTCTGAGGGCGCCGCTCCGATCAAGGAGGATCTTGAGCGGATATATTCAACGTCGGACAAGGACGGACTTGTCAGGTTGATCGCGAAGATGCACAGCTATGGCGAGAATCCTTTCTTCAGCGCTTATGTTTCCTCCGATCTGGCCGACAGCGAC
>CAYFVE010000017.1:0-2237 GCA_964346605.1 uncultured Muribaculaceae bacterium | reverse complement strand
AATCAGATTCTTTACTTCGGCCAGGGTGGTCTGGGCATCGGCGACCGTGACTACTACGTCGAGGCGGAGAACGCCGCAATCAGGGATGACTACAGGAAGTTCCTGGCCAGGATCTTCGCTCTGGCAGGAAACGAGGACCCGGAGTCTGCCGCAGCAAACGCTCTTGCAGTCGAGGATGTCCTGGCGTCAAACTCCTGGACCAGCGTCCAGGAAAGGGATGTACAGGCGCAGTACAATGTCTTCAAGTCAGCTGATCTCGGAACCGAGTTCCCCGCATTCGACTGGAAGGTCTATCTGGAGACACGAGGCATCCCGGAACAGGAAAAACTCGTTGTCGCCGAGCCGGATTTCTTCCAGAAGTTCTCCGAATATTTCGCCAATGAAGACCTCGCCGTTCTAAAAGACTATGTCGCCGGACAGCTTATCCAGGGCGCGGCAGGTTCCCTGAGCGATGATTTCTATGCCGCGTCATTCGATTTCTTCAGCACCAGGATGTCTGGCGTGACCGAGCAGAAGCCACGCTGGAAAAGGGCTATGCAGGTTCCGAACTCAGTTCTCGGAGAGGCGGTCGGAAAGATGTATGTCGAGAAGTACTTCCCGGAGTCGTCGAAGGAAAAAATGATCACACTTGTCAACAACCTGAAGACCGCCTTCAGCCAGCATATCGACGAACTTGACTGGATGGGAGACGAGACAAAGGCGAAGGCTCACGAAAAACTCGACAACTTTACTGTCAAGATCGGTTACCCGGACAAGTGGAAAGACTATTCAACCCTGGAGATCGATCCTGAAAAGTCCTATTATTCGAATATTAAGGCTGCCAGCGAATGGTACATTGCGGACAATCTAAGCGACCTTGGCAAGCCGACCGACAGGACGAAGTGGGCTATGACTCCCCAGACGGTCAACGCCTACTACAATCCGACCACTAATGAGATTTGTTTCCCTG
Source organism: uncultured Muribaculaceae bacterium (assembly GCA_964346605.1). Classification (GTDB taxonomy): domain Bacteria; phylum Bacteroidota; class Bacteroidia; order Bacteroidales; family UBA932; genus Cryptobacteroides. The sequence continues at coordinate 1,288 of CAYFVE010000017.1, read as the reverse complement.
CGGCCATACTCCAGGCGCCTTTCTTTAATCCTGATGCTGACGATGCAATCAATTATGGAGGCATAGGGGTCGTTATCGGGCACGAAATGTCCCACGGTTTTGACGACCAGGGCCGGCTGTTTGACAAGGATGGCAATATGGCCGGCTGGTGGACGGAAGATGATGCGGCGAAGTTCAATGCCAAGGCGCAGGTTCTGGCCGCCCAGTTTGATGCAGTGGAAATCCTTCCGGGTCTCAAGGCCAACGGACAGCTTTCCCTTGGGGAGAACATCGGCGACCACGGCGGAATCAGCATCGCTTTCACTGCGATGCAGAACGCTATCGCGGGCAGGAATATCGGCCTGATAGACGGATTCACTCCTGAACAGAGATTCTTCCTCTCTTACGCCACAATATGGGCGCAGAACATCACAGACGAGGAGAAGGCGCGTCTGACCAAACTTGACGTGCATTCACTTGCAGTCAACAGAGTCAATGTATCCCTCAAGAACTTCCAGAGTTTCTACGATGCCTTCGGAATCAAGGAAGGCGATCCTATGTGGCGCCCTGAAAGCGAGAGGGTGCACATTTGGTAACCGGGACAATTCGGGCTGAGTTGGACGCTTCCAGGTTCATAGCAAGACGTCTCCGTTTCGGAGGAAGGATCGCGATGATCTCCATCGCGATTTCTTTCCTGATAATGATCATCGCCGTCTCCGTGTCCACCGGATTCAGGGAAGAGATAAGGGATGGCATTTCCGACCTTACCGGCGATGTCCAGTTGCTGCCGGTGGATATGAACTACATCAGCGAGACTTCTCCGATCTCTTCCGAGCCGGGTTACATTGAGCAGATAAAGGCTCTTCCTGAAGTCCGGAGCATCACACCAGCCATCTACAGGGCTGGAATTGTCAAGAAGAACGACAACATCCACGGGGTGCTCTTCAAGGGTGTTCCAAGGAATTCCGATGCAGCGGATTCAGTGAAGTTCGGTGTGTCGATTCCTTCCAGACTTGAGAACCTGCTTGATCTTCACAAGGGAGATAAAATGCTTTCCTATTTTGTGGGAGAAAGCGTGAAAGTACGGAACTTCACAATAACAGATGTCTATGACGGAATAATGGACGGCACTGACAACATCATAGTCTTCGCCGACATAGAGGACATCAGAAGACTTAACGCCTGGGAAGATGATGAGGTTTCCTCGCTTGAGATTTCGCTGGTTCCGGGCAGGAGGGATGCCGAGAGTATGCGCGAAATCTCCGACATTATCGGCAGCATCGCCCTGATGGGCGCGGAAGACGATGAC
>CAYFVE010000016.1:26183-28448 GCA_964346605.1 uncultured Muribaculaceae bacterium | reverse complement strand
GTGGCAAGCCGGACCGTCGGGAACGGCCTTGACCAAAAGCGTATCGGAATCACAGTCGGTGGCTATTGAAACAAGGTGAAGGTAATTACCGCTGGTCTCTCCTTTGGTCCACAATTCCCTGCGGGAACGGCTCCAGAAAGTCACAAGACCGCTCTCCTGGGTCTTCTTGAGGGCTTCGGCATCCATATAGCCGAGCATCAGGACCTGAAGGGTGTTCTGGTCCTGCACGATTGCCGGCACCAGTCCGTCAGCGCCGGAATTCAGATCTTCGAATCTTATCATCATTGCAAAAAAAAATAATCAAACAAACGTCCGGACATACGGGCGTACAAAATCTACAACCTGACATTGACACCGTCGGAAAGCAATCTCCGCTTCAGTTCGCTTATCCTGATTTCACCGTAATGGAATATGCTGGCTGCCAAAGCCGCATCAGCCTTTCCTATCGTCAACACCTCCTCGATGTGCCTTATCGAACCGGCTCCGCCAGAGGCGATCACCGGTACGGCAAGTTCCTCAGCCAGGCGGGCGTACGCCTCGCAGGCATAGCCGTTCTTAGTGCCGTCGTGATCCATCGAAGTGAAGAGGATCTCCCCCGCCCCCCTTTCCTGAACCTCTGTAGCCCATGAAAAGAGTTCCTTGTCAGTCTCAACTTTTCCTCCGTGGGTAGTGACTTTCCACGAACCATCGACCTGGCGCGCATCAATAGCCACAACTACGAATTGGGATCCGTAGTGGGAGGAAATACGGGTTACGAGTTCCGGCTCACGCACAGCGGAAGTGTTCATCGTGATCTTGTCCGCTCCGGCATCCAGAAGACGCGCCGCGTCTTCAAAAGAATATATGCCGCCGCCGACCGTGAACGGAATGTCAATCCTTTCCGAGATGCGGCTCACCAGATCGGTAAAAGTCCTGCGGCCTTCGAAAGAGGCGCTGATGTCCAGATAGACGAGTTCATCAGCCCCTTCAGCCGAATACAAGGCACCCATCTCAACAGGGTCGCCAACCTCCTTCAGCTGAAGGAAGTTGATGCCCTTGACCACCTGTCCGTTCTTAACGTCAAGGCAGGGTATAATCCTCTTCGCAAGCATATCAACGGAAAAGATCCTCCAGTTTCACACGTCCCTCATAGATAGCCTTTCCCACAATCGCGGACCTCAGGCCGTATTTCTTCAGTTCTGTCAGTTCCTCATAACTCGAAACGCCGCCGCTCACGACGATATCCACTTCCGGAAACTGCTGCTGCAGAGCGGCATAGAATTCAAGGTTGACACCCTGAAGCATACCGTCACGAGAGACTTCCGTAACGATCGACTGCCTTACAAGGCTGCCATAGTCTTCCAGGACCTGGACAGCGGAAAGCGGAGCTGTCTCCTTCCATCCGTGGGTCGCCACAAGTCCGTTCTTGAGATCCAGTCCGAGGATGATGCTGTCCCCATATTCAACCAGCCATCTGCGGAAGGTTTCAGGGGCAGTCACGGCTATGCTGCCACAGATCGCGTACCGGGCGCCGGCGTCGATAACGGCCTTCAAGGCCTGCTCGGACTTGATTCCTCCTCCGAACTCTATCTCAAGGCCTGTTCCTGCCGCTATCTTAGCAAGCACGTCAAGGTTGACCGGTCCTGAGGATTTCGCTCCTTCGAGATCCACCAGATGAAGCCTCCTCGCTCCGGCATCCTCGAAACTCTTCGCCATCTCAAGCGGATCCGATGAATATACCTTCCGCTTGTCATAGTCTCCCTGAGTCAGGCGCACGCACTGTCCGCCTATCAGGTCAATCGCAGGGATAACGTTGAAATTCTGCATATCTATAGTTCTATGAAATTCTTTAAAATCATCGCGCCTGCAGGACCGCTTTTCTCCGGATGGAACTGGGTCCCGAAAAAGTTGTCTTTCTGTAGAGCCGCGCTGAAACGGACACCTGCGTATTCAGTTACAGCGATGCCCTGCGCAGCGTCAAGGGAAGGATAGTAGGAATGGACATAGTAAACGAAGGCATTTTCCGGAACTCCCTTGAAAAGCGGTCCGGAAAGCCTCTCTATAGTGTTCCATCCCATATGCGGGATCTTGAATGAATCCATCCCGTAACTGCTCTGAAACCTTTTCACCTCCGTTCCGAATATTCTCAGACATTCGGCATCACCCTCTTCGCTTGAAGAACACATCAGCTGGACGCCGATGCATATCCCCAGAACCGGCTGCTCAAGGCTCCGAAGGACATCCGCAAGGCCACGGGATTGCAGAGCCATCATCGCGGAAGACGCC
>CAYFVE010000016.1:15353-26173 GCA_964346605.1 uncultured Muribaculaceae bacterium | reverse complement strand
CTCCCCAACCCCGGGAAGGATGACGTGGCCGGCGGCGCGAATCCTGTCAGGATCTGAAGTCACTTCGTATTCAGCGCCCAGGCGTTTCAGGGCATTCTCCACGGAACGGATGTTCCCGGCATCATAATCGACTATCGCTATCATAACACGCCTTTGCTTGAAGGAAGTTCGTAAGGGAATTCAGTGTGCGAGACCGCCATTCTCAGGGCTCTTGCAAAGGCCTTGAATATCGCTTCCGCCTTATGGTGCTCGTTTTCTCCCGTGGCCATAATGTGGAGGTTGCACTTCGCGCCAGTACAAACGGACTGGAAGAAATGGCTGAACATCTCTGTCGGAACATCCCCGACCTTCTCGCGCTTGAATTCAGCCCTCCACCGGAAATCCGTTCTGCCTCCGAAATCCATCAGGACTCCGGCGTCGCAATCGTCCATCGGAAGGACGAAGCCATAGCGTCCGATACCGAGTTTGGATCCGAGAGCTGCGCTGACCGCCTCTCCAAGAACAATTCCGACATCTTCAATAGTGTGGTGCTCATCGACCTGAAGGTCGCCTTTGGCGTTGATGCCGAGGAATACCCCTCCGTGATTGGGGATCTGCTCAAGCATGTGGTCGAAGAAAGCCAGGCCTGTCGATATTCCGGCTGTCGAACCTGCGGAATTGTCCAGATCAAGTTCCAGCGTGACATCAGTTTCCCTGGTCTTCCTTCTGATTCTCACGTGACGCTCCCCAAGCATCTGAAGACCATTTGAAATGTCCGAACAATCGCCGGAGGACTGGCCCGACATTACCGCAAGGAGCCTGTCATTTTCCGAAGGAGTACCGACAGTGATTCGGAGATACCCCTCGCAGCCCTCGACTCTGGAGCGGTTGCGGACTATGATCTTTTCCGCAATCAATTTGCCGTAAAGGCCATCGGCATCATCCACCTTGACAAGGAGGAAATTGGCGTCACTGGGATAAATCTCCTTGACCGCAGGGAATCCAGCCAGTTCCTTGACAAGACGGAATCTCTGGCCAATGATCTCGGCGACCCGGCTCTTCATCAAGTCAGGATCGAGTTTTGACAAGGCCATTTTCTGAGCGACAACGTTGATGTTGTAGGGGTACTTGACCTTGGACATCATAGCGACAACCTGAGGATCCGCGATAGCAAGTCCAATTCTAAGCCCGGCCATGCCCCAGGCCTTCGAAAGGGTCTGGAGGACGACCAGGTTCGGATGTTCGGAAACCAGGGAGGCCATCGACTCTCGCTCTGAGAAATCAATATAGGCCTCGTCAAGAACTACAATTCCACTGAACTGCTCAAGGATCTGAACGATCTGTTCCTTTCTGAAGGAGTTCCCAGAAGGATTATTCGGAGAACAGATGAAAAAGATCCTGGCTCCGGAGAGGGCCTCCAACAGGTCAGAAATCCCAGGAAGGTTGAAGACGTCGTCCAACCGTACCTTAGAGAAGGCGACACCGTTCATTCCGGCGGCCACCTCGTACATTCCATAACTTGGAGCGATGGAAACGGCACGGTCCAGACCAGGGGTACAGAAGACCCTGTACATCAGGTCAATCGCTTCGTCGCTTCCGTTTCCAAGGAAAAGCCGGTCCGGAGAGATGCCTTTGATCCGCGCTATCCTGGATTTGAGTTCCTTCTGATGCGGATCCGGATAACGGTTGATACCGTTGTTGTACGGACTCTCGTTGGCGTCTATGAACACCTCTGGCCTGTTTTCTCCACACTCATCTCTTGCCGTGGAATACGGGTCAAGAGCGAGAATGTTCGGACGGACCAGGTTCAGTACTTCTTGTATTGTCATTGCAAATTCAATTTGTTATCGTCACTTAGATCCTTCGGAGTGTCCCAAGGCGTTCCTGGACCTTACAGCCACGGCATTGGCGTGGGCGTCAAGGCCTTCGGCAAGAGCCATCGTGCGGATTGTCCCGGCAAGGCCTCCAAGACCAGACTCCGAGAGTTCCTGAATAGTCATCCTGCGAAGGAAGGAATCCACATTAAGGCCGCTGAAGGAGCGCGCCCATCCGCTCGTCGGAAGGGTGTGGTTGGTGCCGGAAGCGTAGTCGCCCGCACTTTCAGGAGAATAGTTTCCGATGAATATGCTTCCTGCCGCCGTGATTCTGTCCGCTACCGGCCAAGGGTCATCCATTGAGATGATCAGATGTTCAGAAGCATACTCATTGGCAAAATCCACGATGTCATCCCTGTCTTTCAGCACTATCATCCGGCTGTTGGAGAGAGACTTGAGGACTATTTCCTTTCGAGTGAGACTCTCCGCCTGCCGGATGACCGCCTCCTGAACCCTGTCTGCGATTTCCTCGCTAGTGCAGACCAGAACCGACTGGCTGTCAGGTCCGTGTTCGCACTGCGAAAGGAAATCCGACGCAACGAATTCCGGAACCGCGGTATCATCCGCAAGAACCATTACTTCAGAAGGTCCGGCCGGCATATCAATAGCCGCATCCGCAAGTCCAACAATCTGTTTCGCTTTCATCACGAAGCGGTTTCCAGGGCCGAAGATCTTGTCACGCCTCGATATCGTTCCCGTCCCGTAGGCCATCGCGGCGACCGCCTGTGAGCCGCCTGCCTTGATGATGGTTTTCACTCCGCAGACGGATGCGGTGTAGAGGATCACAGGATTCGCCTTTCCACGCGAGCCGGCCGAAGGAGCGGGAGGAGTGCAAAGCACGATGTCCGGACATCCTGCCACCATCGCAGGAACAGCAAGCATAAGCACAGTGGAAAAAAGAGGCGCCCTTCCACCGGGCACATACAATCCTACCCTCCGGATCGGTACAGCCCTCTGGCAGCAAACTACACCAGGGCTGGTTTCAACCTTTACCGGTTTCGGAATCTGGGCCTCGTGGAACTTCCTTATGTTGTCCATAGCCTTGCCGATGGCATCCTTCAAATTCCAGGGGACTTGCGCCTTCGCCTCGGCGATCTCCTCCTCGCTTGCCACAAGGTCGGATGCTGAAGTGAAACCTGCGCCATCAAATCTGTTCTCGAATTCGACGAGGGCTTTGTCTCCCTCGGCCTTGACTTTTTCAAGAATCGACCTGACACTGGCCTCGATGTCGGCGTCACTGTCGGCCGCCCTCCGGACCAGAGTCCCCCACTCATTACGGGATGGCTCGATGTATCTGGAAATATTCATAAGAATGGCGAATAATTATTCACAACCTAAAGGACCATTTTCTCAACCGCACAGACAAGAAGGCCTTCAGCTCCAATCTCCTTGAGGAGTTCTATCTTCTCCCAGAGGACGCTCTCGTCAACCACTGACTGAAGCGAAGACCATCCGCTCTGGGCAAGCGGAATCACGGTAGGGCTCCTCATTGCAGGAACGATCCTGATGACATCCTCAAGTTTCTCGTTCGGAATGTTCATCATCAGGTACTTCTTGCCCCTGCTGTCCTTGACGGCGTTGAAACGGAACTTTATCTGATCAAGAACCTTAAGTTTCTCATCATCAAGGGATTTCCCGGAAATCAAAACAGCCTCGGAGAAAACGACCTTCTCAACTTCCTTCAGGCCGTTGCTCACAAGCGTCCCTCCGGAGGAGACGATGTCGAAGATCGCATCGCTCATCCCTACGGTCGGAGCAATCTCCACCGAACCCGTGATTACGTTGATTTTCGCATCGATGCCGTGTTCCTCAAGGAAATTCCCGAGTATGTTCGGATACGAGGTCGCGATACGCTTGCCGTTGAACCACTCGATACCGGTATAATGCTCTGCCTTCGGAACGGCGAGGGAGATTCTGCATCCGCCGAAGCCGAGATAGTCCTCTATCCTGACGTCTTCCTCTCTTTCACGTACTTCGTTGTAGCCTACGATTCCGAGATCGGCGACTCCCTGGGCGACAGCCTGAGGGATATCGTCATCCCTGAGATAAAGAAACTCAGCAGGGAAACTGCTGGACTGGGAGAGGAATTTCCTCTTGCTGTCATCTACTTCAATTCCTGCCTCGCGAAGCATTGCGAGGCTCTCTTCACTCAATCGGCCCTTGGCCTGGATTGCGATTCTCAACATTGTATAAGTTCGTTTAAATATATTGTCAACCAACAGAAAAGGCCCGCTTTAGGGGAAGCGAGCCTTGACTTAAATATCCAATTGCAAACAGATATCCACGACAAACTCACCTCCCTTCCGAGTGGCGATGGTGATGATGGTGAATATGATTGAAAATAATCATCGTCTGTTTGTATCTTGACAAATATCGGAAAATTATTCCGATTTCCAAGTCTGTCTTTGAAAAATATTCAGTTTTTCTTTAGAAACTGAATTTAACCATTCCGACGACCCTGTTGTTCATTATGTAATGAAGGTCGGTCTGAGGTATCGCACGAGAACTTAACTGGCTGACATTGCCATATTCCACCATGGTGTTGTTGAACTCAACCGCGACCGTAAGGCCGGAGAAGTTGTAGGCGATGGTCGGTGTGAAACGCATCATCTGGTTTATGTTCTTGTAGCCGCTTGAGAAATAGTATATGTCCGTTGCTACGGCATAGCCCTTTGCCGTGACAGGAAGATCCGCCTTTGTGCCCAAAGTCTTCATATAGCCGGCCATAACCATAAACTGCAGTTTCTTCCCGTATGACAATGAGAGGAAAGAAACCGTGGACTGAATCGGAGTGTACAGGTATTTATATGGATCCGAAAGGTCATACACGGCATAACCACTCATCAGGGAGAGGTGGTCTCCACCCTGGGCGAGAACAGACTTGGCGTTTATGCTGAACCGTCCTTTACTGTACTGGAGATAGACATACGGGCTCAACATCGAAATTCTGTCTTTGGCCGGAGAACCTATGTCCCATTTCTGCGAACCGGTGTAATTGTAGGTTGTCGTGCGCCATCTTGGCTTCAGGCTCAGGAAGTCCACTCCGGCCCTGGCCAGGAAGTACTTGCCTGCGAATGACACTCCGGCATAGATTTCCGGGATGAGACCATATTTGACATAGTTCTGGGACGGACCGCTCGGACCGGTCGGGAGATACTGCATAGGGTAGATTGAACCCGCAGTAAAATCCCAATGCTTCGCAAGGCGGACATTGAACATAATCTGAGGACTCCTTGCATAAGGATTGAAAGGTGAACCGCTCTCCACGTTGATGCAGTACGGCATATCTGCTGACATAGGGTGCCAGGCCTGTCCGATCCTGATGGAAAAACTGTTCTCCATATAGCCTAGACCATCCCAGACAAGGTCTGTATATGCCTGCCTGAGACGAAGTGAGGCAGTGGTGCCGTTCATCAGATAAAAGTCAGCCTCGACTTTGCCCGAAACATTGAAATTCCCGTAACGGAAGCCATTCACATTCAGGCCGAGACGGGAGGAGATAGCGTTCATCTTGAAGGAAGGGTTCGAATATATATCCCTCCCTTCAAGATTGATTGCCTTGTCATAAGGAGCGAAGTAGAACAGTTCCTCTTCGCCCGAACTGGAGTTTCTGGAATCGAAGATCGCATACGAACGTATGAAGCCATAAGGCTCCAGATGACTGGAAAGGCTTACCTGGTGGTTCTGCGCCTTCAAAGTCGATGTTATCATCAGCGCCGGCAGGGCCAGCATCAGGAATATGGACTTCTTCATTTCATTGCGGTTTTATGATCCTAGAATGTGAATTTCATCAGAGCCTGCACACGGTTGTTGGTGACCCAGTGAAGATTGTCTTCAGCAAGACCCTTGGCACCGATGTACTTTTCGCCGGCAAATGTCTTGTAATCACCATACTGAACACTTGTAAGTTCATATTCTATGCCAACTGCGAATTTGCCTATGTTGTGGATCACAGTCGGGGTGAGGCGGTACATCTTGTTCATATTCGAGAAACTGTTCTTGCTAAAATAGAGGTTTGATGCAGGAGCATAGCCGCCTGTTGAACCATAGATCTCATCCTTAGTGCCGAAATTCCTGACAAAGCCGCCAAAGAGGATCCACTGGGTCTTATTGCCGTACATAAGGCTTACCCAAGTCGATGAATTGACAGTAGGAGTGTAGTCGAACGAACCGTCAGAGTTGACATCGCATACCGCATAACCTCCATTGAGGTTCATATGCTCGCCAGCCTGTGCATAGATGGTCTTCAACTTGGCGCTGAACAGACCCTTCTTGTACTGGAGATACACGAATGGGGAGAAAGTCGTGATACGGTCATCCACCTTCCTGATGCCATTGTTCCATCTGGGCTTGATGGAGAGCATATCTACGCCGATCTTTCCGGAGAAAACGCCTTCAGTGTATTTCACACCGAAATAAAGTTCAGGTAAACCGCCGTATTTGATGTAGTCTGCCTTGGCTCCGGAAGGACCTGCCGAGGTGTACTGCATCTGCCAGATGGCAGCTCCGGTTAAGGTGATTCCGTCAGCCAAGTCCCAATCCGCCATCAACAGCGGTGTTCTTGAGAAGGGTCCGAAAGGAGAACCTGAATTAAGGGAGAAAACATCAGGCATATCCGCTGCCATAGGATGCCAGGCCTGGCCGATGGTAGCGGTCCAGTCAATCTTCCCGATTGTGGCATAAGCCTGACGGAGACGGAAAACAGCTGTTCCGGTCACGCCGGAAACACCGCTGTAGAAATCCCCCTCGAATTTACCTCCGATCTTGAAGCCGTCATATTCAAAACCGGTCAGATTAAGCCCAAGACGGGATGTGAGCGCGGCGAAGCGGAAGGTAGGCTGGTCGTTGAGATCCACCCCTTCTGAAGAGATATTCCGGTCCTTAGGAAGATAATTGAAGAAATCTTCTGTTCCGGAGACGCTCTCTCGTGAGTCAAATGCGAAAAAGTTACGGACGAAGCCGTATGGTTTGAGCTGGCCGGCCTTGTCCTGCGCGCCAAGAGACACGCACAGGACAAGTGAAGCCAATGCAATGATTGTTCTTTTCATAATGTTATGCGAATGGAAAAAGTTTGGTGAGCCAGAAGAATCCAAGGATGAATCCGACGAATCCTATTATGACTCCTACCTTGGTCATATCCTTCGTCTCGACAAGTCCGGTTGAAGACGCAATCGCGTTCGGAGGCGTTGAGATAGGGAAACACATCGCTACGGAAGCGCAGACTGCAATGAATGCGATCATCGCCTTCGTGCCTCCAAGGGCGAGGAATGAAGCGTTGTTGGCAGCGGCAGGATCAGCCATGCCCTCGGCCACAACGATAAGGATAGGGATAAGAAGGGCTGCGGTCGCGGAGTTGCTGATGAAGTTGGAGAGGAAATAGCAGACGAGGCCTGCGACCACCAGGACGAGGACGACTGACATCGAGCCGAAAGGAATCGCCTCGATGAGGACCTTGGCAAGTCCGGTCTCCTGAAGACAGGTGCCGAGAGCGAAACCGCCGGCGACGAGCCAGAGCACACTCCAGTTGATTTCCTTGATATCTTCCTTGGTGAATATTCCAGTGCAGGTCAGAACCGCAAGAGGAATGAGGGCGACTACGTTGGAATTGATCTTTGTCCACTGCTCTGTCGCCCAGAGAACGATTGTCCCGAGGAAGACGATCCATACAGTGAAGTACTTCCAGTCTTTTTTCTTATTGTTCTCTGGTATCTCAAGTTTTACCTCCTTGGCCTTGAACGGGAAGAAGAACTGAAGGAGGAACCAGGCGAACACGATCATAATGATCACGAAAGGGACCATCCTGAGCATCCATTCCGCAAAGGTTACATCCGCACCGGCCTCAGCGAGGAATTTCACCGCGGTTGCGTTCGGAGGAGTTCCGATCGGGGTTCCGATGCCTCCGATGTTCGCGGCGATAGGAATTGAGAGCGCCAGGCCGATCTTGCCCTTGTCATCGCTCGGAAGCACTGAAAGCACTGGGGCCAGGAATGCAAGCATCATAGCGGCGGTCGCGGTGTTGCTCATAAACATCGAGAAAATCGAGATCACGATGAGGAAGCCCAGAAGGACCATCTTCGGGTTGGTTCCGAAAGGAGCGAGGAGGGTTCTTGCAAGGGTGACATCAAGGCCGTACTTCTCTGCCATGATGGCGAGCACGAAGCCGCCGAGGAAGAGCATCACGACCGGATCCGCAAAAGCGGCCATCAAGTTCTTGTAGTTTGCCAGTTGTCCGGCCTCCGGAGTGCAGAGGAATCCGATACCCTTGTTGGATACAGTCAAAAGGGCCAGGACGATGATCATCACCGAAGTGGTCCAGTTAGGGATGATTTCAAACATCCACATAAGGGCCGCGAAGGCGAAGAGCGCAATGACACGCTGCTGGCTTACAGTCAGGGCGTCGATTCCATAGAAGGAAGAAGGAACAAACCACAAGAAGAGTGTGACTAGGAGCACAATTGGCAGAAGAACACAAAACTTGACGTTGAGTTTCTTCTTTCCGGCTTCATTTGCTAAATTTTCAGCCATTTCTATTTGATTGTTGATTGATTTCTAATTAAAGATTACCTCTGGAACTCGAATTTCAGGTCCACAGGAATGTTTTCAAGACGGATGTTGACAAGGTCGGCCTTGAAATTGTCGGAAATCGCACAGTACTTCTGCTCGAACCGCTCTGCAAACTGATAGTCGCCTGTCGCTTGGGTCCTGATGATGATACCGGTCAATTCCGCGCACGCGTCAAGGACCTTGTCATGGTTAATCGTGTACTTTCCGCTGTCCCCGCGTGTAAACGCTCCCTTTTCAGCCAGGAAGTTGTAGATGAGGACATAGGCACGTCCCAGCTGTGAATCCTCTCCGAAACGCTGTGAGCGGATAAGGTTGGCGACAAAGGTGTTTATGGCTGACTTCCTGGTGTTGATGCCGGGGAGTCTTTTCTCATCGATCATCTTGCAGACGAGATACAGACCTGCGGCATTCGCCTTCGCGTCTTCCCAGGTCAGGCTTCTGTTTCCGAGAGCCTCGTTGACAGGCCTTCCGTCCTCTGTCTCCTTCACACCAAGAGCGTGGGCTATCTCGCGGAACGCGATATTCCAGTAGAAAGCCTCGGCGTCAAGAAGGGCCTCGTCATCAGCATTCAGGACAACCTGTCCTACAGGATTGACGACTCTGTTGAACTTTTCAACCATAAAATTATGCAGAAGGGCTGTCCTAGTGCCCTTTTCCGCCTGAACCTTAGGGTCATAAGGGAGATTGAGGGCCATCAACTTGATTCCGGCGTTGGCGTGGCCAGCGCAATAGATGGCATCGTAGGTGTAAATGTCCGAATTGGTTCCCGGAACGAATGTCTTGAACCGGTCCTCTACAGGCATGGCCTTCTGAAGTTCAGGGAGCATGTTTGAGAAACGGTCGATGGCCTCGGTCCTCTTGAGATCCTTCAGCAGAACATACGCTTCATAGGAAGCCTTCATTCCATAAAGCTGATCGTCGTTTATCTCGTCAGGGCCGATGATCAGGTCCATCCTGCTGTCGGTCATATCAAGCCAGGCGCAGTCAGCCTCATAGTAGTTGTCGCTCTGGATAGCCTCTATCTTCTTCAGAAGATAACTCTTGACGCTTTCCTTGATGGTGATGTCCGCGGCGGCCTTGAGATAACTGCAGATCTTATCCACATTCTCCTTATAGGCATCGTGGTACCAAACCGGAGTGAGCGACCCTGTGGAATCCCTCTCAATCACAGTGTAAAGGCTGGTCTTGTCAGGATTGTCCAGGGAATCGAACTCATCCTTCGTCATATCGGCCGGATAGAAGTTCGCGCCAAGAGGTCTTTCTCCATAGCCTTCTACAAAAGCCTGTCCGGTAAGCCTGTCCCAAGGTCCATAGTTGATAAAGGCATATTCCCTGATGTCCTCATCCTCGAGTCCTTCCATTTCGGATTTATCTCCGAAGACCTGCTTCCAATAGATAAGATCGGCCTGGTCAGCGGCGAACTTGTAGAGGTTCAGGACCTCCTTTCCGTTGTCTGTGATACCGGTGAGATCCGGAGCCGCGACTTTCACCAGTGCGTACTCATCTACTTTTTTCTGGACAACGGTTTTTTTTGCGGGCTTGCAAGAAACGACAAGCGCGAGCAGCATTAAAGACAATGCGATTTTCTTCATTGCGAAAATATGATTTTGAATATCTTTTCCAATCATAATTTAATCTTGCAAAATTAGTCATTAATAATTGAAAAAAAAAGACACGCCGCAGTTACGACGTGTCTCATCCTTCATTTTCCTGCCATCAGATTATGCCTTGCTCAAGCATAGCCTGAGCCACCTTCATGAATCCGGCGATGTTGGCGCCCTTGACATAGTCGACCGAACCGTCAGGACGTGTTCCGAACTTCACGCACTGCTCGTGTATGCTCTGCATTATCCAGTGGAGCTTGTCATCAACCTCCTGTGCAGACCAACTTATGTGGGCGGCGTTCTGGGTCATTTCAAGACCGGAGGTGGCGACACCGCCGGCGTTGACAGCCTTTCCTGGGGCGAACAGGATTCCGTTGTTCTGGAAGAAGTGGATCGCCTCAGGCTGGCACCCCATATTGGAAACCTCACAGCAGCACCAGCAGCCGTTTGCCTTCAGTTCCCTGGCATCATCCCCGCTAAGTTCATTCTGGAAAGCGCAAGGAAGAGCGATGTCGCAAGGAATGCTCCAGGCCTTCTTGCCGGCAATGAATTGTACCTTTTCCGGGAATCTCGTAGCGAGATCCTCGACCAGGTTCCTGTTGGAAGCGCGCATCTCAAGCATATAATCGTTCATCTCAGGCGTCATACCATCCTTAACGTGACAGACACCGTCAGGTCCGCTGATCGCGACGACCTTGGCGCCAAGTTGAGTAGCCTTCTTAACAGCTCCCCAAGCCACATTGCCGAAACCGGAGATGCAGACCTTTTGATCCTTGATGTCCTTTCCACCCTTATGGAG
>CAYFVE010000016.1:0-15343 GCA_964346605.1 uncultured Muribaculaceae bacterium | reverse complement strand
GCTGTGTGAAGTAGAGAGCACCGAAACCGGTAGCTTCAGGACGGAGGATGGAACCTCCCCAAGTCGCTCCCTTCCCTGTAAGTACTCCGGTATGGTACTCACGGGCTAGTTTCTGATACATTCCGTTCAGGAAGCCGATTTCACGTCCGCCGACCCCCACATCACCTGCCGGGATGTCCTGATCAGGGCCGATGCAGCGCCAGAGCTCAAGCATAAAGGCCTGGCAGAAACGCATGATCTCCGCGTCTGACTTGCCCACAGGATCGAAGTCCGAGCCACCCTTGGCTCCTCCCATAGGGAGAGTCGTGAGAGCATTCTTGAATGTCTGCTCGAAACCGAGGAATTTGAGCATCGAAGGAGTGACCGCACGATGGAAGCGCAGACCTCCCTTGTATGGTCCGATAGCACTGTTGAACTGAACACGGTAGCCCAGATTGGTCTGGACATCACCGTTGTCATCGATCCAAGTGACGCGGAAAGTGAAAATCCTGTCCGGTTCAACTATTCTTTCTACGATCTTTGCCTTCTCAAATTCAGGATGCTGGTTATACACATCCTCGATTGACTCAAGAACCTCCTGTACAGCCTGGAGATATTCCTTCTCCGTAGGGTACTTGGCCTGGAGACTGGCCATGATTTCTGTGGTTTTCATCATTATGCTTATAGTGTTATTCTGTCTTGCTTCATTTGAATTCCCATGTAGAACCGCTGTTCAGCAGCTCATCCATACAATGGATCTTCGCTTTTCCGGTCACATCCTCGACCTGCTTGGCGACAAGGCCTTCATAAGTTGCCTTCGGAATGTTCCTGATAACTCCGAGCGCAACCGGAAAATCCGGTCCCTTCATCTCGGCCAGCATTGTCTGCAAGCCAAGATTGTCTGAAGTGCTGTCGTGAGTCAGGATGTCATCCTCTGTCACACCGTCCTTTCCAATCGTAACGACCTTGAGCTTCCATCCGTCAAGCACAAGTCCCTTGTCACGGTTCTTGCCGAAGATCATCTTCTCGCCGTCACGCAGGATGATTGTCCTGTCCGCCTTCACCTCCTTGTCGGAAATGTCGGAATGGGATCCGTTGTTGAAAATCACGCAGTTTGTCAGGAACTCCATCACCGACGTGCCGTCGTGAAGGGCCGCTGCAAGCATAATTTCCTGATTGAGCGCAAGTTCAACATCGATACTCCTTGCAAAAAATGTTCCCTTTGCTCCAAGCACAAGGCTTCCTGGGTTGAACGGATGCTCCACGGCTCCGTAAGGGGAGGTCTTGGTGACCGCTCCCAGCTTGGATGTAGGAGAGTGCTGGCCCTTGGTCATACCGTAGATACGGTTGTTGAAAAGCATCAGATTGATGTCAATATTTCTTCTGATAGCGTGTATGAAATGGTTGCCGCCGATTGCAAGGGCGTCGCCTTCACCGCTTATCTGCCATACGCTGAGCCGTGGGTTCGCGACCTTGATGCCTGTAGCGATGGCCGCTGCGCGGCCGTGGATGCTATGGAATCCATAGGTGTCCATATAGTACGGGAGCCTTGAAGAGCATCCGATGCCGGACACGATCACAACCCTGTTCTTTTCTATTCCTTCCTTTTCGCAGACCGTTGGAAGAGTCCTCTGGAGCGCTGTAAGGATAGAATAGTCTCCGCAGCGCGGACACCATCTGACCTCCTGATCGCTCTTGAAATCCTTGAATGTGTACTTTGTCATAGTCTGTTCCTCCTAAAAAGATGATGAAACCGCATCGATGATGTCTTTCACAAGGAAGACCTGTCCCTGAACCTTGTTGCACCTTACGTAGTCGAACTGAGGGAAGATGGTTCTGAGATAGCCGGCGAACTGACCGCGGTTAAGCTCGCAGATGATGATCTTCCTGAAGGCGGAGAAGACCTTCTCCGTGTTCTTGGGAAGAGGATTTATGAAGTCGAAATGGACTCGGCTTACAGTCTTTCCGGCGGCGCGGAGTTCTTCTGTTGCCGAAAGGAGATGGCCCAGGGTTCCGCCCCAGCCGACGAGGAGGACGTCCCCGCTTTCAGGACCGTCAACGACGAGATCAGGAATGACATCAGCGACTCTGGCCACCTTCTCCGCGCGCTCTTCTACCATAAGTTCGTGGTTAAGCGGATCGGAGGAGAGGACGCCTGTATGCGTCTTCTCCAAGCCTCCGACGCGATGCTCAAGGCCTGGAGTTCCGGCAGGTGCCCAATCTCTGGCAAACGTCTTGTCGTCTCTCTTGAAAGGCTGGAACTTCGTGCCGTCAGACACGGCCCTGCGAGGTTTGATCTGAGGATAATCGCTCATTGACGGTATCTTCCAGGGTTCCGAACCGTTGCCGATGAATCCTTCGGAAAGAAGGAGCACCGGAGTCATATGCTCGACAGCGATCTTCGCGGCGGTGAATGCCGCATCGAAGCAATTGGCAGGTGAATGGGAAGCCATAACTACCAGAGGGCTTTCGCCGTTGCGTCCGTACAAGGCCTCGTTAAGGTCGGACTGCTCCGTCTTCGTCGGCATACCGGTACAAGGACCGGCGCGCTGTACATCAACTACCACCAGCGGAAGTTCAGTCATAACAGCAAGACCGAGAGCTTCAGACTTGAGCGAGAGTCCGGGACCGGAAGTTGTGGTCACTGCAAGGGCTCCTGCGAAAGACGCTCCTACTGCGGAACATATTCCGGCGATCTCGTCCTCAGTCTGCATAGTCTTGACACCGAGATTCTTGTAGATCGCAAGTTCCTCAAGGATAGCGGTAGCCGGCGTGATAGGATATGAACCGCAGAAAAGGTTGAGCCCGGACTTCTCCGATGCCGCCATAAGGCCCCAGGCAAGAGCCTGGTTTCCGGTGATATTCCCGTAGCGGCCCTTTTCCCTAACGTCCGGGACAATCGTGTATGTGTTTGCGACAGCCTGGATATTGGCGGCGTAGTTGAAGCCGTCGGTCACGACCTTGCGGTTAGGCTCGATCATCTCAGGATGTTTTTTTCTGAAGCGCCCTTCGAGGTAGGTGTAAACATAGTCCAGCGGACGGCTGTAGATGAAACAGGCGATTCCAAGCGTGAACATATTCTTACACTTGTGGATTGAGGCGATGTCCAGGCCGCTGTCCTTGAGACTTTCTTCAACGAGTTTGGTGATAGGAGCGACGATGATGTTCCTGTCTTCGATGTGAAGTTCTTCAAAAGGATTGCCGGTGAAACCGGCTTTTTCAAGACCCTGGTCATCGAATGCGTCCTCATTGATCAGGACCGTGGCGTTTCTCTTGAGCCACTTCGCGTTTGCCTTGAGAGCGGCGGGATTCATCGCGACCAGCATATCGCAGAAATCGCCCGGAGTGTTGATCTTGTGACTTCCGATGTGGACCTGGAATCCTGAGACTCCCGCCACGGTTCCTTTCGGAGCCCTGATCTCTGCAGGATAATTCGGAAAGGTAGAAAGGCCGTTACCATAGACTGCGGAAAGGTTGGCGAACAATGTGCCTGTGAGCTGCATCCCGTCTCCGGAATCTCCAGCGAACCTTATCACAACATCCTTAGCATCAATAACCTTATGTTGCATTTTGGTTAAAAATATTAAGTGAAATTAATTAATCGTGTTACAAATGTAAAGAGAATTTACATCAATAACAATGATTTTGTAATAAATAATGCCTATACTCAAATAAAACTGATAAAAAACTAAAAAAAGACAGGTCCGAAGACCTGCCTTTATAAGGTAGTTGTAACTCTACTGCTGCTGGGCCTGGAGCTCTTTCTGCAAATCCTCAAGGGTTCTGCCGGCAGGAATGTTCATTGCCTTCCTTGCGTCAGGTGTGAGATCCGTACACTGGGCCTTGTCAATATAGAGGTACTGTGAGACTTCGAACACCATTGTGTAACCGCCTGCCTTAGCGAGTTTCTCTACTGCTTCAGATGCTTTCTTCTGGATAGGCTCCATCAACTGTGCCTGCTGCTGCTGGAGTTCGAGCTGGATCGACTGCTCGAATTCCTGAATCCTTTTCTGGATGTCATTCAACTCCTTCTCCTTGTTTTCCCTGATTGCAGGGGTCCAGGTGGCCTGCTTCTGCTGGTAGTCACTGTACTTCGTCTGAGCCTCTTCATACATACTGGAATATGTATCGTTGGCTTCCTTCTGAGCAGCCTGCATCTGCGCCCTTGCTTCATCCGCCTCCGGGCAAAGCATCACGAGAACATTGAAATCAACATAGGCGAACTTGGCCTGCGCTGAAGCAGTGAGTGTGAGAAGTGCCATTGCGGCAATCAAAACGATCTTTTTCATATCAAATAATTTTTATCAGTTATCTTGTTATTATGGTTCCAATAAAAACCGTGCCTGCAAATATAAGACAATTTATTAGAATTGTTGCCCAATGATAAAGTGGAACTGACTTCTGTCCTTCTTTGTCGGGTTGTCAAAGCCGTAACCCCAGTCTATACCCAGCATACCGATCATAGGGAGGAAGACTCTGACGCCCATGCCGGCGGATCTCTTCAACTGGAATGGATTGAATGACTTGATGTCAGACCAGCAGTTGCCACCCTCAAGGAATCCAAGGACGAATATCGTGGACTGAGGCTGTAGGATTACAGGATAACGGGCCTCGATCGTGAACTTGTCATAGACATTTCCGGCATAGTAGCCGCTGGTGTTGTATGGAGTCGCTTCCCAAGGGGTAAGAGAGTAGTTCTTATAGCCTCTGAGAGAGATTACATCCGCGCCGTAGGTATCATATCCTGACATCCCGTCGCCACCGACTCGGAAGCCCTCGAAAGGAGAATATCCCCAACGCCTGTTGTAGAAGCCGAGGTAGCCGAACTGAGCCTTGCCCATAACGACCAGATCTCCCACAATCCTCGTGTAATTCTCCATGCTTACCTTCCACTTGTGGTATTCGATCCACTTGTAGCGATCCTGGGAGGACCAGTTGTCGTAGTTGATGTCCTTGTAACTGCTGACCCGGGTAGGGTTTCCTGCGTCGTCAAGGGTTCCCAGATCCTTCTTTCTGAACAGGGAGTAAGGAGGGGTGAGCTGCAAACTTGCGGAGAATATCGAGCCCTGGCGAGGGTAGATCTGCTGGTCGGTTGAAGTCCTGCTCCAACTGGCGGTGAGGCTCAGGTTGTGGGATCTTCCGTCAGTGAACATAAAGTAGCCGCTGAGCCAGTTCTTCAAGTCATAGACCTGCCAGTTGACTCCGCTGTAGAATGTGAAGTAGTTGTCAGGCCACTTCAGTCTTGTGCCGATGCCGGAAGAGAAACCATAGACCTGCATCACCTTGTCGTTGCTCAAAAGGCCGATTGCGAGATAGGAGTTAGTCTGCCGGGTATAATATGCCTGAATACTCAGTGAAGTAGGCTTCTTCGATGTAAGCCAAGGCTCTGTGAATCCGAAGATCAACGAGGTGTAGTACGTGCCGTTGGTCTGGAAGCGCAGGGAAAGGTTCTGCGCGTCTCCAAGAGGAACCGGTCTCCAGGCTCCCTTGTCGAACATCCTGTGAGTAGAGAAATTGTTGAAATTTACACCGACTGTGGCGACAAAGGTGTTTGCTCCCCAACCTCCTGAAAGTTCGAGTTGGCTGGAGGCTTTCTCCGTCACATTGTAGATGACGTCAACGGTATTGTTCAAAGGATTCGGGGAGATCGTCCAGCTATCCGGGCTGAAGATCGCTTCCGAATCGAACTGCCCGAGGGAAGCAATTTCCCTGAGGGACCTTTCGAAGTCGGTCTGGCTTAAGAGGTAGCCCGGTCTTGTGAACAGCTGCCTGCGGACGATCTTCTCGTTGGTCAGGTCGTTGCCGTTGATCACGATATTGTTCAGAGTGGCCTGCTTGCCTTCGGTGATTCTCATCTCGACATCCACGGAATCACCCTCTATGTTGAGCTCCACCGGAGTTATGTCGAAGAACAGGTAGCCTTCGTCACGATAAAGCTTGGAAACATCATAGTCCGTCTGCTTTCCTCCGCCGAGCAGGCGCTTTTCCATCGTGACCATATCATAAGTGTCCCCCTTCTTGATCTGGAGTATCTGGTTAAGCTGGTCCGCAGAGTGCACGGAATTGCCGGTCCAGGTTATGTTCCTGAAGTAGTATTTCTTGCCCTGATCGAACTTGAAGTCTATTCCGAGACGTCCGGGTTCAACGTAATATATCGAATCCTTAAGTATGCGGGCGTCGCGGTAGCCAGCCTCGTTGAACTTGCTGATCAAATTCAATTTGTCGGAAGGATACTCCTTCTGGTCGAACTTCTTGCTATGGAAAAAGTTGTAGATCTTCTTGGACTTTGTCTTCTTCATCGATCGCGCCAGAGCAAAGTCAGAAACGCCGTAGTTGCCTTCGAAATTAATGTCGCGTATTTTTACCTTCTCTCCCCTGTCAACCGCGAAATTGACCCGGATCGCATTCTTAACCACGGTGTCCTTCTGGGTCTGGACGTCCACGTCGCAATTAAGGAAGCCCTTTTCTGCGTAATACTTCTTTATAATGTTCTTGGAGACCGTGGCCACATAGTCGGAGAACTCTCCGCCGCGACGCAGGTTGAGCCTCTCCTCAAGATCCTTCTGCTCGGTCTTCTTCACACCTGTGTAAAGCCACCTCGACACTCTGGGACGCTCCTGGATCATAATCTTGAAATAGGCAGAGTCCCCATCGGCGCTGAGATGATCAATTTCAATACCGACGTCCTCGAAGAATCTCTGCGCCCAAAGCCTGGAGACAACCGAAGTAAGGTCATCGCTGGGAACCGTGACACGCATTCCCTTTGACAAGCCAGTGAGGGAGATTATCTGATTGCTTGAGAAATGGTTGTTCCCTTCCACTGAAACGCCGCCGACATAGAATTGACGGGGATGGTCGTAATCAATCTCAACTGATTTGGCGGATTCTGCCACTTCCTGCCCGTATGCCGCGGCTCCGGCTAGGGACAGGGCAATGAGACACGCCAGACGATATGCTTTCATCAAAAATGATTTCATTGGATTCAAGGGTGCAAATATACGCATTTATTTAACTTTACCATAGCGGCGGTCCCTTCTGGAATACTCTTCCAAAGCGGAACGGAACTCATCTTTTCTAAAATCGGGCCATAGTGTGTCCACCGAAAGAAGTTCTGAATAGGCGCTCTGCCACAACAGATAATTGCTGATCCTCTTCTCCCCGGAGGTGCGGATGATCAGATCCGGATCCGGGACGCCGCCGGTGACAAGGTACTTGTCGAAATCGTCTTCGGAAATGGCGGTAAGTCCCTCAGGGTTGCCGGAATACTCTTCAGCCAGCCTCTTCGAGGCCTGAAGGATGTCCCACTTTCCGCTGTAGCTCAAGAATATAATGAGAGTCATCAAAGGCTCCTTTCCCGGCTCCGGCTCAGTATAATCCTCCGCCTTGCGTATTTCTTTCAGAAGATTAGGATCCAACCTTTCCGTATTGCCCAGGACGCGGAACTTCACGCCCTGTTTCTTAAGGGAGTCTATCTCATTCGCTATCGATTTGAACATCAATGCCATCAAGGCATTGACTTCCGCATCCGGACGTCCCCAGTTCTCCTCCGAGAAAGCAAAAAGCGAGAGGTATTTCACCCCAGCCTCAGCAGCGGCCTCGACGCAAGCCCGTACGCTTTCAACGCCATTGATATGGCCGAACACCCTCTCCTGCCCCCTCTGCCGGGCCCATCTTCCGTTACCGTCCATAATGATGGACACGTGTACCGGAACCTTGTTGTTTTCGTTCATTTTCCTAACTGTTGTTCTCCGCCGTTCCTGATGTCTTCACCCCAGAACAGTTTTGTTGTAAGAGCCTTGATGAAACTTGAATTGCCAAGACGAACCCTTTTCAGCGAAAACTGTGCCACCGAGACCTCCAGAGAAGCATCCGGAGACAGAAGGACGTTGCGATTGTCCATAGACATCATAACGCTGTCGTCCCGGGACCTCATCGAGATGGAGATCCTTGTGGAATCAGGCACCACAAGAGGACGGACATTCAGATTGTGAGGAGCAATCGGAGCTATTATCAGGACTTTCGAATCAGGCGCGCAGATCGGCCCCCCGACACTCAATGAATATGCGGTAGAGCCGGAACTCGTAGCGACCAGCAGGCCGTCAGCCCAATAGGTCGGAAGAGGATTGCCGTCGATGGCGACATCGACTCCGAGTATCGCGGCTCCGGAGCGGTGGACCGAGATTTCATTGAGGGTGTATGGCCAGAAAGATGTCTGGGAATCGAGGATTTCCCCTTTCACTTCCGTCTTCAGAAGCTCCCTGTCCTCCAGGGAATATTCACCCGAAAGAAGAAACCCGCAGGCCTCTTCCGGGCTGTATTCAGAGAGGAAGCCAAGGCGTCCCAAGTTGACTCCAAGCACAGGTATCCCCGTCTTTCCGACTCTCTTTGAAGCGGACAGGAAGGTACCGTCCCCTCCGACGCTCATCACCAGGCTGGTCTCAGCCCTGATGTCTTCTCCCCTTCGGATGTCATATGTTTCGTAAGACGCCGCTTCGAGCCTTGCCTTCATAGAGACGAAGCGAGGATCGTTCCTCGTCCCCGGGTCTCTTGAGTAGATCGCGATCTTCATCTGAAAAATCCGGATTTGATTAGGATTTCAAAAATAGCACAATTCCGACAAAATATGAACATTATTGATTACTTTTGTGTCTTGCAGACAATTTCTGACTTTTTTAGTATGACCAGACTAAGCGTGAACATCAACAAGATAGCGACCATCCGGAATGCCCGCGGAGGGAATATGCCGGACGTGGAAAAGGCCGCCATCGACTGCGAAAGATTCGGTGCGGAAGGGATCACCGTGCACCCCAGACCGGACGAAAGACACATTAGATATTCGGACGTCAGGGCCATCAGGCCCGCGCTCTCGACAGAATTCAACATCGAGGGCAATCCGATTCCAAGTTTTGTGGACCTCGTCATGGAGGTCGTCCCGGATCAGGTGACCCTGGTTCCCGACGCCCACGACGCAATCACATCAAATGCCGGGTGGGACACGATAGCAAACAGGGACTTCCTTGCCAGGATATGCGCCGGATTCAGGGAGAAAGGCATCAGGACCTCCATATTCATCGATCCCGATCCGAAGATGGCCGAGGGTGCCAGGGCCTGCGGAGCCGAAAGGGTCGAACTATACACCGCCGGCTACGCCGCCGAATATCCGTACGGCCCCGAAAAGGCGGTAAGGCCATATCTGGAGACCGCCAAGGCAGCAAGGGAGCTTGGGCTGGGGCTTAACGCCGGCCACGACCTGAGTCTGGAAAACCTCGAATTTTTCATACGCACGATCCCTTGGACGGACGAGGTTTCGATAGGACACGCCATAATATGCGACGCCCTTTATATGGGATTGGAGAAAACAATACATTCCTATCTGTCAAAGATTAAGATTTTTTAGTTACTTTTGTAAAATTGAAAATAATTGAAATAACTCATAAAATGAAGAACACACCACTGATTCTCAGCATTATAGCCCTTGTGGCTGTCGCTGCTTTAGGTATTATCCAGCTGACCGGGGACGGAGGCAAGAAAAAAGCTCCTGCCGGCGAGGCTGTTGAAGTTACAGCACAGGAAGGCTCAATAGTATGGTACGACCTTGACAGAGTGCTCAACGAGTACGATATGGCCAACAACCTCAGGTCCGTTGTAGAAACAAAAGTTATGAGCATCCAGGAAGAGCTTAACAGAAGGGGGAACAAGCTTCAGAGCGATGCGAACAAGTTCCAGTCAGACCTCAACAAGGGCATTCTGATCCGTTCGGTCGCTGAGCAGAGGAACCAGAAGCTTCAGGAGCAGCAGAACAGTTTCAACAACTACTACAACCAGAAGCAGCAGGAAATGAGCGAGGAACAGGCTGTGATGATGAACCAGATCGCGGATGCGATCAAGACCTACATCGACAAGTTCAATGAGGAGCACAAGTACGCTATGATCATCGCAACCCAGGGAGACATCCTTCCTGCACCTGTCTGCGCCGGGGATCCGGACCTCGACATCACTGACGCCCTCCTCGCCGGACTCAATGATGAATATGTAAAGAGCAAGGGCAAGAGCAAGAACACAGACACAAGTTCTCCTGCCGCCGCGACAAAGGAAGAGACAAAATCAGAATAAGTTGAGAATCGCCCTGCTGTCGTGCTTCCATCCCTTCAGAGGAGGTATCGCCCAGTTCAACGCAAGTCTCTGCAAGGAACTGAGCGGTAGCCACACAGTCAAGGCTTTCAACTTTAAAAGACAGTATCCGGGATTCCTGTTTCCGGGAAAGACCCAGTACGTCACCAAGGACGATGATGCCGTGCCCATCGAGAGCGAAGCTCTGCTGGACACGGCTAATCCGTTTACTTACGGGAAGACTTATCGAGCGATAAGGGACTGGAAGCCTGATCTGGTGATAATCAGCTACTGGATGTCCTACTTCGCGCCATCCTTGGGCTACGTTGCGAAAAGGCTGAAAAAGCGATGCAAGGTCATCTCCATCCTCCACAATGTGATCCCTCACGAGCCGAAGTTCTTTGACACCCCTCTCACGAAGTATTTCCTTTCCGGATGCACCGGCAATGTCGCGCTCTGCGACGAAGTGTCCTCGGACCTCGAAAGGCTGTCTCCGAGATCAAAAAAAACAACCCTTTTCCATCCTGTCTATGCACATTTCGGAGAGAAACTCGGTCGTCTGGAAGCGGAAGGCATCCTGGGTCTTGAACACGGGAAGAAGAATCTCCTGTTCTTCGGACTGATCAGGGAGTACAAGGGGCTGGACATCCTGTTGAATGCTTTCGGGCAGTTGGATGACAGTTATCAGCTGATAGTCGCCGGCGAACCTTACGGTTCATTCGAGAAGTATCAGAGGATTATTGACAGTTCTCCTGCCAAGGACAGGATCAAGCTTTTCACCAACTACATCAAAGACTCGGAAGTCAAAGACTATTTTTCAGCCGCCGATCTCGTGGTTCTCCCCTACAGAACAGCGACACAGAGCGGCATAAGCGCGATCTCCTGGCACTTCGAAGTCCCTATGGTAGTCACAGACGTAGGAGGGCTGAAGCAGGCTGTCGGCGAAAGCGGCACGGGGCTTGTTGCAGAAAAGGCCGATGAGGAATGCATCCTCGAGGAAATCCACAAATTCTTCTCTGACGGGAATCTCAGAATCCTATGTCTGAATTCCATCAGGTCTGAAAAGCAAAGATTGTCCTGGAACAGCTTCAGCAGAAGACTGTTGGAGTTTTCAGAAAAAATATAATGAAATGAACAGAAACTTGACCTGCATACTGGTATCCATGTGCCTTGCGGCAGCCTTCGGAGCGAAGATGGCCGCACAGGATTATATCGCCCCCCAGGTTGTCGTGTCCAATGAGAAAGTACGCAACAATGGCAGGGTTTACTATTCACACGTAGTGCAGGAGCGCCAGACTCTTTATTCTATAAGCAAGGCCTATGAAGTCAGCCTTCAGGAAATATACGACGCGAATCCGACTCTGAACCTTGAGACCGAAGGCCTCAAGAAGAATCAGATAATCCTGATTCCGGCCAGGGATGAGGCCTCTCCTGCGCCTCAAAACTACATCGTCCACAGGGTGAAATGGTACGAAGACCTCAGTTCGATCGCCAGGAAATACAACATCACCAGAAAGGAGATTATGGACTTCAACGGTATGGCGACCGACAAGGTCAGGAAAAAGCAGGATATCCTGATCCCTGTCGGAGGAGCAAAAGCGCCTTCAGACATCCCTGTTCACACAACGGACAATGATGATGATCGCGAAGATGTTCAGGACAGGAGAGGCGATGAAGATGACAGGGCTTTCGGAGGTCTGTTCGATGACCTCTTCGTAAAGGAAGGAAGCCACGACGTCAGCATTTCGCTTCTTCTTCCGTTCACCGCTGCCAAGGCTGGAGACCGCACATCGTTTATGGATTTCTACTGCGGTTCACTGATGGCGGCCAGAGATCTTGGCAACAACGGGACGAACATAGACATACACTCCTTCGATGTAGCGAAGGGATCTGTCCCCGTAACGCACGAAAGGTTCTCGGAAAGCGATTTCGCCATCGGTCCGATTTCTAGGGAGGATATCCTTAAGGCCGCGTCAGTCTGCGATGGAGCCACCTGGATGGTATCTCCTCTTGATATGCAGGCCGAATCCCTTGCAGACACACTTTCCAACCTGATTCAGGCGCCAACTCCTACATCAGTCCAGATCAAAGATATGGTGGAATGGATAAAGTCCGATATGAGGCCTGGAGACAAGGTGATTGTAATAACTCCGAAACAGGCAGGTTCCTCCTATGAGGTCATGGTGGAAAGAGAAATGAACAGGGCTGGAGTTGCCCACTCCACTACAGCCCTGGGTTCAATGTCAGCCCAGTTGAACGCCTCCGCGATCAACAGAGTCGTCCTTGCCTGTGACTTCACTGACAAGAGCACCGTCTTCCTGATTGAAGCAGTCAGGAACCTGTATCTTCTCTCAAGCAGGAAAAACGACATAGTTCTCTACAGTACATCCAAGATAAGGACTTACGACCAGATCGAAGTGGAGCAGCTTCATAAACTCAACCTCCACGCTTGCGTGACCTACTTTGCGGACTACAATTCCGAGGATGTCCGCAGTTTCGTACGTCAGTACAGGGCGGTCTTCAACACAGAGCCGAGCCGTTCGGCATACTGCGGCTATGATCTGATGAACTATTTCTCAAGCATCGCATCCAAGTACGGGAAGAAATGGCCGAGAGCTTTGGACAGATTTGATTTCACCGGACTACAGTCCGACTTCAAACTTGAAAAGACAAAGACAGGAAGTTACATCAACAATGCGGTCCGCAGAGTCATCTACGAAGAGAATTTCTCCATTACACTTGACAGATAGCCTACTCTGAAAGAAGAGTTCGGGCATTTTCGACAGCGGCGGCCGTGATCTGGCTGCCGCTGAGCATTCTCGCCAATTCCATCACCCTCTCCTGGCCGCTGATAGGACGGATTGATGTGGTCGCCCTGGAGCCGAGGACGTCATATTCCTTTTCGACGAGATAATGTGCGTCGCCTTTGGCAGCGACCTGAGGAAGATGGGTGATCGCGAACACCTGCATGTCCTTCCCCATAGAACAAATCATCTGGCCCATCTTGTCAGCCGCACTGCCGGAAACACCAGTATCGATTTCATCGAAGACGAGCGTAGGCATATTCACGAATCTGGCCATCATTGCTTTAAGACATAGCATAAGTCTTGACATCTCGCCTCCTGAAGCGCATTTGGCAACATCAACCGGTCTGTTTCCGGAGGCGGAGAAAAGGAAGTTCACCGAGTCCGCCCCCGTGGCTGAAAACTGGGCCTCTTCCACCTCTGCTTGAAAAACCGCATGTTCCAGTTCAAGCGAGCGCACCGAATCACGGATCGCGTCCGCAAACGGCTCCGACGCCCTTCTTCTCGACTCCCGGAGACGGCTACAAATTTCCTCATAAGAATCGCGCGCCTTCCTGACTTCGGCGGAGAGTTCCTCCTTTCGGCTTTCAAGTGATACGGAATCGAAAAGCCGGTCCGAAAGAGCGTCACGCTGAGCTATCAGCTCACTTATCGTGGATGCTGAGTAATTCTTCAGAAGGTCATAGAGGAATGACATCCTTGTTTCGACAGTCTCAAGCCTTTCACGGGAAAGGCCTGTTTTCGAATTCATTGCCGAGACTTCTTCGAGGATGTCCTCCAGTTCAGCGCGCGAAGACTCCACGCGTTCAGAGAGAGATGCGGCGTCTGGGATGAACCGGGCCGCTTTGTCAAGCAGTTTCCTGGCCTCCTTGAGGGCGGAAGAAACTGGGATCGTCTCAGAATTCGGATTTGAAGGAGTGAGGAGTTCCTCAACCCCGAAAAGACTTTCCTTGATTTCTTCAGCATTGGCGAGTTGACGCTGCTCCGTCTCCAGAGCCTCCAGTTCACCTTCCTCAAGGCGGGCGTCCTCCAGACGCTGGAAGCGCGCCTGCACATAATCCCTCTCCTCACTTAGCCTTGATAGTCTTCCGGTGACCTCGGAGAGGTCCCTTTCCAGCACCTTCAGATCATTATATGCCTCGGAACAACAGCCAAGAAGGTCGTCATTCCCTGCAAAATGGTCGAGCATCGACAACTGGAAGGAATGATCCGAAAGCAGAAGAGTCTGATGCTGCGAGTGTATGTCCACAAGCCTTGAGGATATTCTTTGGAGAACAGGAAGACCTATGGGAGAGTCGTTGATGAATGACCGTGATCTGCCGGTCGCGTTCACTACTCTGCGGACGATCAGTTCTCCCCGTTCGCATTCCAGATCATTTTCCGAAAGGATTTCACGAAGGGACACATCCGTTTCAGGCACCCGGAAGACCGCCTCTACGACACAACTGTCAGAGCCCTCGGCAATTACGCCTGCATCCGCCTTGCCTCCAAGCAAGAGGGAGAGAGCCCCCAGCAGGATTGATTTTCCCGCTCCGGTCTGGCCGGTAATAATGACCAGACCCTCCGGAAAATCGACATCCAGAGAGTCTATCAGTACATAATTCCTTATCTGAAGGGACAGCAGCATCGCCCCGGCGGATTACTCGGCGTCAGAAACGTGTTCCTTTGCCGGGCGGGAGACAGGTTCGTCTGAAGAACCGGCCATCCTGTCGTAGAGTTCACCGTCATCGAATTCGGAAATGGCGATCAAGTCCGGTTTAGGGAGTTTCTCGTAGTATTTTGAAATCTCAATCTGTTCCCTGTTCTCAAACACCTCGTCCATAGTGTCGCGGTCGGTGCGAAAATCCTCCAGTTTCTTGGCAAGTTCCTTCTTCTCCGCAAGCGCAATCTGGTTGGCTCTCTTGTAGAGAAGCACAACGGACTCATAGATGTTACCGGTCGGTTCGGCCAGATACTTCACATCCCTAGTGATTGTGTTCACAGGGACTTTCTTCTTAACTTCCATTTTAAAATATTATTATCTAATAATTCTACTGCTCAGCAGTTTCAGATTGTTTCAATATTTTTTTTCTTTCCCTCTCGAATTCCTTCTCCTTGGCGTCAAGGTCTTCGTCAGAACCGGAATAATGGCCGAGCGACCTCTGAGACCTGCGGTATAGGACATCAAGTTCCTTCTTGTAGGCAGACTCGGAGTACTCCCCTATGAAATTGTAGTAGTCATCCACGAATGTCAGGTACCGTTCCTTCTGCCTTGACTCTATTGAAAGCTGCGCATACTTGAAAGAAGACTTGGCGATGTAGTAGAGGATATCCTCCCTGTAGATGTTTTCGGCATCGTCCTTAAGGATATTCT
The DNA here is from genome assembly GCA_964346605.1 of uncultured Muribaculaceae bacterium. GTDB lineage: Bacteria > Bacteroidota > Bacteroidia > Bacteroidales > UBA932 > Cryptobacteroides. The sequence goes on along the minus strand of CAYFVE010000016.1, from coordinate 97 downwards.
TGAAAGCGACTCTGGAGGCCTGGTAGTCTTCCATCTTATAGTAGAGCCTGGCGTTTTCAAAAGCCTTTTTATCCAGTCTGGCGTTGAGTTCATTCAA
>CAYFVE010000015.1:24739-28724 GCA_964346605.1 uncultured Muribaculaceae bacterium | reverse complement strand
TTTCAATATCCCTCAGGCCACTTCTGTCAGTGAATTGAGCAAAGCTCATCACAAGAAACTGGTCCCTGCAATTGAACTTAATGGCATGCCGATCACCTTTGTAGCGATTGACACACTTGCTGAACTCATATTCGGTAAAGAGCGACATAAGTTGTGCGAAGATTGTTTTACCCTTGTTCATGGCTTGCGAGAAGCGGCTCAAATGCCGCTACGCAAACTTACGAGTTCTATTCGAAAAATAATTTTAACCCTGTAACTTATTAAAATATAAAATGTTAAACCTTATTGGAGAAATTTTCTCCGGACACTAATGGGCAATTGTGTAAACCCAAACAAAATGATACAAGTCACCAATCTTTCCAAAATCTTCCGCACCGAGGAGATCGAAACCACGGCCCTCAATGGTGTTTCTTTTGAAATCAAGGACGGCGAGTTTGTCGCCATCATGGGGCCTTCGGGCTGCGGCAAGTCAACGCTACTGAACATCCTCGGCCTGCTGGATAATCCAACCAGCGGCTCCTACGAGCTCCTTGGCACCGAAGTGGGCGGCCTGAAGGAGAAGGAGCGCACCAAGTTCCGCAAGGGCAATATCGGCTTCGTGTTCCAGAGCTTCAACCTGATTGACGAACTGAACGTCTATGAGAATATCGAGCTGCCGCTTCGCTATCTGAACATCTCCGCCGCCGAGCGTAAGGCCAAGGTTACGGAAATCATGAAGCGTATGGCCATCAGCCACCGCGCCCAGCACTTCCCGCAGCAGCTTTCCGGCGGTCAGCAGCAGAGGGTGGCCATCGCCCGTGCCGTCGTAGCCGGTCCGAAGCTGATCCTGGCCGATGAGCCCACGGGTAACCTGGACTCCAAGAACGGCAAGGAGGTCATGGACCTGCTGAAGGAACTGAATGCCGAGGGCACGACCATCGTGATGGTGACCCACTCCCAGAAGGATGCGGCACAGGCCCAGAGGACGATTGACCTGTTCGATGGTCAGATAGTAAGTGATGTCAAGAACGAGCTTTAATGAAATCCTACCTAAAATTCCTATCCCGCAATAAGTTATACACTGCCATCGAGGCGGTGGGGCTGGTAATATCCATCGCTTTTGTCGTCCTGATTGGAAACTATGTCTGGCAGCAGTACAGCATTGCCCATGAGAACCCCATCGGTGACAGGGTATATGCAGTGGGTAATGACCAGTATGTGGCCCTATCCTGGTGGGATAAGGCTGAGTTCGATGCCAAGATTCCGGAGGCGGAGGCGGTCTGCCGTATCAGCAACCGGGAGGATGACCAGGTCATCACCATCGGCACTACCAAGATCCAGGGAACGATGACCCAGGTGGATCCGGAGTTCTTCGAGGTTTTTCCGAATTACCCTCTATTGGAGGGAAGTTTGGAAGAGTATGGCCTGAAGGGGCATTGCCTGGTCTCTGAGTCCTTTGCCAGAAAGCACTTTACGGGCAGTCCAATCGGGAAGCAGCTCTCCATGGAGAATTACTTTGCCGGAAAGGAAACCTTTACCGTCTGCGGCGTGTACAAGGATTTCGTTGGGACAATGATGCCTTCGTCGGACATCCTTTCCAATCCGGAATACGATGCCTCTTATTCCTCCGGAAAGATGAATCCATTCAGCACGCTTGGCCAATACGTTACCCTCATTAAAGTAAAGGAGGGCACGGACCGGGAGGCCATGGCGAAGAAGGTTGAGGATATATGCAAGGAGAATTATGACGGGAGCTTCGTGAAGTCGACGCCCATCTATACGGTGCCGGAGCTGTACTTCAACCCGGAGCAGTGGATCTTCCACAGGGGCAACAAGAGTGTCCTGCAGATGCTGCTGGTGGTGGTACTCCTCCTGCTGGTATCGGCCATCTTCAACTACGTCAACCTGAACCTGGCGCTGTCCGGCAAGCGGGCGAAGGAGATGGCCACACGCCGGCTCCTGGGAGCGCCGCAGGGTGCCATCGTCTGGAAATACATCGGCGAGTCCATCTTGTTCACGGCGGTCTGCTTTGCGCTGGCACTTCTGCTCTCCTGGGCGCTGCTACCGATGATGAATGAGCTGCTGCTGAACGTAACTACAGATTCGGGCAATACCTGGATGTATATTCCGGTGACGCTGGGCTTGACGGGCGGCACGGTGGCCGCTTATGCTCTTGCCATTGTGCTTATCGGCGCCCTCGTTGGTATTGCACCGGCGCTATTTGCTTCCCGTTTTGCGCCCATCGACATTGTGCGGGGCACGTTCCGCAGGCGCAGCAAGATGGTGTTCGGCAAGGTGTTCATCGTGTTCCAGAATGTCGCTTCTGTGGTGCTCATTGCGATGGCCATCTTGATGCAGGTGCAGCTGGGCCATATGATGCACCGGCCACTGAACGCCCGCAGCGAGGGATTGTATTCCCTGGGCTTCTACGCAAGGGATTACTCGGAGGTAGAGTCTTTGGTGGACCGTCTGAACCGTGTTCCTGAGGTGAAGCGCGTAGCTTACGGCCGGGGATTTCCGGGACAAATGAATATGGGCTTTGGTTTCAAGACACCGGATGACAGACACCCCCAGACCCAGGTCATCATCTGTACGCCGGACTATTTTGATATGCTGGGACTGAAGGTGGTGAAGGACTTCGGGACGCCGAGGGAGAATTCCGTCTGGATGTCAAAGTCCCTCTCCGATGAGATTCAGCTGAGCGACACCACGATGGCCTATTATGCCAGCCGGTTCCGGGTAAACGGAATCATGACGGAATATGTAGGCGGCATTTTTGATGATATTCCCACCTCTGACGCAGCGGCTTCCAACCCGGCCAAGAATTCGGCCATCGTAATGGCCCAAGCCAAGGACATCCTCTACGGAAACGGCCTGATGGTTGAGGTGGAAGGCGATAAGAAAGCGGCGGACAGGGCTATTATGGATGCCTATGCCGCTTACTCCGAGGAGAAGAACGGCACCTACGTTGAGCCTGCCCAGAACGGCTATATTATGGACGTCATCAACCTGCAGCTGGTTCCGGTGAAGATGGCGCTGCGGCTGGTGGAGCTGTTCATGGTCCTGTCCGTGCTGATTGCGCTGCTGGGCCTGCTGGCCATGAGCGCATACTACTCCGGCGAGAACACCAAGGGCATAGCCGTACGAAAGGTGTTCGGCAGCGATGTCTCGCGCGAGACCTGGCGGACGGTAAAGGATTATATGGTGCTGGTGGGCATTGCGGTTGTCATCGGCATTCCGGTGGCCGTTTGGATGGCCGGAAGGTATCTGAGCCGCTATGCGTACAGGATTGACGGCTATTGGTGGATCTTTGTCCTGGCGGCTGTGATTGCCGTGGCGATTGCCTTCGGGTCCGTTCTTTGGCAGACGCTGAAGGCGGCGAAGACGAACCCTGCGGAGGAGTTGAAGAAAGAATAACCATGATTCTACGAAACTTAAAGAGCCTGATCCGGCGGTATCCGGTGGCGGTGGTCCTGAACTTCACTGGACTGGTGGCGGCGCTGCTCGCCTTCGCCCTGATCTTCCTGCAGGCGGATTATGAGCTGTCTTTTGACAAGTTGTAAGTAGTAACGCAGATTTCCGCCAAAGTGGATTTTAAAAAGGGACCACTTGAAGAGACTTTTCAAAGATAAGCAAGTCCTGTTTCCATTCCAAGTTTTTAAGCAATATTTTGTACATCCGTGTATTTAGTAGGAAAAAGAACGCGATGAAGATTTTGAAGACAGTGATTTGTGCGGCGCTGCTGGTGGCAGGACTGAGCGGTTGTGAGAAATTGGTCCCTGTAATTGACTTGGCTAACAATCTGGAGGGCATCTGGGAGAAGGAATATTCGGAAGGGGTACAGGATGCAGGGTTGGTGGTATGGACCTTTTCGACCATCAACAAGGAGAGTCAGGATCCGTTTATTCTGACCATCTATGTTTCGGATGTGTTCTCCAGCTCCGGGGATTCGGAGGCAAAGTACATCTACCGGGAACATCAGAACGGCTATCCCGGCGTGGGCTGC
>CAYFVE010000015.1:15134-24729 GCA_964346605.1 uncultured Muribaculaceae bacterium | reverse complement strand
AAGGCAGCCTTCACGCCCACTGCACGTTATTACGTCAAAGAGTGCAGCAAGGATAAGCTGGTGCTCGAGCGCGAGGAGGTGAATGTGGACGCGCCGAACCTGATTGAGGGCGAGGTGACCTTCCGGAGGATGGGACTATATACCAAGTAGATTCGTCGGCCTTTGGCCTCGGAATGACAAAACTGCCGTCATCTCGGATTGAGGTGGCGACCTAGACGTATTCCGTGATAAAGCCAGCACAGATAACAGCGGTTTTCTCCGATTTTACAAGGGCGACAATCCGGTCTTGATACAGCAAGAGCAGATGCTCTCCGAAAAAGCATTGGGTCAGTTCCATTCTTCCGGCAGCAATCCTTTTCTTTTCATCAGCGTATGGATCCGGGTGATGGGACACTTGCTTGAATCGTCTTTAATCCGATGCTGTGACCGGATCATATTTCATGACCTTGTCAGTGCGGCATTTGATTATTCCGTGAAAAAGATTTAATTTTACACGAACGAAAACGGGTGATTTTCAATGGGTGATTCTCATAGTATCAGAAGATTCTTTTCCTCTTCCCTTATGAGGTTTTTATGGGGGGGGTAAGTCGCTAATAATCAATTATTTAAATACACTACATGTTTCAAAAACCGCTTGTTTAGGGCAGTTTTTGACTATTTTTCATATATGCAACCCCCTTTTCACATTCTCCGCGGCAAGTTTGACAGTTACATCGACTGGCTCAAGTCCAACCTTGATGTCAGGATAGCCATTGCAGGCTATGTCGACATGGGAACCGGCACCAGCAACTAAAACCAGATACTTTCCATTTAATAACATATGACAATCAAAAACCACCATATCATGATAATACGATTCATCAGATCCGCAGTGGCGCTCTTTGCAGGAGCGGCCCTGCTCGCCACCGGCTGTACCGACTATAAAGCCGACATCCAGAATTTGAACAAGCGGCTTGACGAACTGACCGCGGGCAAGGTCGCCACCCTCGAAAGCCAGGTTCAGGGACTTCTCAGTACCGTCGCTACCCTTGAGACAGCCACCAAGCATGACGAGGACCTTCAGAAAGTCAACAAGTCGATTATCGACCTTGAGACAGCCTTGAAGGCTGACTATGAGAAGAAGATCAAGGACGCGCTGAACATTGCGCTTGACGGAAAACTGGACAAGTCTACCTTAGATACTGCGAAGAGAGAGATTGAGTCCGGCATGCAGGGTCTCAGTGACCGGATCAAAACGATCGAGGATGCGGATTTCCAGAAGCAGATCAATGACCTGAATGACGCGTTGGGAACCCGCCTCAGTAAATTGGAGGCCCTTCTTGCCGGTGACTGGGACGGGAAGACCGTCAAGCAGGCCATTGATGCGGTGCAACAGTCGGTCGTGGACCTCGGAACCGCCATCAATGGAGAGCTCGGACTGCTGAAAGCTCGATTGGATGCCGCCGAGGCCGCCGTCAAAAAGATCAACGAGGAGACCATCCCCGCCATCAACAAGGTAATCTCCGATCTCCGGGACGGGAAAGTGGACACATCGGATTACGATGCGTATAAGGATGCGACCGCCGAAACCATCGGCCTTATGCAGGAAGCCATCAATGCCCTGACTGCCCTGACCGCCGGTTTCCCGGAGGGCAAGACCATCAAGGACAACATCGACGGAATCCTTGTCAAATTGGATGACTATGTGCTCACGACCACCTTCGAAGCATTCGTGAAAATCGCTGCGACCAAAGAGGAACTCAATGGCATAGAAAGCCGACTGGATGGCCGCCTCGACGTATTGGAAGCCCTTCTCGCGGGCGACTGGGGCGGCTTAACCGTCAAGAAGTACATTGAAAACCAGATCTCTGCGCTTCAGAGCCAGCTTGACCATATTACTAACGCGGATGGCACCGGCCGCCTCGATGTCCTCGAGAACGCCGCGTCCGAACTGGACAAACTTGTCGGAGAGACCATTCTCACGCATATCAAGTTCGCTGAAAATTACGAGGGAGAGTCCGGCAATGGCCTCCGTGGTTACATCGATGACGGTGACGCCGGGACCCTCAAGGCGGCGAAGGATTACACCGACAGCCAGATACTGCTCGTCAAGAATTTGATTGACCAGATCACAAATGCGGATGGCACCGGCCGTCTGGACGTCCTCGAGAACGTGGTTTCCAAGCTCGTGGGGAGAATCCAGAGCATCGTATTTGTACCGGCGTTCGACGATGGCAAGATGACGATGACCGGAGACGGTGCGGATATCAACACGTTCAAGATCATGCCGGCCGATGCCGCCAAGGACGTCGTCGCCTTGTTCTCCACAGATCCCGACGCGTTCAGTTTCGATGTCAAGACGGTCCTGACCCGTGCCGGCGGCGACGAGGTTGCCTTGCAACTCTCGGTAACGGATATCCAGCTCAATACGGCGAATGCTGACAAGGGCTGGGTGGACATATCCGTGGGCAGCAACTTCAATGGACTTTCTGTGGCAGATAAAGCCAAGACCTATTCCGCAGCGCTGGTCATCGATGCCATTTCGAGCCCCTTCTATACCATCTGCCTGGGTTCTGGCAACGCCATTGGTGGTCACGAGTATGTGGATATGGGTAATGGCTTGAAGTGGGCCACGACGAACGTCGGTGCCAACAGCCCGGAGGAATACGGCGATTATTTCGCCTGGGGCGAGGTCGCGGCGAAGGACAACTACACGTGGGCGACATACGCGCATATGGAGTCCGGCCAGCCTGATTGGAAATACATCAACAAATACACATTCGCGGACAATCAGAAAGAGGCTATATGGTATGACTGGGACACCTTCAAAGGCGATAAAGGCGACGGCGTGGAGCATAGGGATCTGGCATCTTACGATTACGAGGACGATGCAGCCCGGGAGATATGGGGAAGTACCTGGCGCATTCCGACTGACGCGGAGTGGACCTGGCTCCGTGAGAACTGCGACTGGACCTGGACGGCTGATTACAATGGGACCGGGAAAGCCGGTATGGTGGTGACGAGCAAAGTCAGTGGCTTCGAGGGCAACAGCATCTTCCTTCCCGCCGCAGGCTTCCGGTACGGGACCGATCTCAAATATGTTGGCTCCAACGGGGACTACTGGTTTTCCTCCCTCCACGAGCACTACTCGGACTTCGCCGAGATCGTGTACTTCCATTCCGGAGTAGTGAACTGGAGCATCGGCAACCGCTTCTACGGTATGTCGGTCCGTCCTGTCTCAGAATAGCCGTGCAAGCCGAGCGGAGAGCCGAGCTGGCTCGTGCTCTCCAGGCGCCGCCGGCTCATTGCGGAACAATAATGGACGTTTTTTGGAAACCGCAGGTGAGATCAGTACCTTGCTTTGCAACCGCAAGGAGGTCCTCAAGCGCTTTCCGTCCATCCCGGGCTATATTATGACTCACTTTACTCCCTTCGACTGCATGGCACGGGAAAACGGCGTCGACCCCCATTCAACAATAACCTGACCCTTCAGCCATACTTGAGAATAATCACCGGTATACGCATCAATGAAGATATGCAGGCACTCATCGGCGGATTCAAAGGAACTATCCTCCGCAAGCATCACCAACCAAGCGCGGTAGTTCGGTGATACATACTCATGTATCATCCTCGGATCGTCCCAAAGTTTCCCAAACTGGGAGTATTGCAGGACTGTTTCTGGCGCAACGATGTTTTTGCTTGCATACCAATCCCTGCCAGGATACTGTTTGAGAATCTTCTCCGCCCTTTTTATTGCCGAATCTATAGTTAGCGGGAAAGAATCTTTCTGACAGGCCGTCAATGCGACGAGCGTGATGAATAATGCAATCAGTCGTTTCATTCTTATCAAATCAAAATGTTTTATACTACTTGTAAAGAAAACCTATTCGATATTTTGTCTCGCTGCCAAAAACACCGACGCCTACTTTGATATTTGAATATACACTCTCTGTAGAGTATATGCTTGTAATATCATGCTCCGTCTTACTTTTCTTGACATAGACGCTCCTCAGATATTCATCATATTCATCAGATACAAAGGAGAATACGAGATTGTCTTGATGAGGCTCACCCACCTTGGGATACTCTATCGTCCCGGCCAGTATATGGAAACGATTCGTGTCCATATGTTCAATGCGAACAAATTCGTCATGTAGCGGGAGTTCGGGCATCATCCGGCGCATATTGTGAAATGCGGGCCACGAAATTTGCAAGCAATGACCGTCGAAGTCTCCCGCTATTGAAAGGTCGGAGAACTTTTGCCCATTGGTATTGAAGTCATCCGCAAAAAGATGGTCCGTAACGATTAACGGATTATCCTCCGATTCCCACCTGTTTTCTTCGACATAATGGAAATTGAGCATGTCTGACCAAGAAATAAAAGCGGCCGTTACATATGCCCTCGCCTCAGTTATCGGTATATATTCATTTGCGGATTTGCCCTTCACGTACTGCAAGTACAACGTCTGGACATCGGAGTCAGGTGTCAGCAGGCAGTTCACCATCACAGGCATGTTCTTTTCGCCGGGGTCCATAACGATTGTCTCTATGCATCCCGTCAAGGCAATCATCAAAAACAGCATATAGACGTAACGGGTCCTCATCATTCCTTAATACTTGGATTTCAAACTATAAATGCATTAAACCGAAGAATCTTGCATCAATGAACGCGATCTCTTACAAGAATCATCTCTCCTGAAGGATCATAAAAACCAACATAAAAAAACACTGGACTACTAGTGTAATTCTCGATGACGTTCACGGTATAATCATTATACCCTGTAATCTGCCAATCAGAATTATCCACAGTCCACTCGTATCCATACTCTCGGAATCAGATGATGGCAATGGGTCATCTATTGAATTCAAAGTCTCCTGACAAGAAACGAAAGTCATAATACAGGCAAAGAATAAGAATGCGACTTTTCTCATTTTGAACTAGTTTTACTATCTGAATTTTTCACAATCAAGCAAAGTAAAACCGATAAGTTCCGCATCTTTCTTGAGCAAGAAATTGATGATAGCCGTACAGCGACGGGGATCAAGAAGAGAAAAGCTCAGGAATCCCGTGAGGAGCAATAAAGAAAGGAGGAGGTCACATTTCAATTATATAATCAATTCATTGAGAGCGAAGAATCAAGGTCCTAGTGTTCCGGTTTTGGCAAGCCGGAACAGATGCTTCCTAGTAAACCTTGATGGTGATTTTGCGCTCGTATCTTGCCGGCTTCACCTGATAGCCGGCTAAAACGAAGTTCGCCGTACAGCCGACTCCTGTGGTGTTGTAGTCAAGGTTGAGGGTTACGCCGTCCTGTCTCTGGAGCTGGTAGGTATATACAGCCTTGGTGAGGTTGTCAGTGCTGTAGTTGCAGGCGTTGAAGTTGAAAGGCTGATCCATCGAGAAGCGAAGTCCGTGGCCTTCGAAGCAACTGATGTCCACCCATCTGTTGTCGCATCTCAGTCCGCAGTCCTGAGGAATGAGATATGGCTCGAACATACCGTCAACGCTGTTTTCATAGATGCCTGTCGGATAACCGGTCTTCCTGTCAGGATAGTTCTCCTCCGGTCCCCTTCCAAACCACTTGACCTGCTGCATGCTTTGGTCGAGTGTAAGGGTCAGGCCGATACGAGGGAGCAGAGCAGGCATTGAGCCCTCCGGTTCAAGAATATGATGTAACGATACAGTACCATCGCCGTTGATCCGATACTCATAGACCTCGGAGAAACCGTTATACCTTACGCCGAAGATATATGCGTCGAGGGCGGCTGAAGTGGCATCGCCGAACTGTGAGAAGCAGCGTACATTGACATATACCTGGCCATCGGCCTCAAACGCCTCACAAGATATCGGAATACGGGTAAGATGCTGAAGGTTGTTGCTGTAATATTCATTGGCTATCTGAGAGCCGTTCCAGGCCTTCCTGTCAGTGTATGTAATGCCGCCTTGATCCCAACCGTCAATCTCGACAGCGACTGGAGCACGCCATACGTTGAATTGCAGAGGAGATTTGATCAATTCGACTCCGGCCTTGTTTATGGAGCAGAGTTGTCCGTCGGCAGTGAAGGTATATTTGAAGCCATCGCCGCTCACGATAATCGCTTGGTCAGTCTTGACGAGTGAAGCCTTGCCGACTGCTTTGTCAGAAGTCGATACGGATTTTTTCCAAGGCAATTCGAACTGGTCCCAAGCCATTACATAGCCTTTCTCCGCCCAAATATGGTCGTGCGAGAGCGCACTCTCGACCATCAGGCTGTATTCGCATCCGGCTTTGATCTTGGGCATTCTGTAAGGAAGTCTGATGATCTTTTTTGTCAAAGGCTCGACATCAAGGTTGACAGTACCTTGCTGGATGCATATTCCATCCTCATAGAGGGACCATTTGAAGTCGTAGTATGATGCGTTGAGAAAGTGATTGCGGTTCCATACTTCTACAGTGCAGTCATCGGCGCTTAGAAGTTTGCAGGAGACAGGCTGTGACGACTTCTTCATCTGCAAGGCTTCCGGCTGGACGGTTCTGTCCGGCCAGATGGTTCCGTAGGTACGTGCGCCGATACCGTAGGTAAAGAACTTGTCACCAAGTGTTTCGCTTTCGAAATCGAGATGGAGGAGTTCGCCGGATTCGTCAGAAATGATAACGTTGTCCATCATCGCGTCACAGATGTAAACCTGGGTGTCCTGTCCGTGGGTCTGCGCATTCCTTCCTATGTTCACGGGGAACGGAGCATTGATGATGTTCCCTCCGGCTTCTGTTTCGGCGACCTGAACTCCATCGATTGAGATTGTCATACGCTTTCCGTCATAGCTGGCATCGATATGGTGCCACTTGTTCTCCCAATCTGTTGGAAGGGGGGCAGTAAGAATATATCTGTAATTCTTTGGAACGGACATCATCCTTCTGCGCATCGCTCTTGCATCGTCAGGGTCAGCGGCAGGGAGAGTGCTTTCGGGCGCTTTGTCAGTATTGATATAGAAGTTGAGTTTGTCCTTGCCGTCCTGCTGCACGCCGTACTGCCATTCACCCTTCGTCACGAATGAACCGCATGAACTGATAAGTTTCTTGGGCATAACGTCGAAACTGATGCTTATGTTCTGTCCGGATAGTTCCATACAGTCGTCCCTGTAAACCTCGACCCACTGGTCGTGTCCGTTCATATCCAGGACGTGGTTGGCCTTGCTTCTGCTGTCGGAGGCAATTTTCGCGTTCCCCATAATGTGGGCCATTACACCGTGTGAAGACTGGTCCGCAAGTAGCCTTGCAGTCTGCGTGAGACCCGGAGATACGAAATCCCATACCGCACCGCCCAACGATCTCTCGTGAGTGTAGATGGCGCGCCACATTTCATCGAACATCCCGCCGCCGTTTCCGGCCACAGAGATATATTCGTCCATAAATGAAGGACGGACGTCACCGTCGCCGTGGAGCCCCACCTTCAGATCGAGTGCGAGAGGGGTAGGATATCGAGGTCCGATAATATCCTCGGCAGGGTGGCTGTAAGCATTTCCACCATACATCCACGACCTGGTATAGTCGTATTTTCGGCCTTCCTTTATCACTTCACCGATATTCGGGCCTTCTCCGCTCTCATTTCCTGCGCTCCAGAAAAGGACAGCCGGCTGGTTCCTGTCGCGAAGAACCATCCTGCGCACACGCTCCCGGTACATAGGGATGAATCTCTCGTCACTTGACACATACTCGGTAGCGTGGGCCTCGACACCTGCTTCATCAATGATGTAGAGACCATATCTGGCGGCATATTCAATGTACCTCGGCACAGGAGGATAGTGGCTGGTGCGCACTGCATTGAAGCCATATCTCTTGAGGATGGCCATATCCTTGACGATCAAATCATCGGTGACGCAGTGGCCATTGTCTGGATCTTGCATATGCGAGTTCTGGGCATTGACCTTGAGAGGCTTGCCGTTCAGGCAAAAGACATTGTCGATGATCTCCGTCTCCTTGAAACCGACGTCCTGACGAGCGTCTTCCTTTGAATAGCCTGAGATCCGCTCACCTGTATCCGCATCTACGAGATACATACGGAGTTCGTAGATATCAGGAGTCTCTGCTGTCCACTTCAGAGGATTGCTGATCTTCTGTCCAAATTCAAACACGAGCTTGTCGCTTCCGGCCTTGAAAGAAGCAGGGATGCTCTCAAACTCGGCGGTTTTCCTGCCGTCCTTGTCAAGCAGGACGGCCTTGACTTTCATCGGTCTCTGGTAAGGGACGGGGTCGTAGCTCTTTACGGTTGCCTCGACTTTGAGGTCCGCGTCGCGATACTGGCTGTCAAGATCTGTAACGACATACCAGTCGAAAAGGCGGGTCTTAGGCGCTGAATATAGATAAACGTCGTCGAATATTCCGGCAAGGCGCCAGTAGTCCTGACCTTCCAGATAGTATCCGTCGGAATACTTCACCACCATCATCGCAACGGTATTGCGCCCTTTCTTGAGATAGGGAGTTATGTCATATTCTGCCGGTTCCTGAGCACCCTCGTTATATCCAACTTCATAACCGTTGACCCATAGGAACGATGCGGAAGCCACCTTCTCGAATCTGAGGAAGACCTCTTCACCCTTCCAGCTGTCCGGAACAGTGAAGTAAGTACGATAGGCACCTGTGGGATTATATTCACGCGGCACAAATGGAGGATTTGCCTTGAATGGAGCGCTGACATTCCTGAACATCGGGTCACCGAAGCCGCGCATCTCCCAGTTGGAAGGCACGTCAATCTTATCCCACTTGGAATCGGAGAAATTCTCCTTGAAGAAATCTGCCGGAATCTCCTCGGGAGTATCGGCGTAGAAGAACTTCCACTGCCCGTTGAGCAGTTTATGATGTTCCGGGATGTAATATGCTCGGCCTTCTTCCTGACCCTGCTCGAAAACATCCAGGTTCTCGATATAATCATAAATCCTTTCCAAAAATCCGCCCTTGTCGGCTGCCGGAACCGCCTTTGATTCCGCTGCAAGCGCCATAATCACAAAAGCTGCAATTGCAGTTAGCAATCCTTTCATAATATCATTTATTAACTGTTACTAAAAAAATGATGATAAAACCATGGCTGGCACGGCAGTCTCAAGGGAGTACAGAAATTTGTGGGTTGGCAAGTCCTTTGGTGAGGCAAAACAGATTCTTATGCCCTTACTTCACGCAGAGGGTGACAACAGAAGCTGGAGGCAGGGTGACCTTGAGGGTCTTCCCGCTGGCCTTGAAGTCCTTGAATGCCTCCGGAGTGACAGGGGACTTGTGGTTGAAGTCGTTGTAGGACTGGGCTGCATCGAGACCTTTGCCCTTTCCTGCCAGGACTTCACCTGAAACTGACGAAGGCTTGAGGGAGTCGAATGTGAGTTCTACGGTTTTAGACTCTGTGAGTGAAGTGTTCGTAAGGGACACATTGACCGCGTCAGACTTTGAAGCGCTTACAGAGATCTCCGGATAGAGTCTTCCTGAAGGGGAGACCTTGTTGTCTTTCGGAGCATCGACAGGAATCGCCTGCGCGTCCTGGTGTACGTTGTACATCCTGAAGACGTGATAGGTCGGAGTAAGAACGACCTCTGAACCCTTAGTGAGGATCATCGCCTGAAGCACGTTGACCATCTGGGCGATGTTGGCCATCT
>CAYFVE010000015.1:6146-15124 GCA_964346605.1 uncultured Muribaculaceae bacterium | reverse complement strand
GTGTGCTTGTTGAATATGTCAAGTGAAAGGGATGCCAAGAGAGCGTCTCTCATTGTGTTCTGTTGGAAGAGGTGTCCCGGATTGGTTCCGGGCTCGACGTCGAACCAGGTTCCCCACTCATCCAGAAGGAGATCGATCTTCTTGTCAGGGTCGTAAAGATTCATAATGGCTTCGTGGTTGCGGAGTACTTCCTCAACCTCCACGCATTTTGCTAGCACGTCGTAGTATTCATCCTCGATGAAGTCGGTTGCAGAGCCTTTCGAACCTTCCCAACCTTTGCAAGTGTAGTAGTGGAGGGAGATGCTGGCCACGTCCTTGGTTATGTTCCTCATAAGGACTCTGGTCCAGTTGTAATCGTAGTCGGACGCACCGCTGGCTACCTTGTAAAGGCTGTTGCCGCTATAGTTACGGCAGTAGATAGCGTATCTCTTGTAAAGATCGGAGTAGAATTCCGGAGTCATATTGCCTCCGCAGCCCCAGCTCTCGTTGCCGACTCCCAGATACTTGACCTTCCAAGGCTCCTTGCGGCCGTTGTCGGCGCGCATATCAGCCATTGTGCCGTTTTCAGCGGTCATATATTCAACCCATTTGGCAAGTTCTTCGACAGTGCCGGAACCTACGTTCCCTGAGATGTACGGCTCGATGCCGAGAAGCTCGCAGAAATTGAGGAATTCGTGCGTGCCGAACGAGTTGTCCTCTACGGTTCCTCCCCAGTTGTTGTTGACCATCTTAGGGCGCTTTTCCTGGGGGCCTACGCCGTCCATCCAATGGTACTCGTCCGCAAAGCAGCCTCCCGGCCAGCGGAGCACGGGAACTTTCAGCTCACGGACAGCCTCCACGAGGTCCTTGCGGTAACCGTCGATGTTTGGAATAGGAGAATCCTTTCCGACCCAGATTCCGTCGTAGATGCACCTTCCGAGATGCTCGGCGAACTGGCCGTAGATTTCCTTAGGGATGATCGGCTGGTTTTCAGCGTTTTCGTGTACGGCGACCTTGACTTGGGCGAAGCCTGCGGCGCAGAGGAAAAATGTGAAAGATGTGATCAGAATTTTTTTCATATGCATTGGATTAATAGTATTTCTTCTCTTGTCTGTAAAGGGCCACGAAGATGAATATCAGAATCGTGAACGCCCATAAAGAAGATCCTCCGTAACTCAGCAGTGGCAGGGGGATGCCGATCACCGGCATCAGACCGATGGTCATACCGATGTTGATGAAAAGATGCATAAACACGCAGGCAGCCACACAGTAGCCATAAATCCGGTTGAAGGACTTTCTGCATTTTTCTGCATCATAGATCAGACGCCAAATCAGGAACACATAGAGCAGGATCACGACGAGACATCCCAGAAAGCCCCACTCTTCTCCGACTGTGCAGAAAATGAAGTCCGTGCTTTGCTCCGGCACGAAACCGAATGTCGTCTGCGTTCCGTTCAGGAAGCCCTTTCCTGTCAGTCCTCCTGATCCTATGGCGATCATCGACTGGTTGACGTTGTAGCCGACACCGGAAGGGTCGTCCTTGAGGCCAAGAAGAACTTCGATTCTCTTCCTCTGATGGTCTTGAAGGACGTTGTTGAATATGAAGTCGGTTGAAAAGACAAGTGTTATTCCGGCAATTAGACCGAGGGAAGACAGCGACAGAAAGCGGTTCCTGGTTCTGTAACCCTTTACAATGAGGAACGGGACGGCGCAGAGGATGACCCCGACCAGGACGTAAAGAGGATTTATCCTGGACATCAGGGATTCAGGGTTCTCCGCATCTTCCTTTCCGAATATCAGAGGCAGCAGGCAGAGCGCGGTCAGCGCCAGGAACTTCATCCATGCCCATCTGTCGATTTTACCGTCGTTCGCCACATCGCAGACTATGATTACTCCCAGCAACACCAGGATTGCAGCGAATGCGGAAACCGTCAGTGTCAATATGAACATCAGAATGGCCACTCCTATGTAGAGAAGCCACCATCCGGAAAAGCCCTCCCTGTACATCACGAATATGAATCCGACATAGACCAGCGCGGAGCCCGTTTCACTTTCCGCAAGGATCACGACCATCGGCACAACCAGGATCAAGGCCACGAGCATCAGGTCCTTGAGCCTTGTTATCTTGAAGTTGGTCATACTCATCGCCGTGGCCAGAAGAAGGGACGTCGTGATCTTGCTGACCTCCGCCGGCTGGAATCTTATGGGGCCGAATTCGAACCACGACCGCGACCCCTTGACTTCCACGCCAAGGAATATCACCGCAACCAGCAGGAAAAGCACTCCAAGGTAAATAGGCAGCGAAGCGCTTCGCCAGAACTGCGGATTGATGACGAACAGGATCAGCGCCGCAAGGCCAAGTGAGGTCAGGATCCATACAAACTGCTTTCCTGAACGGAAGTTGAAGTCGAAGATGGTAGCCGGACTTTCGGAATGGATGGAAGCGTAGATGTTGACCCAGCCGATAAATATCAGAAGCAGGTAGGCGATCACCAGCTTCCAGTCCACCGACTTCTTGAGTCCTCTGTCTGAAAAATTCTCCATCCTATTTGTATGCCTTTACACGTGACATCAGATTTCCGTTAAGGACTCTGCGTTCGAGATCCTTGCGCGCGCCGTCACTGATTTCTCCGTTGAGGTATTTTTCAATCAGCAGCGATGCGATAGGGGCCGCCCAAGTCGCACCGAAACCTGCATTTTCAATGTACGCCGCAACCGCAATTTTCGGATCGTCCATCGGAGCGAAGCAGATGAATACCGAATTGTCCGCACCGCGTGGGTTTTGCGCCGTTCCGGTCTTTCCGCAAATATCCAGACCGTCGACTGCGGCGACGGAAGCGGTTCCTCCAGAACCGTAGCCGCTGTTGACCGCCCGCCACATACCCTTTATCACTTTCTTGAAGTTGGTGGTGTCAACCATCGTGTACTGTCTTTCGTAGTATTTCCGGTCGATCTCCACTCCTTCGGATTCTTTGACGATGTGAGGGATCTTGTACCATCCCCTGTTCGCTACTGTGGCCGCCAGATTGGCGATCTGGAGAGGCGTTACTCCGACCTCTCCCTGTCCGATCGAGATGGAAATGATCGTAGTGAACTTCCAACCTCCCTTGCCGTAGCGTTTGTTGTACAGCTTGGAAGTCGGCAGGGTGCCTCCTAGTTCGGCGGGAAAGTCACTGCCGAGTTTCTTTCCGAAGCCGAAACTCTGGGCATAGGCATTCCACTTGTCAAGGGCCTCGTCGATGGAACCGTATTTCTTGTTTTCCAAGATAGCCTTCAGGACATAGCAGAAGTACCCGTTGCAGGACATCATTATCGATTCCTCAAGATTCAGGGGAGACCTGTGGGCGTGGCAGCCAAGCTTGTGTCTTCCGAAGTGGTAGCCGTTGCTGCACGGATACGTCATGTCCGGGGTCAGCGTTCCTTCCTCCAGTCCGATAAGGCCGTTGACGAGCTTGAAGACTGATCCGGGAGGGTAGGGAGCCTGAACCGCCCGGTTGAACATCGGCCTGTGCGGATCCTTGATGATCTCGTTGTAGTGCTGGCTGATGTCGGCGAGCATACTGACATCCACTCCGGGACTGGAGACAAGCGAGAGGATCTCCCCGGTCTTCGGCTCTATCGCCACAAGACTGCCGACCTTGTTCCTCATAAGCTCCTGTCCGTACTGCTGGAGGTCGGCGTCTATGGTTGTGATGATGTCGTTGCCCGGCACCGCTTCCTTGTCCATCTCTCCATCCTTGTAGCGTTGCTCGATCTGGTTTCTGGAGTTTCTGAGGTAGATGTGGTAGCCCTTCTCCCCTCTGAGTTCCTTCTCCCTGGCAGCCTCTATGCCTGTCTTTCCGGCATAATCCCCCGGACGGTATTCGCCGGGATGGTTCTCAATATAGTTCTGGTCGACTTCAGTCACGTAGCCAAGCAGGTTGCCGCCGGCATTGACAGGGTAGTCCCTAATGCTTCGCACCTGACCCCTGAAGCCGGGGAAATTGTACTGCAGCTCAGCGAACTTCATATAGGTCTCAGGTTTGATCTGCTTGAGCATCACCATACTCTGGTAGCCGATTTTCCGCCTGTTTTTCCGGTACTCCTCCATCTTCTCGCGGATAAATGAAGGGCTTATGTCCAAAGCCTTGGCAAGCATCAGGGTATCGAAGGAATGGACTTCTCTCGGAGTCACAAGTATGTCGTATGTCACCTTGTTTGAGACGATGATCTTGCCATTGCGGTCGTAGATGATTCCGCGGGTCGGATAGATGATGTCATAGACCATCGAGTTGTTCGACGCGTTGATCTTGTACTTGTCCTGGATGATCTGGATATAGAAAAGTTTGCACAAAATGATGGCTGCAGCCACCACCAATCCTACAAGCAGGGCGTGGCTTCTGTGATTACCTTCTGTTGTCATAGGTCAGGAGGTTGATGATGAGGACAGAAGCGAAATAACTGGCCAGCAAGGACATTCCGAATCTTGTGGCGATGAACCAAAACGGCCTTGTCCCCGCGCAGTCGGCAAGGATGTAAATCAGCAGGAAGAGCCCGGTTTCTATCATAAGCGCGAAGGAAACTCTTCCGAAACCATATTTCTTGATCGTCACGTTCTCCTTCTGCTCGAACGGTTCAACTCCGAAGAGAGATCCGGTCAGAGGCTTTCTGAGAAAGGCGGCGGGGACCAGCGACATCGCGTTTATGCCTAATGTGCCTTCAGCGAGGTAGTCCACCGCCAGTCCTGTCACGAATGCAATCAGCATCGTCGCCGCCGGACTGATCCTTATCGGAAGGCAGAAGACCATCGCAGGAAGTATCGTCAGCATAATGTATGGAGTGAAGTGGAAATAGTTGCACAGAAGCATCTGTGCAATCACCAGAAGGATGTATGTCAGGGTGAAACTGTTTCTCATTTCTTTTCCTCCTGCTTTCTGTTTTCTATCTCCTCGATTTCGGCCGCCCTGGTGTTTTCAACTATGGTGACGTATTTGAGCGCTGTGAAATCCTGAAAAAGACGGACCTTGATCTCGTTCGTCGCGCCGTTGATCACCTTTGCGTCTCCTGCCACCCCTATAGGTATCCCTGCAGGGAAGATCGCCGAGTAGCCGCTTGTGTAAACGGTGTCTCCTGGGGAGTATTTGTACTGAAGCGGAATTTCTTTCAGGACGGCTCCGTTGGAGCTGACGCCATCCCATCCGAGAGGTCCGACGGCGCCGGTGGTGTCGATCCTGGCGCTGATGCTGGACTCTGTGTCCATAAACGAGATGGCGTAGGAATAATGCCTGCTGACTGCATCCACAATGCCGATCACCCCGTCTGAAGTGATGATACCTGAGTTCTGCACGACTCCGTCCTCGCTTCCCTTGTCCAGTATTAGGTAATTGTGCTGTGAGTTCGTGCTTATCTTGACGATGGTGGCAGGAATGTAGAGGAAGCCGTTGTTCTTCAGTTCCGGTTGATTCCCGGGATTGTGCGAGCGGAGGGTCAGTTCGTACTGGCTCACCAGATCCAGGAGCCTTGAGTTCTCAAGAGCCAGTTCATCGTTCTGCTTCTTGAGGGAGAAGTACTTGCCAATCGCCTGGGAGGCTCCCCAGGTCTTCGCCATAAAGCCGTGTGAGATCCTTGCCAGCCAGAGTTTCTGAAGCCTGTTGTTGTTCGACAACATAAGCAGAGCCGCGATTTCCAGTAGAATGAAAACCGCGACACTGAAGATTGTTGAAGCGACAGATCTCTCTTTTGGCATTTTACCTCATAAGGAATGAGTAGTTCGATGTCTTCTTGAGTGCTATGCAGGTTCCTCTTGCAACGGCCCTGAGCGGGTCTTCCGCAACGTGGAACTGAATATTCACCTTTTCTGTGAAACGCTTCGCCAGACCCCTTAGGAGAGCTCCGCCGCCAGAGAGGAAGATTCCGTTCTCGACGATGTCTGAATATAATTCCGGAGGAGTCTGCTCAAGCACGTGAAGGATGGAGGTCTCCAGCTTTGCTATCGACTTGTCGAGGCAGTGCGCGATCTCCTGGTAGGTTACGGTCGCCTCCACAGGGT
Source organism: uncultured Muribaculaceae bacterium (assembly GCA_964346605.1). GTDB lineage: Bacteria > Bacteroidota > Bacteroidia > Bacteroidales > UBA932 > Cryptobacteroides. Next base: position 9,117 of record CAYFVE010000015.1, on the reverse strand, counting down.
GGGCGGTCATCAGGTTCGGACCGTTGACAACGTATGGTTCCGGCTCATCGTCCAGTTCGGGAATCACCGCTCCAACCGCGATCTTGATCTTTTCCGCAGTGGTTTCTCCGATCCTGATGTTGTGCTGCTGGCGCATATAGTACTGGATGTCGTTGTTGAACACATCTCCCGCCGTCTGCACGCTCTCCTGCTCGACGATGCCGCCAAGCGAGATCACGGCGATCTCCGCGGTGCCTCCGCCGATGTCGACAACCATATTTCCTTTAGGCGCCTCGACGTCCAGCCCGATACCCAGGGCTGCGGCCATAGGCTCGTAGATCAGATAGACATCGCGGCCTCCGGCGTGCTCGCAGGAGTCGCGGACGGCTCTGATTTCCACTTGCGTAGAGCCCGAAGGAATGCCGACCACGATCTTGAGATTAGGGGAGAAGAGGGATCTTTTCAGATTGTTCACCTGCTTGATGAAGCCTTTGATCATCATCTCGGCCGCATTGAAGTCGGCGATTACTCCGTTTCTCAGGGGACGGATCGTCTTGATTCCGGGGTTGGTGTGTTCGTGCATCAGTTTGGCCTGCTGGCCGATCGCGATGCATTTCTGTGTGTTGTTGTCTATTGCGACTATACTCGGCTCGTCAAGGACAATCTCGTCATTGCTGAAGATGACGGTATTGGCCGTTCCGAGGTCCATTGCGATCTCTTGTGTGAGAAATGAAAAAGCCATAATTACAAAGTCTGCTATACAAATTGTAAATATACAAAAAAACTTATATTTGTATGGAATAAATGAACAAGAGAAATAAAATATTGATTGTCACTGCAGCCGGAAGCGGAACGAGGATGGGCTCTGGAATCCCTAAACAGTTCCTCGATCTCGGAGGCCGTCCCGTCCTGAGAATGACGATTGAAACCTTCGTTTCTGCCGTTCCTGACATCCGTGTGGTTACAGTTTTGCCAAAGGACCATCTGATTTTTTGGAAGGAATATTGCCTGACGGAGGAGTTCACCTGCCCCCAGACTCTTGTTACAGGTGGTTTTACACGCTTCCATTCCGTAAGGAATGCGCTGGAAAAGGTTCCTGACGGTTTTATTGTGGCGATCCACGACGGAGCGAGACCTCTGGTTTCAAAGGAGCTGATAACCTCGATGTTCTCCCGAATGGAATCCGAAGGGCTCCGAGCCTTGATCCCCGTGGTTCCCATGGTGGACACCCTCGACCAGGATACGGGAGAATACGCCGAAACTGACCGGAGCCGGATATTCGGCGCCCAGACTCCTCAGATGTTCCGTTCCGAGGACATCAAATCCGCTTATTCACAGCCTTTTGACACATCCTTTACCGACGACGCTTCCGTGGCCTCCAGAAAAGGAATACCTCTCACCTTCTGTGAAGGGGAGAGGTCCAATTTCAAACTGACTTCACCGGAGGATCTTTCTCTGGCCAGGATGATTATTTCGTCTTCTTGTCGGTAGACTGGTAGCTTGTGTGCTTGTAGTCCTTGACCCAGACCTGGCGCTCTATCGCCTGGTCAAGGGAAATCATCGTTTCGGTTGACTGAATGTAAGGGATGTTCTGTATGGTGTTCAGAAGGATCTCCATAAGATGGTCGTTGTCAAAGCAATAGACCTTCAGGAGAAGAGCCGCCTTTCCGGTTACGAAATGACACTCTACGATCTCGGCGATCTTCTTAAGACTTGCAACGACCTCCGGGTACTTGTCCGCTTCGGCCAGAGTCACGCTTACGAATGCGCAGACATTCAGCCCAAGAGCCTGAGGCTTGACGAGCAGACGCGAGCCCGTGATCACTCCGTTTGTCTCTAATCTTTTGACTCTCTGATGAATAGCTGCCCCTGAGACTCCGCACTCACGAGCGATTTCAAGGAAAGGCATTCTTGCGTTGTTTACCAGAAACGACAGAATCTTCTGGTCTATCTGATCGATGTGATAGGTTGCCATTGCTTTCTGTTTATAACTTTACTGTCGCAAATTTAGGCATATTTTTTATAAAATCAAGACTTCTTGAATCTTCTGTGCCCTTTTTCGGTAGGTTTTGAATTGTCAATAATCTCTTGGCAGGCCTGCTCGGTCAGGGTTGCGGCATCAGTGCCTTTAGGAATCCTGTAATTGCTTCCCGCGTGTTTTAAGTACGGTCCGTAACGTCCGTTGATGATCTGGATGTCCGAGTCCGGATATTCGGTTACAACTGAATTGGCAGGCGTCCTGTTGAGACTTTCCTCGATGATCGCGGCGCATTCCTCAAGCGTGACATATAGAGGGTCCTTCCCGCGTGGAAGGGAGACATTCTTTTCTCCGTACTTGAGATAAGGTCCGAAGCGTCCCTTCAGGGCGATGATCTCTACTCCGTTGTACTGTCCGACGCTGCGTGGCAGCTGGAGGAGATTCAGGGCTTCTTCAAGGCTGATGTTTTCAATGAGCTGCCCCTTGCCGAGCGAGGCATACTGGGCCTTCTCTCCTTCGCCTATCTGGATGAACGGCCCGAACTTCCCGAATTTCGCTATGACGGGGTTGCCCTCCTTGTCTGTTCCGAGTTCACGGGAGACGTGGCTGTAGTTCCCGTCGTGGAGGACCTCATCCACTTTCTTGTGGAAAGGAGAATAGAATTCCCCGATGACTTCGTTCCAGACGAGGCCGCCGTCAGCGATCTTGTCGAAGTCTTTCTCCACGTTGGCTGTGAAATCGTAGTCCATAATGTCGGTGAAGTTCCTCTCAAGGTAGTCGGTGACGATCATTCCGATCTCCTGCGGAAGCAGCTTGCCTCTCTCGGCTCCGACCGATTCGTTTCTGGTGCTTTCTGTCACCGCTCCGTCCTTGAGCTTAAGGTCGTGGACTGTCACATTCCTGCCCTCCTTGTCTCCCTTGACGATGTAGCCCCTTCCGGTTGTCAGGGTGGCTATAGTAGGCGCGTAAGTCGAAGGACGGCCTATCCCCAGTTCCTCAAGTTCCTTCACGAGA
>CAYFVE010000015.1:0-6136 GCA_964346605.1 uncultured Muribaculaceae bacterium | reverse complement strand
ATTTTGCCGTTTTTCAGCTCGAGCAGGCAGATGTCGTGTTTTGTTCCGGTTTTCTCGCCTTTTTCCACGTAGTCGCGGTTCTGTATAGTAGAGATTGTCGGAGCGTAGGTTGAAGGACGTCCGATGCCCAGTTCCTCAAGTTTCTTTACGAGAGTGGCCTCGGAATACCTTGGAGGAGCCGGAGTGAACCGGCATTCCGCGGTCATTCCTCTGCTCTCCATCGTCGTTCCTTCCCTGAGGTGAGGAAGCTTTATGTCTTCACCCTGTACCTCCTGGTCATCCGTGCCTTCGATGTAGAGTTTCAGAAAGCCGTCAAAAAGCACCTGGGTGCCCTGCGCGTTGAATTTCTCACTCCTTTTGTCTGAGGAAATCCTCATAGTAGTGTTGAGAACTCTGGCGTCTGCCATCTGACTCGCCACAGTCCTCTTCCAGATCAGGTTGTAGAGTTTCTGCTCTTGCGCGGTTCCTTCGATTTCGGTGTTGGATACATAGGTAGGGCGTATCGCCTCGTGGGCCTCCTGCGCGCCTTTGCTGTGCGTCCTGTACTGGCGGACCTTTGAATATTCCGGGCCAAAGTTTTCGGAGATGTATTCCTTGGAGGTGTTGATCGCGAGGCCGGAGAGGTTGACAGAGTCGGTTCTCATATAGGTTATGAGTCCACGCTCGTAGAGGCTTTGGGCCACCCTCATCGTAACGCTGACCGGGAAGTGAAGTTTTCTGGCGGCTTCCTGCTGGAGAGTAGAGGTCGTGAAAGGTGCGGCTGGTGTCCTGACCGCCTCCTTCTTCTCGACACCGGTGATCGTGAATTCGGCGTCCTTGCAGTCTTCGAGGAATTTCCTTGCATCTTCGATGCTGGTGAACCTGGTGTCGAGCGCGGCTTTGACTTTCACTCCTGCTGGAGTCCCTTCCGGATGGAAGACAGCCTCAACCCTGTAATATGATTCGCTCTTGAAGTTCATTATTTCCCTCTCTCTCTCGACCACCAGTCTCAAGGCCACGGATTGCACGCGGCCTGCGGAAAGCTTAGGCTGGATTTTTCTCCAAAGGATGGGAGACAGTTCGAAGCCGACAAGGCGGTCAAGCACTCTTCGGGCCTGCTGGGCGTTGACGAGATTCATATCAATGTCCCTGGGGTTTTCCACAGCGCTGACGATAGCGTTTCTGGTGATCTCGTGGAAGACTATTCTCCTTGTGTTCTCTTTCTTGAGGCCAAGTGCCTCGAACAGATGCCAGGAGATGGCCTCTCCCTCGCGGTCCTCATCGGATGCGAGCCAAACCGTCTTTGCTGATTCCGCTGCTTTCTTCAGATCGGCGACAACTCTCTTCTTTGCCGCCGGGATGACATACTCCGGAGTGAAATCCTTGTCAACGTCCACGCTGAGTTTCTTGTCCTGAAGGTCTCTGATGTGACCCATACTGGATTTTACTACGTAGCCGCTGCCTAAAAAATTCTGGATTGTCTTGGCTTTTGCCGGAGACTCAACTATAACGAGATTGTCTGACATAATCATCTTTTTTTGAAGTTGTTCACAGTATGTCCTTTGTTTTCAAACTGCAAAGTAAGCCACAAATCGGGCAATTTTCCAAATTTTGTTATAAATTTGCCCTATTATGACCGAACAGACTCGAAAGAAAATCACGAAATGGTTCTGGATTCTGATAACGCTTCCGGTTCTTGCTCTAATTGGTATGATTCTTCTCGTATGGATTTTCGCTGACATCCCTTCATTCAGGGAGTTGGAGAATCCGGAGAGCAATCTTGCCACTCAGATAATCTCTGAAGAAGGCGAGATCCTGACAACATTCCATATTGAGAACAGAACCTATGTGAAGTACGAGGATTTATCCCCCCACGTTGTTCATGCCGCGGTGGCCACCGAAGACGCGCGCTTTTACAGTCATTCAGGAATCGATTTCAAGGGACTTGGCCGCGTGCTCTTCAAGACGATCCTTATGCGCCGTTCGAGCCAGGGTGGAGGAAGCACAATAACTCAGCAGCTCGCCAAGACTCTCTACCCAAGAGCCGAAATGGACAGCAGGATCCCCGGGGTGCGTCAGATCAGGATGGTCTGGACCAAGCTCAAGGAGTGGATCACGGCTGTGAAACTGGAGAAGAATTACACGAAGGATGAGATAATGACAATGTATCTCAATTCCATTTTCTTCGGAAGCAACGCCTTCGGAATCCGCTCTGCATCAGAAACTTTCTTCGGGAAGATGCCTTCCGATCTGAATATAGAGGAGTCCGCGATGCTGGTCGGGATGGCCAACAAGCCGACGAGATACAACCCGGCTCTCAATCCGGACAAGGCTCTTGCCAGAAGGAATTTCGTAATCGGCCAGATGCAGAAGGCCGGCTACATAGACAAAGGCCAGAGAGACTCCATCAGGCAGGTCCCTATCGAGCTTTCATATTCAGTCCAGGACCACAATTCCGGCCACGCTCCTTATTTCAGGGATATGATCCGACGCGTTATGAATGCCAGGAAGCCTCATCGTTCGGACTATTCGGTCCGCGAGGACTATACGGCTGATTCTCTCGCTTGGGCGAACGACGAGCTCTATGGCTGGCTTTCCAAGAACAGGAAGGCCGACGGTTCGTCCTACGACCTTGACAGGGACGGTCTCCGGATCTACACCACGATCAACTACAAGATGCAGAAATATGCCGAAGAAGCTGTGGCGGAAAGGATCACCAGCCTTCAGAAGGATTTTCAGAAGGATCTGAAATACAAGACCAACGCTCCTTTCTCGAACGACATCGACGAGGCCACCCGTAAAAGGGTGATGAATCAGGCTCGCAGATGGAGCGACCGCTGGCGTATTCTGAAGAACGAAGGGCTCAGCGACTCCCAGATACTGAAGACCTTCTCGGAGCCGGCCAAGATGCGTGTGTTCGCCTATAACAAAAAGGGATATATCGACACCACGATGACTCCTGACGACTCGATCCGCTACTACAAGTCGATGCTCAGGACCGCGTTCGTGGCGATGGAACCTGGCACAGGCCGCGTCAAGGCCTATGTCGGGGGACCGAACTACCGCTGGTTCAAGTACGACAACGTACGTCAGGGAAAGCGTCAGGTCGGTTCCACGATAAAGCCGTTCCTCTACACCCTGGCTATGCAGGAGGGAATGAATCCTTGCACCCAGGTTGTCAACCTTCCTCAGTCCTTCGTCATCGCGGGAGGCCAGACGTGGACTCCTCGAAGCACCGACAATGAGAAATGGATAGGCCAGACTGTGACACTGAAGTGGGGACTCACAAACTCCTCAAACAACATATCCGCCTACCTTATGAAACAGTTCGGTCCCGAGGCTATGGCCGATATGATGAGGAGGATGGGAATCAGCAGCCGCATCGACGAGGTGCCTGCGCTGTGCGTAGGTCCTGCAGACATTTCCCTATGGGAGATGGTAGCGGCGTACAACACCTTCCCTTCAAAGGGTGTTTACATAGAACCTCTCTTCGTGACCCGTATCGAAGACAGCCAGGGGAATGTCCTTAGCGAGTTCACGAACAGGAAGCGGGAGGCCATTGGTGAGGGCACGGCCTATCTGATGGTCAATCTGATGGAAGGCGTTGTCCAGGGCGGCACGGCCAACAGGCTCCGCTACCGCTACAACCTTATGGGAGAGATAGCCGGCAAGACCGGAACCACCAACGACAACTCCGACGGCTGGTTCATAGGCTACACCCCTACTCTCGTGGCCGGAGTCTGGACAGGAGCGGAGGACCGCCAGGTCCATTTCCAGTCTGGAGCCCTCGGACAGGGTGCGAATATGTCTCTGCCTACCTGGGGAATATTTATGCAGAAAGTCATAGCCGACGGCACTCTCGGCGTGACGGCTGCGGACAAGTTTTCGGTTCCTGCCAATACCGAAGGCCTTGGATGCAGCGGTGGTGACGACGATGCCTCCCAGACAAGTCAGGAGCAGATCGAAGATTACTATTTTGAATGATTCAGGAATATGACAAAGCACAGGAAGATTGCTGTGATTTATGGAAGCGACTCCTCTGAGTGGGAGGTCGCTTGCCGCAGTGGAGAGTTTACCGCCTCCAGGATAGACGGGACGAAGTACGATGTCTATGAGATATTCGCGCGATTCGGGAAGTGGCAGCTGGTGGCTATGAAGAAAAAGGATGCTATGAGGATCCCTTTCCCGGAAGGCTCCAGACCGGAAATCGACAAGACAGACTTCTCTGTCAAGGTGCTTGGAGAAAAGGTGAATTTCGACTATGTCTACATAATGCAGCACGGCGCTCCGGGTGAAAACGGTCTGCTGCAGGGCTACCTTGAGATGCTGGGCATCCCTTTCAGCAGTTGCAGCGCCTTTGTCTCCACCGTCGCCTTTGACAAGTTCGCCTGCAAGAGTTATCTTCGTGATGTGGATTTCGTCAAGACCGCTCCGGACGTCTTTGTCCGAAACGGAATGGACATAGAAGCAGTCTGCGAAAGGGTTTCAGAAAAACTGAGGTTCCCAGTGTTCGTCAAACCGACCGATGGCGGCTCCAGTTTCGGAATCACCAAGGTAAAGGCGGCTGAAGAACTTCCTGAAGCCATCCGATTCGCTTTCTCCGAGGGCCCTACAGTTATTGTAGAGCAGGGTGTGGAAGGGCGCGAATTCACTTGCGCGTCCTATGCCGATGCGGATGGAGTCAAGTCTCTTCCTGTCATTGAAGTGGTTACTGAGAACGACTATTTCGACTATGACGCCAAATATAACGGCCATAGCAAGGAGATCTGCCCTGCACCGATTGATGATGAACTCAGAGACAGGATCCAGTTCGTCAGTGAGAAGTTATACTCACATCTGGGCTGCGCCGGTGTTGTCCGGATGGACTACATTTTGGGCGATGATGGCCTGTATTTTCTGGAAGTAAACACCATTCCGGGAATGACAAGTGCATCGCTTGTCCCGAAGATGATCAGAACCGCGGGTCTTGACATCACGGATTTCCTGACCGGAATCATCGAGAACTCTTGAAACCCCGGCTAACCGTTTCGCTTACCTATGCTATTGAAAGATTTCCTTAAGGAAGGCTTTGCGCGGCTTGAACCGCTTTACCCGGCTGTAGAGGCCAGAAACATTGTACTGATGCTGTGTGAGTACAGAATCGGCACAAAAAGTTATACCCATATCGTCGAGCCGGACTATGTCATCAAGGACAAGTCCGCGGATGTTCTCGAGAATGACCTCAGGCGTCTTGAGAAAGGAGAGCCGATCCAGTACGTCATCGGCGTAACGGAGTTCTGCGACCTTGAATTCAAAGTCACTCCGGATGTCCTTATACCCAGGCCGGAGACGGAGATCCTCTGCCGTGAAGCGATAAAGACAGGTTCCAGAATGCAGCGTATGCGTGCCGCCTATGGCAAGTCCCGTCCTGTAAGAGTCCTGGACCTTTGCACCGGATCAGGATGCATAGCCTGGACTCTGGCGCTGAATATTCCCGGAGCGGAAGTGGTCGCCGCCGACATCTCGGAGAAGGCGATAATGGTCGCTTTGGGCCAGGATTTCGCCGCTCGCCTGAAGGAGAGAGGAGCTTTCGCTCCGCAATTCGTCGTCGCCGATGTACTTGACACCGAGCAGGAATTCAACTACGGAGAATTCGACCTTATCCTGAGCAATCCACCATACATAATGGATTCCCAGAAGTCTCAGATGATGTCCAATGTGCTGAATTACGAGCCATCCACAGCCCTTTTCGTGCCTGATGACGACCCCCTGGTCTTCTACAGGGCCATAGCGCGCTGGTCACAAAGGTTCCTTTCAACGGATGGCAAGGGATTCACGGAAATCAATGAACTTCTTGGGGCTGAAACTCAGGAGGTTATCATTTCCGCAGGCTTTGCGGGGACAGAGATTGTAAAGGATTTTTTCGATAAAGACCGCTTCATTTTCTACTCAAAATAGGCGTCCTGAGGTTCTTGGGCAACGATTTTCAAGATTAGCCGTAGGTTATTTTGACCCACGGCTGTTTTTGTGTCTATTTGCGCATACACTTAAAACTCAGAAGAAATGAAGAATTTCAGAACAGAAATGAGGATGCCGGCGCTGGCAGCACTGGCCCTTGCAGCTTTTTCCTGACTTCGTCGCTGTAACATCCGACCTGCCCCACAGTGCGTTCTATGGC
>CAYFVE010000014.1:24435-29047 GCA_964346605.1 uncultured Muribaculaceae bacterium | reverse complement strand
GCCGGAGGACGGTAGGGATGTCAGGACTACACTGGACATAACCATGCAGGACATAGTGGACAGGGCTCTCAGGGCTCAGATCCAGGACAACCGTTCAATCGAGATGGGATGCGCCATCATTATGGACGTCAAGACCGGAGCCATCAGGGCTATGGTCAACCTCAACAGGGATTCAACTGACTGGAGTCTTAACGAGACCTACAATATGGCCATCGGACTGAATTCCGAGCCGGGCTCCGTCTTCAAGGCGACGACTCTGATGACAGCCCTGGAGGACGGCTACATCAAGTCGCTGGACGACAGGATTCCGACCAACAACGGCTTCGTGCCGGGCCACCCCGGCTATCCGCAGGATGACCACGTGCTCGGAATGAAGGACATCTCCATCCTCCACGGATTCGAGATTTCATCCAACTATGTCTTCCGCTACCTGTCGGTGATGAATTACGATGACGATCCCAAGAAATTCCTGGACAAGCTCTATCTCTATAAACTCGGACAGGCCTTCGACTTCGATCTGGACGGGCTGCAGGAACCGTATATCCCTTCCCCGGACAGTCAGATATGGTCAAGGACAACCCTGGGTTCCATAGGAATGGGCTATTCAATCCAGCAGACTCCTCTTCACATCCTGACATTCTACAACGCGGTGGCCAACAAAGGGAAGATGATGAAGCCTTATCTTGTAGAGAACATTGAGCGCGACGGTGTCATCAAGAAGAAGTTCGGACCGAGTGTGCTTAACGCGTCGATCTGTTCCAAGGCGACAGCCGACACAATGCTAAGGGCAATGAAGGCTGTGACCTCTGAAGGAACCGCCACAAGGCTAAAGGGAGCGAAGGCCCAGGTAGCAGGAAAGACCGGAACATCCAGACAGGTGCTCTCAGGGGAAGAAATAAGGAAATACGGAATGCAGACTCCATACGTAACCAGAGACGGAAGCTACCACAACCTCGCGACATTCGTGGGCTTCTTTCCGGCCGACGAACCGAAATACAGCGCCATCATCTGCCTTAAATCCTATCTGATCAGGGGCAGCGTCTATGGCGGCGTCCTTCCGGCTGCGGCGATGCGCGAGATAGTGGACGCCCTTTACGCCCTCGACCCGACGTGGGGAAAGGAGATAAAGAGCACAGCGAGCGTCCCTGTGATGAAGGCTGATGCAAACATCCCTCCTGCGGCTGACCCCAAGAACCCGGATGTCCCGGATGTCAAGGGGAAAGGGCTTAAGGATGCTGTATATTTGATTGAAAACAGTGGTCTGAAGTGCGTTTATACAGGAAGCGGCCACGTCGCTTCCCAGACACCGCAAGCCGGGCAGAAGGTTGCAAAAGGATCGACAGTAACGATAACATTGAAATGATATTAAGGAACATCATAGCGGAAAGCGGAGTTCTCGGAGTCCGGGGCAGTCAGGACATCGAGATAACTTCGGTATGCAACGACTCCAGGAAGGTCAGTCCAGGGGCGCTCTTCATCGCCGTCAAGGGACATGATTCTGACGGTCACGCCTATATAGAGAAGGCTGTTGCCGCCGGAGCATCAGCAGTCGTCTATGAAGACGAAGGGGATTTCATCCAGACCCATCCTGAGGTTGCTTTCGTCAAGGTCGGCGACTCCCGTCACGCGGTGGCCGTGATTGCTGCCAACTTCTATGACAATCCTTCAGAGAAGCTCACACTAGTCGGAATCACCGGGACAAACGGCAAGACAACGACGGTGACCCTTCTTTACAATATGTTTATGGCCCAAGGTTACAACTGCGGACTACTCTCGACCATTGCCAATTACGTCGGCACAAAGCGTATTGAGACGGTCAACACCACAGCCGACCCTGTCACCATCAACGCCCTTCTGAGCGAGATGGCGGACGCCGGATGCGAGTACTGCTTCATGGAGGTAAGCTCGATCGGAGTTGAGCAGGAAAGAGTAGCGGGCCTGAAGTTCAAGGTCGGGATATTCTCAAACCTCACCCACGACCATCTCGACTACCATAAGACTTTCGCCGAATACTTGCGCTGCAAGAAAATGTTTTTCGACAACCTTCCGAAAACGGCTGTTGCGATCATCAATATCGACGACCGCAACGGAGAAGTGATGGTTCAGAACACTAAGGCGAAGGTAGTGACATATTCCTGCCGCGGCATCGCCGACCACACCTGCCGTATTATGGAGGAAAGCTTCGAAGGAATGCTCCTCAAGATCGACGGGAAGGAAGCATGGACAAGACTCATCGGACAGCACAACGCCTACAATATTCTAGCGATATATGCCGCGGCAATGGCTGTCGGTGCCGACCCTGAAGAAACCTTGGTGGCTATAAGCAGACTGGGATCCGCCCCGGGCAGGCTGGAAGTCATCAGAGGACCGAAGGGGCTTTCGGTCGTAATTGACTACGCCCACACTCCCGATGCCTTGAAGAATGTTCTCAAGACCTTGTCAGACATCGATAAGGGCAAGGAACTCATTTGTCTGTTCGGATGCGGCGGCGACCGAGACAGGTCCAAGAGACCAGAGATGGCAAAAGTGGCGGAGGAATATTCGGACAGGATCTTCGTGACCTCTGACAATTCGCGTACAGAGAAGACCTCGGACATCCTGAACGACATCAGAGCCGGATTCAGTGCCTACGGTCTTTCGAAAGCCATTTTCATAGCCGACAGGAAGGAGGCCATCCGAACGGCCATAATGCTCGCTCCTGCGGGAGCCACCATACTCCTTGCGGGCAAGGGCCACGAAACATACCAGATACTTGGTACGGAGAAGCTCCATTTCGACGAGAGGGAAGTGGTGGACGAAGTGTTCAGTACGATGCGGAAAAATGATTAAAAGACAGTTGCAATGATATACCACCTCTTCCAGTTCCTCAAGCAGTATGACATCCCGGGGCAGCACCTGTTCACCTACCTGTCCTTCAGGGCAATGCTCACCAGCGTCACGGCGATGCTGCTTTCCTTCTTCATCGAAAGGAACATCATCGGCTGGCTTCAGAAGAAGCAGATCGGCGAGACGATAAGGGATCTGGGTCTGGAAGGCCAGATGCAGAAGAAGGGCACGCCGACTATGGGTGGTGTGATTATCATAATCGCCATCATTGTTCCGGTCCTGCTTTTCTGCGACCTGACCAATGTCTATACCCTGCTACTGCTCTTCACCACTATATGGTGCGGAGCGTTGGGATTCACGGACGACTACATCAAAGTCTTCAAACACAACAAGGAAGGTCTTCATCCGAAGGTCAAGCTCGCCGCGCAGCTGATCCTCGGCCTGGTGGTGGGAATGACGGTATGGCTAAGCGACGGCATCGTCGTACGCGAGAAGGTCCCTGTTACTCCGGGCGTCGCCAATGTGGTCGCCAGAGGCAGCAGCAGTTCCCTGAACGTCGATTCGGAGACCATCGTGGCCGAAACATCAGGATGGAAAATGGAGAATGTCGTAAAGAGCACGAAGACCACCATCCCTTTTGTCAAGAATCACGAGTTCGACTACAAATGGCTTTCTCCGTTCAAGGGCAAGTGGGGCTGGTACTGCAAATGGGGAATCTATGTGCTGATGATCGTCCTGGTCATCACCGGCTGTTCCAACGGAACCAACCTGACTGACGGAATGGACGGGCTGGCCGCCGGAACAAGCGCGATAGTTGGAGTTGTGCTGGGCATCCTGGCCTGGCTGGGAGGCAATATGGTGAACTCCGACTACCTGAACATAATGTATATTCCGGGAAGCGGAGAAATTGCCATCTTCATGTCGGCGTTCGTCGGCTCGCTGATGGGATTCCTGTGGTACAACTCCTACCCCGCACAGGTCTTTATGGGAGACACGGGAAGCCTGACCATCGGAGGGATCATCGGAGTCGGCGCAGTCCTGATGAGAAAGGAACTCCTACTTCCGATTCTCTGCGGGATTTTCCTGGTGGAATCTCTCTCCGTACTGATGCAGACATCCTATTTCAAATATACCAAGAAAAGGTACGGGGAAGGCAGAAGGGTGTTCAAGATGAGTCCCCTGCACCACCATTACCAGAAGGAGGGAATTCCGGCGCTGATTTCCCGCCCGGCAAGGGCCATCCCCGAAGCAAAAATAGTAGCAAGGTTCTGGCTCGTGGGAATCATCCTCGCCGTCACGACCCTGGCATTGTTGAAGATAAGATAAGTTAAGAATATGAGCAGAATTGTTGTACTAGGCGGTGGAGAAAGCGGTGTCGGAGCCGCTGTTCTCGCAAAAGTGAAAGGATTTGACGTGTTCCTTTCAGACAACGGCAGTATTCCGGAGCATTTCGTCCGAGACCTGGAGAAATGGGGAATCCCGTTCGAACAGGGAGGGCACACCGAAAGACTTGTCCTCAGCGCGGATGAAGTCATAAAGAGTCCCGGAATACCAAGCACTGTGCCTATGGTGAAGAAACTGGAGGCACAAGGTACACACATCGTGTCCGAGATAGAATTCGCCGGACGATACGACACCGCGAAGAAGATCTGCATCACCGGAAGCAACGGCAAGACCACGACCACCTCCCTTATATACTACCTGCTAAGGAACGCAGGCCTGAACGTGGGTCTCGGAGGCAACATCGGCAAAAGTTACGCTTTTCAGGTAGCGACCGAGCATTACG
>CAYFVE010000014.1:7676-24425 GCA_964346605.1 uncultured Muribaculaceae bacterium | reverse complement strand
ACAACTACTTCGCTGATCTATCACATCATCAAGTCGGCTGGCTACGATGTAGGACTGGCTGGCAATATCGGCAAGAGTCTGGCGCTGCAGGTGGCAGAGACACCTCATAAGTACTACGTCATCGAGCTGAGCAGTTTCCAGCTTGACAACTGTTATGACTTTCATCCCGACATCGCGATTATCACCAACATCACTCCAGACCATCTGGACCGTTACGACTTCCAGATGGAGAACTATGTCAAGTCGAAGTTCCGCATCACCAGGAATCTCAAACCGGAAGACTGCTTCATCTTCGATTCTGACGATGAGATCACAATAGACCACCTCAACAAGATCATTCTTTCCGCAAAGCGTCTGCCTTTCACCCAGAAGACGGAAGTCGGTCAGGGCGCCTTCCTCAAGGATGACAAGATTGTGGTAAAATACGAGGAAGAGGAGTGCAGCATCTACTTGAAGGAACTCGCGCTGGGCGGAAAACACAATATCTACAATTCTATGGCGGCGGCGCTTGCCGCCAAAGCTTCCGGAATAGACAGCAAGACCATCCGGGAAGCCCTTGCCACATTCCAGCCGATAGAGCACAGGCTTGAGCCTGTGCTTAGCATCAGGGATGTGCTCTATATAAATGACTCGAAAGCCACAAATGTGGATGCTGTCTGGTACGCCCTTGAATGCCAGACCAAACCAGTCGTCTGGATTGTAGGAGGCAAGGACAAGGGCAATGACTACGAGGTTCTGAAGTCTCTTGTAAAAGAGAAGGTCAGAGCCGTGGTCTGCCTTGGTGTTGACAACACAAAGATCCGGGAAGCCTTTGAGGGCATTGTCGGCAAGGAAAATTTCGTTGAGACCAGATCCGCAGAGGACGCAGTCAAGGAATCAAGCAGATTCGCCAAGCCGGGAGACGTAGTGCTCCTGAGCCCCTGCTGCGCAAGTTTCGATCTCTTCCATAATATGGAGGAGCGAGGAGAAAAATTCAAGGAAGCGGTAAGAAGACTGTAAGACAATATGGCTGAAGAGAAGAAGAGAAAAAGTACATTGTGGAACTTCGTGGACAACCTCGAAGGGGACAAGGTGGTGTGGATGATCGTGCTGCTGTTGATGCTGATCTCCATAGTCGCCATTTTCTCGTCAACCTCCCAGCTTGCTCTCCAGCAGGGTACCACGAGGATGGCCATAGTAAGTGAACAGATGTTCGTGACCCTTCTGGGACTTGTCATCATCATCATATGCTACAACATCAGAAGCATCGGTTTATTCAGGATTGTGTCCCAACTGGGCTATTTTTTCTCAATGGGACTGCTGCTGATTCTGATGAGCCACAAACCTGTGGGACCGATTAAGCCTCTTTTAATCAACTCCGCCTGGAGAATAGTCTCGATAGGAGGATTCCAAGTCCACATCTTCGAGGTCGTGAAGGTGGCCATGGTGATGTATCTGTCTTGGGCTGTCAATGCTTTCAGGAACGACAAGTTCCTGATAGCAAATCTCCTTGCAAAGGCTCATCCTTTCTGGGGCAGGCCTCTGACCAAGAAGGTCATCTACATCTATTTCCCGATTCTTTCGGTATGCCTTGGAATTATGGTCGGCAGTCTTTCCAGCACGGTTTTCATCGGAGGAGTTATATTCATCACCATCCTCATCGGTGGAATCAGCGTGAAGGAACTGCTCGGTCCGGGACTTGCCGTGGCCGGAATAGTCGTGCTGATCGCCCTTGTAGCCCCGCACCTTTTCCCTCACTTGGAAAGCGCCTTGAACAGACTTGACTCGGACAGCACCACGGAACGGATAGAAGTGATGAAGACTTCACCCCAGAACAGCGTGGAATTCCAGGACGCCCTTGACAAGATCAAGCAGCCTTATAGCGCCAAGATAGCTATAAACGAAGGCGGCATCCTCGGCAAGGGGCCGGGCAGAAGCACACAGAGATATGTTGTTCCGATTATGTTCGAAGACTATATGTTCAGTTTTATCGTCGAGGAATACGGACTGTTGGGAGGATTGCTCGTCATAATCCTGTACATAAGCCTGCTCGCAAGAGGGTCCATCATAGTCAGGAACTGCGACAACCATTTCGCGAAAACAGCGGTGGCGGGACTAGTTATCCTGATAACAGGACAGGCGATGATGCATATGATGATCAACTGCGATATGGGTCCGCTTACGGGGCAGACGCTCCCGTTGGTCAGCCACGGCAATTCGTCCTTCCTGATGTTCAGTCTCGCTTTCGGAATAATCCTATCGATAAGCAAGATGGCGCGGAGGAAAATTGCCAGGGAGGCAGCCCAGGCCGCTCCTCTGGTGGAGCATGAAGAAAGGGACGAGATGGAGAGCACGCTCAACGACCTGGACATACTTGAGACAATGTCCGGGACCGCAGAGGAGGACGGAGGGGCCTTTGGCACAGATAAAGAAAAATATGGGGAAACCGATCATAACAATGAGTGATATGGAATACAAACCTTTGAGAGTCATAATCAGCGGAGGTGGCACGGGAGGACACATTTTCCCGGCAATTTCGATCGCCGGCAAACTGAAGGAGCTGAATCCGGGGACGGAGATCCTTTTCGTCGGAGCGGAAGGGAAGATGGAGATGGAGAAGGTTCCGGCAGCAGGCTATAAGATCGAAGGTCTCCCAATCGTCGGTCTGCAAAGACAGCTTAGTCTCAGGAATTTGATAAATGACATCCAGGTGCCTTTCAAGGTGCTCTCAAGCATCGGAAGAGCGAAGAGGATAATCAGGGAGTTCCGGCCTCAGGTGGCTGTCGGAGTCGGCGGTTATGCTAGCGCTCCCCTGCTTTACGCCGCGACGAAGCTGGATATCCCATCGCTCATCCAGGAACAGAACGGCTTTGCCGGTCTCACAAACAGGAAACTTTCCAACAGGGTCCGGAAAATATGTGTGGCCTACGAGGGTATGGAGAAGTTCTTCCCCGCCGAAAAGATTGTATTGACCGGCAATCCCATCAGGAGCGTATTCATTCCCTGTACTCCCGAAATGAAGGAGGCGGGAGTCAAGGAATATGGCCTCGACCCGTCCAGAAAGCATATCTTCATAGTAGGAGGAAGCCTCGGAAGCAGCCGCTTCAACCAGAGCGTCAGGAAATGGATAACTGACGGGTGCCAAGGCATTGACGGGGTGGATATTCTCTGGCAGTGCGGGAAATACTACAAGGACGGAGTTGATGAGTTTATGAAGGAACAGGCCGGAAAGCAGCTAGAGAAAATCCGGCATATCCATCATTCGGATTTCATCGGAAAGATGGAACTGGCTTACGCTGCGGCTGACGTGGTCATTTCCCGTTCGGGAGCAAGCTCCGTTTCGGAACTCTGCGCAGCACACAAGGCCGTAATATTCATTCCGTCCCCCAATGTTGCCGAGGACCATCAGACGCACAATGCGATGGCCCTGGTGAACAGGAATGCGGCGATGATCGTCAAGGATGCCGATGCGATGGAGAAGATGATTCCGACAGCGATGGAACTGCTGGCTAATCCTCAGAGAATAGCCGCTCTCGAAGAGAATGCAGGAAAGATGGCTCTGCCGGATGCGGCACAGAAGATTGCGGATGAAGTTTACAAGTTGGTTTAGAAGATGTCAAGATATTCAAAGATCTATTTCATTGGCATAGGCGGCATAGGAATGAGCGCCATAGCCAGATACTACAAATTCAAGGGCTATCCGGTGGCGGGGTACGACAAGACCCCGTCCGAGCTGACGCAAGCCTTGGAAAAAGAGGGCATCGATGTCCACTACAAGGATGACATCGACTATATTCCTAAGGACACGGCCTCAACGCTGGTTGTCTATACACCTGCCATCCCTGATGACCTTCAGGAACTTGCCTATGTCAAGGAGCACGGCTACACAGTCATCAAGAGGTCCCGTATGCTGGGTGAACTTGCAGAAGGGCAGACCTGCCTGGCCGTTGCAGGAACACACGGAAAGACAACGACAAGCACCTTGGTCGCGCACATACTAGAAGACAGCGGTGAAGGATGTTCCGCATTTCTCGGTGGGATATCCAAAAACTATGGCACGAACCTTCTGATGAGCCATACTCCGACAATGGTCGCTGAAGCGGATGAATTCGACCGTTCATTCCTGCAGCTTCACCCTGCCATC
Organism: uncultured Muribaculaceae bacterium; assembly: GCA_964346605.1. Taxonomy (GTDB): domain Bacteria; phylum Bacteroidota; class Bacteroidia; order Bacteroidales; family UBA932; genus Cryptobacteroides. The sequence continues at coordinate 20,302 of CAYFVE010000014.1, read as the reverse complement.
GCAGTGATCACAGCGATGCATGCCGACCACCTTGACATCTACGGAGCGCTTGAAGAGTAGCGCACAGCCCTCAAGGAATTTGCATCGCAGGTAACACGTACCGTGATTGTCAAAAAAGGACTGGACATCACTTCCGAGGACACCAAGGCGAGGATCCTGCACTACAGTTACAACGATCCCACCGCGGATTTCTATGCCCGCGACCCTCATCCGGATGCGCTGGGTCATTACATTTTCGATCTAATTTATCCTGGAGGAGTGATCAGCGGCATCAGAGCAGGTGTTCCCGGATGGGTGAATGTCGAGAACAGCGTAGCCGCTTCCGCAATCTGCCTCCAGTATGGACTTGACCCCAAGGCAATCAAAGATGCGATCGGCACATTCGAAGGAGTGAAGAGAAGGCTGGACGTCCACGTCAACGCACCAGGACTGACTTATATAGACGATTATGCCCATCATCCCCAGGAACTGGCGACAGCGATTTCCTCGATGAGGGCGATGTTTCCCGGAAGGAAACTGACGGCTGTTTTCCAACCGCACCTTTTCACCCGCACACGGGATTTCGCGGAAGATTTCGCCGAGGCCCTCAGTCAGGCGGATAAACTCATCCTGCTGGACATCTACCCTGCAAGAGAGGAGCCGATCCCTGGAGTGACATCAGAAATCATATTCAACAGTGTGACTGCTCCGGAGAAAATCCTCCTGAAAAAAGAGGAGCTTTTGGACTATCTACGGAAAGATGAGATCGACGTGCTGGCCACATTCGGCGCCGGAGACATCGACAGGCTCATCAGACCAATAACAGAAATGCTTGAAGCAAGGATTGATAAATGAAGAAAGGCCTTAGGATAATCCTCATAGCAGCGTTGTTCTGCGCGCTCGGACTCATCTGTTTCGGAATATTCCGTATGAATGAGAACAGGCGGCGTGAAATCGCGTGCACCGGAGTCAAGGTGGAATTCGCCGACAAGTACAACTTCGTGACGGCTCAGGATGTGGAGGGTTATCTGAAAAAGGACTACGGAGCATATATCGGCCAAAGGCTGGACAGCGTGGACCTGCTTAAGGTTGAGACAATCCTGAACAGCAAAAGCGCCATCCTGAAAACTGAAGCCTACACGACTCCGGACGGCTTCCTGAATGTAAAGATCTACCAGAGAGAGCCGGTCGTGAGATTCCAGCGCGGGAATGTCGGTTTCTATGCGGATGAGAGAGGCTTCATCTTCCCTTTGCAGGAAAACTACACCTCACGGGTTCCCATCATCGACGGGGAGATTCCGCTGGAGACAGGAAACGGCTACAAAGGCGAGCCGAAGGAAGATGCCGGAAAGAAATGGCTTTCCGAGATCATCAGCCTTGTGAAATTTATGGATGCATCCGGAATATGGGCTGAAAACATCGTGCAGATAACGGTCCGAAGCAATGGAGACCTTGTTATGATTCCAAGGGAGGGCAAAGAAAGGTTCATTTTCGGACAACCGGTCGAGATTGAGGATAAATTCTTGAAAATAACGAAATATTACACCGCGATCGTCCCTGAAAAGGGGAAGGACTACTATTCGACGGTGAACGTGAAGTACAACGGACAGATAGTCTGTCGAAAATAAGTTTATATGGAAGAAAGGTACATTGCATCAGTTGACCTGGGCACCTCCAGACTGGCAGTCTGTGTCGCTAGAATACAGAACCAGGATGTGCAGGTGATATACTACAAGGAAACCCCGTCCCAGGGCATACGTTACAGCTACGTCTTCAACCCCAGAAAGGTGGAGGCGCAGCTTCGCGAAGCGATCAGTGAAGCGCAGCAGGAACTTAAGATAAGGATCCAGCAGGTGATTGTAGGTCTGCCTCGCTATGAGGTGCGTCAGGAAACGGCCTCTGCCAGCACTGAGAGGACGGATCCGGACACTCAGATTCAGGAATCCGAGGTACGTGCCCTGAAGTCGATGGCTCTAGAATCCTATCCGCTCAATGACTCCAGTAAGCAGGTCATCTACGGCGCCGTAGCGCAGTCGTTCTCTACAGAGGACAGTCTCAATGAACTGGAGAACGACATCGTCGGAATGACAGCCGAGAGACTTGAAGGCAATTTCAAGGTGTTCATCGGCAAGAGGACATATTCAATCAATATCGACAGCGTCTTCAACGGGATGGGGATAGCCATCGCCAAGAAATATTTCACTCCATTACCGCAAGGGCTGTTCTCAAGGAGGAACAGATGGAGAACGGAGTGGCGCTGATAGACATCGGAGCCGGAGTAAGTTCCGTGACGATATTCAAGGGCAAGATCATGAGATACTACGCCGCTATACCTTTCGGCGGCAACAGCATCACCAATGACATCAAGTCCGAGTGCAACTTCTCCTTCGATCTGGCTGAGAGCATCAAGAAGGCTTTTGGCGCCTGTATGCCCAACAAGCTTTCCGCCCTCGGTGAGAAATCCATCCAGATTGTCGATGAGAACGAGGTGCCGACTGCCCAGGTGAGTGTCAAGTACATCTCGGAAATCATCACCGCAAGGATGAAGGAGATTATCGAGGCCCTTCTGTTCGAAATCCAGCAGAGCGGCTATGCGGCGGAGAATGAGCTTCGTGCCGGTGTAGTGGTGACCGGAGGAGGCGCTGAACTGGTCAACTGCGCCAACTACATAAAGGAGCTTTCTGGATATTCAGTAAAGATCGGCTATCCTAGAAGGTTCTTCTCCTGCGAAGGATGTCCCGATGCCAGCGAGGCGACGGCGGCGACTTCTATGGGAATGATTCTGGCAGCCAAGGGCGATCGTATGCTGAACTGCGTCAAGGAGGCCCCCGGACGAAGGGTCTGGACCGCCCCTGCGCCGTCAACAGAACCTGCCGTTCCGGTTGTCGAACCTGCAATGGAAGAAAAAAAGCCTGAGCAGGATGCAACCCGGAACGAAATAGTGCAGGAGCAGGACCTGAATCCGGGCACAGAGCCTGTCGGAGTTCCGGAACCGGCCATCGAGCAGTCGGTCCTTGACGCGCAGGACTATGGAAGCAACGTCTTCGATGAGCCTACAGACCAGGAAATCAAGAAGTACCGGGAGAAGAAGAAGGAAAAGAAGGTTAAGAGCAAGCCCCAGTTCACCTGGTTCAAGCACATTCAGAAGGGCATAACCCAGACAATGGAAGGGATATTCGACCAGATGGGAAACGAAGAAATCTAAAGGAGGAAAAGAACATGGGAGACATAAATGAGAATTTCGACATCGTCGATGCAGGCAACTGGACTCCGATCCAGTCAATGATCAAGGTGATAGGAGTAGGCGGCGGCGGATGCAACGCTGTAAACTATATGTACCGTGAGAAGGTCGAAGGATGCAGTTTCATAGTCTGCAACACCGACAGCCAGGCTTTGGATGAGAGCCCGGTCCCTGTCAAGATCCATATCGGTCACAACGCCCTCGGCGCAGGAACGGACCCGACGAAGGGACGTAACGCTGCCCTGGAGGCTCAGGACCAGATTGAGAAGGTCGTACTCAACGAAGACACCCAGATGCTGTTCATCACCGCCGGAATGGGAGGAGGCACAGGTACAGGCGCAGCGCCACAGATAGCCAAGATGGCCAAGGACAAGGGAATCCTGACCGTGGCCGTCGTGACAATTCCGTTCGAAAATGAAGGCGATATGGCCTTGTCAAGAGCGATTGACGGCATCCACGAACTTGTAAAGAACGTGGACAGCCTCATCATCATCAACAACGAGAAACTCTACGACTACTTCGGCAACCATCTGATCTACGAGGCTTTTCCAAAGGCCGACGAGGTGCTTGCGACCGCAGTACGGGGCATTACCGAAATCATCTCCAAGCCCGGCTACATCAACGTGGACTTCGAGGACATCAAGACAATGATGAAAAACAGCGGAATGGCCCTGATGGGATGTGGCGTCGGTTCTGGGGAAAACAGGATCGACCAGGCCGTGGAAGGCGCCCTCCAGTCACCCCTCCTGAACAACTTCGACCTCACCACAGCAAAGAATCTCCTCATCAACATCACCTGCGGGAAGAATGAGCAGAGTCTCACCATGGACGCCTTGAAGGAAATCAATGCCAAAATCGCCGATTTCACCGGCAATGTCAACAAGTTCAAGACCGGTCTTGTCTGGGAGACCGACCCTGAAATAGGAGACAAGGTAAAGATCACTGCCATCGCCACCGGATTCAAGGTCAACGACTTGTCCAAGATTACCAAAACAGACCTGGGCAACCTGATAATCATCGGAAAGGATTTCAAGTACGAAAGGCAGAATCAGGTCGGCGCGGAAGAAGTGACAATCTCCGACCTCCCGTCAGGAATGAATATGATAGGTTACAACGCCGCCGACAACGTCAAGCGATTCAACTTCGACCCGGACAGGAAGCCTGCCCTCATAATAGAGCCGGGCCAGAGTTTCAGCGAACTCGAAGGCACTCCGGCCATCCGCCGCCAGATCCGTCCGGAGAAAGAGCAGAACTAGCCGTCCTGCAAGACTGTCATCCGCAAGACTCAATAGGTTGGAGACTGCATATGTATCTCGGACTTGAGCCGGTTGATCGAGTAAGTGATGCCGGTAAGCTGATCCTCTGAGAGGCCAGGAGTCGCCTTGTATTTCTCGTACCAGGTCAAGGCGTTGCGGTAGTCCTGCATCGCCTCATAGCAGCGGGCTATGGCGAGGCTGTATGACTCGAAAGAATTGTTGAATGAATAGGCCGCCTTGTAGTCCTCGATGGCTTCTTTGTACCTTGTAATATCGTATTGGCACTTCGCGCGGCGTGCATATATCGTGTACATAGTCATATGATCCGGTTCTGTCAGGCTGATTGCCTTTCCGAACATTTCTATCGCGGGCATAATCCCTAATGGACCGATGTCCTTATACATCGAATATGCGTAACTGGAAGCCAGCTTGACATCTGAAGAATCAATCTGCCAAGCCTTCTCGAAGCACTCTCTCGCAACAGTGAACCTATTCAAGGACAGGGCGTTGAGCCCAGCGTAGTACATAGTACCATAGCTTTCGTCACCATCATTTCGGAGTTGCTTGAAGACTTCATAGGCATTGTCCTGATCCTCCTTAAGATAATATGCTACACCGAGTACCTGTCTGATCGTCTTGTTGTCCGGATGCCCGGCAAGGAAAGCGTCAGCAGTCGAGATTATTCCGTCATAGTCCTTGAATTTCAGAAGGCAGGAGCAAAGAATGGAGACAACTCCTGGAATCTGTTCTTTTTCGCAGATTGCTTTGGATGCTTCGATGCAACTTTCATAATCCCCGAACTTATAGAAAAGAGACGCCCTCTGAATAGCGAAATACAGATTGTCCGGATACTGCATACAAAGGATGCAGTACAGAGAAAAGGCGTCCTCCAGCTTGCCCGACGCGACATTGCACTCGGCCAGTTCGCCGGCCAGTTCAACGTCCGGTACTCCAGGCTGCATCGCATCCGCAATGGTCTCTGCGGCAGCCTCGTAACGCATCAGTTTCTTCTGACAGCGGGCCTTCAGTAGCTTAAGGTCTCTGAGTTCAGCTTCGCTGCCCACGCGGGCGATGGCGCTGTCCAATAAAACGATAGCTTCTGAATACTCAAATTTTGAAATCGCGCTTCCCGCAGCCTGACGGAAGTCTGTGGTCTGGGAGAATGAAGAAAGCGAGCCCAGAAAAAACAAGGCAACAGGAATGAGAAATTTACGCATAATCATCGACATCTTTTTGTAAAGATATCGAGAATCCTCCTAATATGCAAATACCTGACTATGCGAGCCTTGAGGCTGCGTAGGCTATACGTGAGACAGTTTCGGCCTTTCCGATACGGACAATGATGTCAGCGATGCCGAGTCCGCTGGAGGCTCCGGCAAGGGCCAGACGCGTCGCGTTCATCACCTTGCCCATGGGCCATTCATTACCCTTGATGAACTCCTCCAGAGAGGACTGGAACGCCTCCACCGTCCATTCGCCGGAATATCCATTCACCCAGTCGGATAGCTTCAAAACAAGTTCGACGATATCTGGTTTCCAGAACTTGTCCACGTCCTTAGCAAGGAAAGGAGCGGTCAGAGTGTCGTCATAGACCTTTGCGCGAGGGTCGGCAGGACGGTTCGACGCAGCCTGTTCAACCGCAGCGCCGGCCTTGATTCCGAATTTCTCGAAATCTTCAGGGGCGACGAAGAGATAGGAGGCGATCGTCCAGAAATCATCCACGAAAGCAGCGCGCTCCTTGGTGAAGGATATCACGCCCCTGACATAGTCCTTTCCGGCCTTTACGCCGTGCTTCTCAAGAACAGGAATGAATCTGTCCGTAAGTTCCTCGTCGGACTTCATTCTCAAGTACTCCTTGTTGAACCACTTCGCCTTTTCCGGATTAAACTTTGCGCCGGACTTGCCGACCTTGTCGAGGGAGAAGGAGTCTATGAGTTCCTGCATCGAGAAGATCTCCTGTTCCGTGCCAGGGTTCCATCCGAGCATTGCCAGAAGATTGACGAAGGCCTCCGCGAAGTAGCCGTCCTCACGGTAGCCGCGGGAGGTCTCGCCTGCTGCGTTGGTCCGAAGCAGAGGGAAAACAGGGAACCCCATCTTGTCTCCGTCCCTCTTGCTTAGCTTGCCGTTGCCGACAGGCTTTAGCAGTAGCGGAAGATGCGCGAAGCGAGGCTGGGTCTCTTCCCATCCGAATGCCTTGTAGAGCATATAGTGAAGAGGAAGTGACGGGAGCCACTCCTCGCCGCGGATAACCTCGGTGATTTCCATAAGATGGTCATCAACTATGTTCGCCAGATGGTATGTCGGTAATTCATCCGCCCGTTTCCAAAGAACTTTGTCATCCAGAGTATCGGTATTTACCTCGATGTGGCCGCGGATCAGGTCATCCATCTTCACGATGGTGTTCTGAGGCATCCTGAACCGGATCGTCCAGTCCACGGTCTCTTCAAGGCGTCTTCTCACCTCATCTTCAGGCAGGGTCAGGGAGTTGCACAGGCCAAGTCTCGTGGAATGGTTGTAAATGAAGGTCAGGCCGGAGGCCTCCGCCTCTGAGCGGGCCTTCTCGAGGGCCTCGGAAGAATCAAAAGCATAGTAGGCATAGCCCTTCGCGACAAGCTGCTCGGCGTACCGGCGGTATATTCCCCGTCTCTGGCTCTGACGATAAGGGGCGTGAGGATGCCTTGCGCTTGCCACTTCGACGATTCTGCCGTTCTCGTCAACTCCCTCGTCGGGGATGATTCCGCACCAGTTCAATGAATCTATGATGTACTGCTCGGCACCGGGGACAAACCTGCTCGAGTCCGTGTCCTCAATCCTTATGATGAAGTCCCCGCCCTTCTGTTTGGCGTAAAGATAATTATACAGTGCAGTACGCACTCCGCCCATATGCAGTGGGCCTGTCGGAGACGGCGCGAATCTTACTCTGGTTCTTCTTTCCATTGTCAATTTGAATAGGTGGCAAAATTAATAATTTTTGCTATCTTTGCAATGAAACGAACAGGGTTCTGCCGGAAAGGGCGGAACTCCGTTTTAATTTTGCTTAAGAGAACAAAAACAAACAACAGGTTTTTTATTATGGCAGATATTCATTATATGACCCAGGACGGCCTTGACAAGATCAAGAAGGAACTCGCCGAAGCGCTTGCTCAGCGTCCTGTGATTTCTGCTGCTATTGCAGAAGCGAGGGAAAAGGGTGACCTTTCAGAGAATGCCGAGTACGATGCCGCGCGTGACGCTCAAGGTCTTCTCGAGGTGAAGATCGCCAAACTCAAGGACCTTGTGGCCAACGCCAGGGTAATCGATGAATCCCAGGTCGGAACCGACAAGGTTCAGATGATGAACAGGGTTAAGGTCGAGAACATGACGATGCGCCAGGTGATGGAATTCACCATCGTCGGCGAGACCGAGGCTGACTTCGCCCACGGCAAGCTCGCTGCGACGACTCCGATTGCAAAAGCCCTTCTTGGCCACGCCAAGGGAGACGTTGTGGACGCTGCAGTTCCATCGGGTACAATACAGCTGAAGATTCTTGACATTTCGCTTTAGAACGCCATGGCAACGATTTTCACCAGAATAGCGAAAGGAGAGATACCTTCCTGGAAGTGTGCGGAAAATGAAGATTTCTACGCATTCCTGGACATCAGCCCTCTTGCAAAAGGGCACACTCTAGTCATTCCAAAGAATGTTGAGGATGACTATCTGTTCAACCTTGACGAAAAGACCTATGAAGCCCTTTGGTCCTTCGCGCGCAAGGTTGCCGTCGCCCTGAAGGCTGCTGTACCCTGCAAAAGAGTTGGAGTCGCCGTTCTGGGGATGGAGGTCCCTCACACCCATATCCATCTGGTCCCGCTCCAGACGGAAGGAGACCTTGACTTCAGGAAGGACAAACTTAAACTCTCCGATGAGGAGAACAAGGCCATCGCAGACGCTATTTTCAAAGAATATGAAAAAATACAGTAGAATCATACTCGCGGCAGCCGTGGTGATTGCCGCTTCTTCCTGCTCCGACAAGGTTCGGATAAGCGGCAGCCTCAAGGATGCCCCGGAAACCGACATTGTCGTGAAGCAACTCGCCGGCAGTTCATTCAAAGTGGTGGACGCTCTTAAGACAAACGCTTCTGGTGAGTATTCATACAAGATGAAGGTCTCCGAAGGCCAGCCGGAATTCGTGTATATCTTCAGGGGAGACACGAAACTGGCATCTCTCCTTCTCCAGAAGGGGGACAGGGTCACTGTCGCTTCCGACACACTCGGAAACTACTCTGTCGAGGGTTCCGAAGAGAGCGAGAAACTCCGCCGGACTGAAAAGGAGTTTTCCGCCTTTATGGGCGAATTCACCTCCGCGCTTGAGGAAGGCAACAGTCAGGCCGCATCAAAGAAGTACATCGAGTACTACCGCAGATGCGTGAGATACATTATGGAAAACAGCAAGTCGATGACTTCAATTCCTGTGCTCTATCAGAAGATAAACGAGAACTTCCCCGTCTTCAGCCAGGCCACTGACGCAATCCATTTCAGGACTGTCCACGATTCCCTTTCCAAGATCTATCCGGATTCCAAGTATGTCGCCGCGCTTGCAAGGGAGGCTGAAAACAGATTCAAGACGATGAATCTGGACATCCGGATGAGGAACGCAACAGAGACAGGATTCCCTGACCTCGAGCTTCCGTCAATCGACGGAACGAAGAAGAAACTCAGCGAAGTCGGTTCCAAGGTTGTGCTCGTCTATTTCTGGGAGGCTGCCAACGCATCCCAAAAGATGTTCAACCAGGATGTCCTCCTTCCTCTCTACAAGGAGTTCAACCCCAAGGGCCTGGAGATTTACTCAGTTTCCCTTGACACCGAAAAGGGCGTCTGGGCGAGCGCAGTGAACAGCCAGAAACTGCCGTGGATCAATGTCTGCGACGGACTTGGAGCCTCAAGCCAGTCAGTGATCCTGTACAATCTCAGCCAGGGTCTTCCAGTAGCTTATGTAATCAAGGACGGCGAACTGCTGAACGAATCCATCCGTAACGAGAAGGACCTTCGCAGAGTTCTATCAGCGAATCTATAGGTTCTGATCATTCGTGCGACAGGCAGAGAGCCTTGTCGTTGACGAGCTGGTCCCTCAAGGACTCAAGCGAATCAAACTTCCGTTCTTCACGGATCCTTTTCCGAAACGTAATCGTCAGGTCGAGGCCATATATGTCTTCATCGAAATCGAAGATATTGGTCTCGATCGTTTTTTGTGTACCGTTGCCGACTGTCGGGCGGGTTCCTATGTTGCACATACCCTTCAGGCGTCTTCCGACAGCCTCGATATCGACCGAATAGACCCCGTTTCCAGGGAGCATTTTCAAAGGTTCGTAAAGCTGAATGTTCGCTGTCGGGAAACCGATCGTCCTGCCGAGCTGATTGCCCGCAACAACTACTCCCTTCAAGGAATATCCGTACCCGAGCATCCTGTTGGCATTCTCCACATCTCCGGAAGCAAGGGCCTCGCGAATCTTTGTAGAGCTTATGACAATGCCTCCGGTGACAGACAGGCTCTCCGTTTTAATAACATCCAGACCGACTTCCACGGCAACGCGCTCTATCTCGTCCGGAGAAAGCCCGTCGCTGCCGACACGGTTGTCATAGCCCAGCAGAACAGCCCTACCGCCGAAGCGCCGGATGATTTGCTCTGTAAAATATTCTTTGGTAGTAAGGCGGCTGAATTCCTTCGTGAAAGGCAGCGTTTCGATGCGTGTGACACCCAGAGACTTCAGCATCTCCTTCTTCTCATCAAGCGAGCTGAGAAGCCTCAGACTGCGGGCATCGTCCTGCAGCACGTTTCGCGGATGAGGCCAGAAGGTGATGACCATACTGTCATCACCCCTTTCCTCAGCCGCCCCGACGAGCCGCTCAATCACATAACGGTGCCCAAGATGGACACCGTCGAAGAATCCGGTCGCTATAACCATCGTACAAGTTCAAAGTCCTGCCTGTGAGGCAGAAGAGGATTCTTTGCATACATCCTCGTCGCCAACTGGTACATACCTGTCTTTTCAGGGACGATCTCAGCCTGATACTTAGCGACACCGTCGTTGAACTCAACGCACTTGAACTCACATCTTTCCTGAATGTGAAGCTGATGCTTGCGGTCCATAGCGGCGAAAAGCATCTCGACGCCGATGTCCTCCGGCACAAGATCTCCGATGTTGAGGACTATTTCCACCTTGAGGTTGTTGTCCTGAGAGAGTGTGTAGGAAGCGTCAGGTTGAGTCTGCGATACCACCTCGATGTTCTGCCACTCGCGGCGGAGTTTCTTCTTCCATTGGGCCAACTGGCGGGCTTCGTTATAGTCATCGGAAACCATATCCTCATAGCGCTTCGCCTGAGGGACATAGTACTGGTTGCAATAGTCCGTCAGCATCCTGTTTGTAGTGAAATTGCTGGCCACCTGGGCAACGGTGTTCTTGATGTAGCCTACCCAGACAGGCGAGAGTCCGGCGGCCTTGTCCACATCATAGTAGGCAGGGGCGATATCGTTCTCAATGATGGTGTACATCGTCGCTGAATCAAGCTCGTCCTGATAGTTCTGGTCGTTGTAGGACCTTTCCATAGGAAGCGCCCATCCGGCTCCTTCCTTATAGCCTTCCACCCACCAGCCGTCAAGTACGGAGAAGTGCATCACTCCGTTCATCGAAGCCTTCTCTCCGGACGTCCCGGAGGCCTCCTGAGGCCTTGTCGGGTTATTCATCCAGACATCTACTCCTTGAACGAGACGCTTCGCAAGAGTAATGTCGTAGCCGGGAACGAAGACAACCTTTCCGATGAAGCGGTCCTGCTTGGAAATCTCTATGATTTTCTTGATGAGATCCTGTCCGGCCTTGTCGGCAGGATGGGCCTTTCCGGCAAAGAGGAACTGCACCGGATGCTCAGGATTGTTCACGATGGCATCCAGCCTGTCAAGGTCGGAGAAGATGAGGGTGCCTCTCTTGTAGGTAGCGAAACGGCGGGCGAAACCGATGGTAAGCACGTCATCGCGAAGATTCTCCTTGATTGCCACCACCTCGCTCGGAGAATAATGGTTGCTTATAGAGGAATCTGAGATACGTTCCTTGACAACATCTATAAGTCTCTTTTTCAGAGCCTTCCTGGCATCCCATATCTCACGATCCGATACTCTGTAGATGCCTTCGAAACAGGATTTGTCGTAGTGGTGTGTCTTGAACTGTTCTCCGAAGACCTTGGAATGTATCCGCTTCCACTCGGACGCTGTCCAAGTAGGATAATGGACTCCGTTCGTGACATAACTGATGTAGAGCTCTTCAGGAAGATAGCCCGGATACATCCGGCTGAAGATGTCCTTGCTGACCTCTCCGTGAAGCCAGGACACACCGTTCACATTCTGGGCGCAGTTAGCGGCGAGAACGCTCATTGAGAACTTCTCGCTCTCATCACTCACGTTGACCTTGCCGAGACTCATCATTGTCTCCCAGTCGATCTTTAGATTCTGAGGGAAATGGCCTATGTACTTTCTGAGGAGGTCTTCATCAAAGGCATCGTGGCCAGCCGGCACAGGGGTATGGGTTGTGAACAGAGAAGAAGACCTCACGACTTCAAGAGCCTCTCCGAAGTCAAGGTTGTCGTTCTGGATATACTCTTTCAGTCTTTCGAGACCGGTGAAGGCGGCGTGGCCTTCATTGCAGTGATAGACCTGAGGATTTATCCCCAGGTTCCTGAGAGCGCGGATGCCGCCGACACCGAGCAGGAGTTCCTGCTTCAGACGGTTCTCCCAATCGCCTCCATAGAGATGGAATGTCACCTGACGGTCTTCCTGGATATTTGCTTCGTAATCCGTGTCAAGCAGATACAGATCAGTGCGCCCTACAGCCACCTTCCAGATTCTGGCGGTAATGGTACGACCCGGGAAAGCAACGCTTGTGGTCTTCCAGTTGCCGTTCTCGTCAAGGACGGGCTCGGCAGGAATCTTGGTGAAGTCCTGGGCATCGTAGCGCGCGACCTGCTCTCCCTGGCCAGTGATGATCTGGGTGAAATAGCCATAGCGGTACAGAAGGCCGACGGCGACAATATTGACGTTCATATCGCTTGTTTCCTTGAGGTAGTCTCCCGCCAGGATGCCGAGACCTCCTGAATATATCTTCAGAGATGTGTCCAGTCCGTACTCC
>CAYFVE010000014.1:0-7577 GCA_964346605.1 uncultured Muribaculaceae bacterium | reverse complement strand
ATCTGTGCGCTGGCTCTTGAGGGCCATATAGCCGTTGAATTCATCCATCACAGCCCTGTAGGAGCCAAGGAATTCCTCATCGGAGGCAAGAGCTATGAATCTCTTGAGGCTGACAATATCCAGCAGGGCCATAGGATTGTGTCCGGTGCTGTGCCAAATCTCCGGATCGATGGTTTTGAAAAGGGACTTGGCAGAATCGTTCCAGCACCACCAGAGGTTCTTGGACAAAGTTTCAAGTCCTGAAAGAGCCGATGGAAGGTGACGCGTCACCATCACACTCTTCCAAGTCGGGTCGTTGATTTCTAATTTTTTGTAAATCATTGATTTGTTTTCGTTTAGTTCATCAGGGAATGCACCCCTGGCCTCGATGATCTTCTCGAGGGCTGTTGAATATGCTTGCTTGTAGTAGCTGATATGGTTCTCCCAAAGAGCAATTGTTGAAACATCTCTTGCGGAGTCCATATATTTCTTCCTATCAGAGTCATCCAGCGCCGCTATCTCCTTTATTCGTGAGACAACGCCATCCACGACTTCAAAATAGTTCGAGTCGTTGCGATCGATGACCGAAATTCCAGGATGCGGCTTTACATAATGCTCCCGAACCCATAGCCCGAAGCCTGCGAGGCTGGTGGTGAGGGTAGGGATCCTGAAAGCGAGACTCTCAAGCGGAGTGTAGCCCCAAGGTTCGTAATAAGATGGAAAGAGGGTCAGGTCAAGTCCCACAAGGAGATCGTAGTACTTCATATCAAACACTCCGTCATTGCCGTTCAGGTAGGACGGAATGAAATACACCTTCACACGGCTGCCCTTCGCATTGGTCAGGCCAAGTTGTCTGAAGCGTCTGGTGACGAGGTCATCTTCGACGTCCATCAGATAGTGTGAAGCAAGGGTAGTGTAATCGCTGGCCTTGCCTGAGAGTTTTGAGACCAGTTCCTTGTCAGCTCCGTTGTGGCCGGACGGAATCATTATAAATGCCTGAATATCCCGGCCTTCCGGCTCTGTGTCAGACAGTTTCTTGAGAGAGTCTATGAAGACGTCTATGCCTTTGTTCCTGTACTCGTAGCGCCCGCCTATACCAATGAGAACCGCATCCTTGGAGACTTCCTCACCGGACATCGCGCTTGCGACCTTGAGGAGTCTTTCTCTCGCCGCCCTGCGTTTGGCGTCATATTCCTCGTCAGTGGCAGGGGTGAAACTGTTCTCGAATCCGTTAGGGGTGACGACATCCACCTTCCGTCCAAGGAACCGCTCGCATTCACGCGCGGTTATCTCACTGACGGTAGTGAAGACATCTGCGTTCCTGGCTGCCTTCTTCTCGATGGAATGACGGGCTATCACATTGAATTGCCGGGCCTTTTCATCTCCATCGTAGAGCTCCATGGAATCGTATAGCGGCAGATTGTTGCCTGCAAGGCAGCGGCCGATCACGGTGGCGTGCGTCGTGAAGACCGTAGCCACGGGAAGAGAGGCGCTCTTCAGATATAGCAGACCCGCGCCTGTCTGCCATTCGTGAAACTGGGCGACCACCTTGTCGGAGGCATTCAGATTGAATCTGTAGAAACTTTCTATCACTTTGCCGGCCGCGTAGCCGAAGAGGACATTCTCCTTGTAATCCCAGTTTCCGGTGATGGAATCCACACCATAACGTTTCCAATATTCAGTCAGGATGAAATCCTGCCTGGTGAGAAACTGCTTGTAGTCCACCAGGATAGCGACAGGGGTCCCCGGCACATTCCACTTGCCGATACGCACTCTGATTCCTTCAGATGCGGCCTGCGTTTTCCATAGACTGTAAAGATGGTTGTCTTCGATAAAATCGGGATTGCTTTCCGTGTCCATCCATACATCCGGACCTATGAGTATATGTCGCTTGTTAAGCTGCTGCTTGAGAAACAGAGATTTAGTCGCGATGACCGTGTAGATTCCACCTACTTTATTGCAGACTTCCCAACTTACCTCAAACAGATAGTCCGGACTGATCACTTCCTTTGTCATTTACGGTTTTAGTTTTTTTCGTGTTCTGACTGTCTTCTTCGCCGGAGCGGTCTTCGCCTCCGGAGCCTCCTCCGCAGTCAGGGCCGGCTTCTGCGCCGAAGTCGCGGCCTCATCGTCAATTCTGATGATGAAGTCGCTGAGGACGTTCATATAGTTTATGAATGCCTCGTACGGTGTGTTGTATGGATTGAAATAACTATGCACTTCTCCGTCGGAGAAGAACTTGGTACTCATATAATAGAAGTGGTCGCTCTCCTGAAGATGACCGAAATCCTCCCATAGGACAGGGTCATTGAGAAGTGCAAGCCTCTCCGCCTGGCTGTAAAGTTTGTTGTAGGCGTCCTGCTGAAGTTCATTACCGAGCCATGCGGTGATGTCCCTCTCCTCGTCAGCCCAGGAAATCGGATCCTGGACATCGATGTCAGCCACGGCCTTGTGTTTGCGAACTGCAATGGAAGGAGTGGTGAATTCGAATCCGCCGTCCTTCAGGATGACCTCGGGAAGATATTTCATAAAATCGAAGATGCCGGTGCTCTCCTTCTGATGTTCGCCGAAAGTCTCGTAGTCCATAAAAAGATTGACGATCTCTCCATCGGCGGCCTTAAGCCAGGAAAGGTACTTGTCCGCCGTGAGAGGCCAGTCCGGCCATCTCTGGTCCGAAAAGCGGAAAGCGATGTCGTCACTTAAGGAATAGTTGCGCATAAGGAGTTTAAGACGCTTTTCCGCAGGATCCGAATAGACATAGTCAGGACTCTTCCATCCCAGGATATGCTTTGCGCCCTCCGTCAGCATCGTCTTGAAACCCAGGTCATAGACCTGCTTTCCGATGGCATCAGAGTAGATGAGTTCGGTGTTTCTGAACGCAGTCGGAGTGACTCCGAAATATTGCTCTATCGCCTTGCTGTGTTTCAACACCTGATGCTTGAATTCTCCCTCGTTGGCAAGGGACGCAAGGGAATGGTAATATGTCTCCGCAAGGAATTCCACACATCCTGTTCCGGCGAGTTCCCTGAAACTCTCTATTACTTCAGGCTCATACCTGTCGAACTGCTCAAGGGCAGAACCGGTGATTGAGAAAGCGACCTTGAAATCACCTCCGTTCTGCTTTATGAGGTCCAGCAGAAGCCGGTTCATCGGGAGATAACAGCGTTGGGCTATCCTGTGGAGGATGGTCCTGTCTGAGAAATCATCATAGTAATGAGAGTCCTTGCCGATGTCAAAGAAACGGTAGAGTCTCAATCTGGTCGGCTGATGAACCTGAAAATATAGGCATATGCTCTTCTTCATAACGATCTCCTTTAAATATTATTTATCACGGATTCATATACTTGTTTCATCTTCGCGGCAGCGATGTTCCACTTCAAGCGATTCACTTCGTCGTAACCCTGCCTGGCGGAGAAGTCCGCCAGCGCCGGGTAATTGAGCAGGGCGTAAATGTCGTCAGCCATAGCATCCACATCCCAGAAGTCCACCTTGAAAGCATATTTCAATACCTCCGCGGCGCCTGACTGGTTGGAAATTATGGCAGGCACATTGGTCCTCATCGCTTCGAGCGGAGATATTCCGAAAGGTTCCGAAACCGAAGGCATTATGTAAACATCAGACATCGCGAACATTTTCTGAACTTCCGCTCCGCGAAGGAAGCCGGTGAAATGGAAACGGTCCGAGATGCCCAGCCGCGCAACGTGACGGATGCAGCGGTTCATCATATCCCCGCTTCCGGCCATGACAAAGCGGACGTTCCCGGTTCTCTTGAGGACCTTGGCCGCCGCTTCGATGAAATATTCAGGTCCTTTCTGGAAGGTAATCCTGCCGAGGAAGGTGACGACCTTGTCACGGACACCCCTTTCGACCCGGATGTCAGTCCTTCCGCTGAAGTCCACGGCGTTGTGGACAGTGACGACCTTGTCCGGGGATATCCCATACTTGTTGATGACGATGTTCCGGGTCAGGTCGCTGACGGCTATGACCTTGTCGGCGGATTCCATTCCCCGTCTCTCTATGCTGTAGATACGGCTGTCGATCATATCCTCGGTCCCGCGATCAAATGAAGTGGCGTGTACGTGTACGATCAGCGGCTTGCCGGTAAGCTCTTTCGCCGCTATTCCAGCCATATAGGTCAGCCAGTCATGGGCGTGGATGATGTCGAACTCATCTATATGTTCCATAGCGATGGTGCCGCCCACCATTGCATAACGGGCGACTTCTTCGAGCAGGTTGGAACCGTACTTCCCGGAAAAGCGGAATTTCATTCCGACGTGCTTGTGGGAGGACTCCCCGCGAAGTTTCTTCTCCGATTCCACCATCTCACGGAATTCTTCGGGATCGACATATGGAATCATATTCGAGCCGATCCTCATAAACTTCACCTTCTCCATAAATTCGTCCACGGAAGAACTTACGGACTCGACAGGGACATCGCTCGCATTGATGATCCTGGCAGCGGACTGGTCCTCGTCTCCTGATGCGGAAGGCATCACGAAAATCGTCTCGACACCATTGCGTGCCAGACCCTTGACTATCCCGTAGCAGGCAGTTCCCAGACCACCGGCGATGTGAGGCGGGAATTCCCAGCCGAACATCAGTACTCTCATAATTACTTTTCCTCCCTAAACTTTTCAATAAGGTAATCCACATCAAGCAGCGAGGCGGTGCTCAGAGCCGATGATATGGCTCCGTGAGCCTCGTGAGGAGGGTCTCCATCATACAATTCCGAAAAGGCTCCCACACCGTGCTTGTTGAGGTCTTCATAGAAGCCCTCGATGAGCCACTCCGCCTTCTTGAGGAAGGACGCGCCCTTGATCTGGAAGGATACACGGACATAGGCTCCCAGAAGCCACGCCCTGGTGCTTCCGTTGTGGTATGCCAGATCCCTTTCTCTCTGGGTGCCTTCATAGACGCCCTTGTAGTTTGCGTAGCGTGGGGACAGGGTCCTTATTCCACGCCTTGTCACAAGTTCGTTGTCGATTACCTGCAGGCATCTCTGGGCGATCTCAGGATCTACAGGCATAATGTCCCCGATAATTGCGAAGAGCATGTTCGGACGTACTTCCATATGCTGTCCGCAGTTGTCCACATAGTCGGCGAGATACCCGGCCTCAGGGTTCCAGAATTTGTTTTGAAAATTCTGAAAGACGAGTTCCCTGATGCGTGTCCACTCCTTCAGGAAAGCGCTGTCCTTCGGGCCGTATTTCCGCTCCATCGCCACGGCGAAACTTATCGTGTAGAACCAGAGGGCGTTTGTCTCCACCTGATATCCGGCCCTTTCTGTTACCGGCTTGCCGTCAATGTAGGCGTTCATCCACGTCAGAGCCCAATTGTCGAGCTGCGCCCAGAGAAGGCCGTCAGGCTGCATCGCCACTTCAGCCCTTCTCCCTGGAAGATAACTCTCCAGAACCGCCTTGATAGTGGCTCCGTACTTCTTCCAAACAGCCTTGGAATCGGCGCCGAAGCGGATGTACTGCATAAGATCAAAAGCAATGATCAGAGGAGCCTCGACCTGTGTCGTCCTGTGGAAGAGTCTTTCCTGTTCGTCAGCGATGAGGTTGTCAAGAATCTCCTCAAACTCGGCTTTGTCGCCAGTGGCGTAGAGCGTCAGGCCCGGAAGCGCGATGAGCGTCTCCCTCAGGAGACCGGTGTACATCCACGAGAATCCTGCAGTGATCTTCTTGCGATGGTTGCGGTCCAGGATCAGCAGGTCGGCGCAGCGGACAAGCTGGTCGTGGAAGGACGTGATCTGAGGCGCCTTGGAGACAAGGGAATCGAAGGTCCTCTTCAGGCTGGAAGGATTCACTTCGGCCACTGAAGCGGAAAAGACTATTGAGTCCCCCTCCTTCATCCCTGCCTCGAAATGTCCCGGTACGTAAAGGTCTTCGCGGCAGTCGAATCCACGACGGAACTCGTCTGAATATGTTATCCCCTTGTACCAGCATGGACTTGCGCTGAAAGCCACATTCCTTGTGTTGAACTGGAGATTGAGGTCAGGGAAACCGTCGTAAAGGTTGAAGCCCATTCCGTTGTTTATTTCCCAGCCCTCGGTCCTGGCCTTTGGATTTTCGTGTGTCAGGGCGTGAATATCCCTGAACGCGAGAAAAGGTGTCAGCGTCAGCTTAACCCTTTCCGGAGCTTTGACAAGATCGTAGCGGATCATCACCTGGTCTGCGTCAGGGACTAGAAGGATGGTCTTTACCATTACCATCTCCCCCACCTTGTAGGTGATCTTTGGGATCGGATCGGCTTCGAAGTCAATGATGTATTTGTGGCCGCGCGGCTCGTAGATGTCGCCGTAGCAGTGTATTCCTAGATTGAATTGTTTTCCGTCAAGCACGAGGCTCTCGTCAAGAGAGGAGAGCAGAAGATGCTTCTTTCCTCCGAAAGCGTCCACCGGAACAGCGAGAAGGCCGTGATAACGTCTGGTGTTGCAGGTCACGATCGATGTGTTGCAGCAGGCACCAGTCTTGTTGGCGCTGATGATCTCCCTTTTCAATGAATATGAGAGGTTGACCAATTCAGACTTGTTGAATTTCAAAAAAGCCATAGTCCGGATCAAATATTACTTACTCATTCTTTCACAAAGCACGAGCGCGCATCGGCTCGGCAGATAAAGGCTAAGGTTGCCTTCGACAGTCAGGTGTTCTCCGTCATTGTCCAGCCTGGAGAAACCGTCGAATTCAGCGGCATCGGAATCCAGGACTTTCACATACTTCCCGGCAGGGGCCGGAAACGCGTAGTCGGCGAACGATCCTACGGGATTGAAATTAAATGCAAAGATAAGGTTTTTGCGCTTGAAAATCAAGATTTTCTTCTCATCATCAGCCCTCAGAAGCTCCGGACGAGCCGCAAGCACACCATATCGTTTTACAAGTCGAATCATTTTTTCGTCAAAATTCCTCAGACAGTGATAACGGAGAAAATCCTTGTCTTCCAGCGACCACATCCTCCTCGCGTGCTCGAAACTCCAGCCGTTCCCTTCACGAGGAAAATCGATCCATTCGGGATGGCCGAATTCGTTGCCCATAAAATTGAGGTAGCCGTCTCCTGCGGTGCCCAGCGTCACCAGCCGGATAAGTTTGTGGAGGGCTATCCCCCTGTCCACGATGCCATTTTGCGAATCCATATTCATCGAGAAGTACATCTCCTTATCCATCAGCCTGAAAATCAGAGTCTTGTCACCGACCAAAGCCTGATCGTGACACTCCGCGTAACTGATTGTCTTCTCATCCGAACGCTTGTTGGTCAGTTCGTACCACATTTCGCCGGGACTCCACTGCTCGTCGGTTTTTTCCTTTATCCATTTGATCCAGTGGTCTGCCACACCCATAGCCATCCTGAAGTCGAAGCCGATGCCTCCAGCCTCGAATGGAGCCGCAAGCCCTGCCATCCCGGAGACGTCTTCGGCGATCGTGATCGCGTCAGGCTTGATCGCCTTTATCAGGATGTTCGCAAGTCCCAGATAGGTTACGGCATTCTCATCCACACCGCTGTTGAAGTAAAGATCATAGTTGCCGAAGTCCTTGTCGAGACCGTGGTCCCAGTAAAGCATGCTCGTGACTCCGTCGAAACGGAAACCGTCCAGATGGTAC
>CAYFVE010000013.1:0-30035 GCA_964346605.1 uncultured Muribaculaceae bacterium | reverse complement strand
TCGACTTCATCCGTGACACGTACCTTGCCTACAGCGCGGACACGGCCAGTTTCGAGCGCGTACCCGCCAACCAGATAGTCGAGCAGCTGAAAGAACGCCAGGAGCAGAAGACTAAACAGAAGATGGCCATCGTCAAGCAGGACTGCGACAGCTTCGACGTGATGCCGCTGGAAGCCGCTCAAGAGGCGGGCAAGCGCATCTTCCAGACCACCAAGATAGATTTCTTCCTGGCCTCCTTCTCCGGCGGCAAGGATTCCCAGGTCATCCTCGACCTCTGCACTAGGGCCATACCGCCGAGCGCATTCCAGGTCATCTATTCCGACACCGGCTATGAACTGCCCTCCTCGCTAAAACTCTACAAGGAAGTCCAGGAATACTACGGAAAGAAGTTCCCCGACCTCAAATTCTCCACGGCGGCGAACCACGCGCCGGTGCTTGATTATTGGGATAAGATAGGAACGCCTACAGATACGCACCGGTGGTGCTGTTCTATAATGAAGACGGCTCCTTTGTATCGTACATTTAAGCTCCCCGGGACAAATAAACAGGGCAAGGTTCTCACGTTTGATGGCGTCCGTGCAGAAGAAAGTGTAAGGCGTTCCAACTATCAGAGATTTGGAAAAGGTAAGCATACCAACATCTATAATGCTCACCCTATTCTCGGCTGGAACACCTCGGAAATATTCTTGTACTTGTTCCGCAATCATCTTCCAATCAATCCTGCTTATCGTTTTGGAAAGGCTCGCGTTGGTTGTCTGATTTGCCCTTTTTCTTCTGCGTGGGATGATATGATTTCCAACAAGTTCTACCCCGAGCAACTTGCTCCTTTCGTAGAGCGCCTTACTACCTGGGCACAGAAGAATGGTGTAAAGGACACAGAATCTTACCTGCGTGAAAGGAAATGGAAAATGAAAACTCTGGGCGATAAGGATTCCGTCAAGACTGATGTCCGATTCACCCAGAAGGGTGATGCCTTCATAGCTGATATTACGGGTGCCCACTTCCCTATTTACACCTGGCTCCCGACCATTGGCAAGTTCAATGTCAACAAACTGAAAGGCTGTGATAAAGGTGAGCTAAACTACAATGGAGGTATTTACTCATTTGAGATTAAGTACCACGCAAACGAGCATACTACATTTGTTTTGTCTGCCTGTAAGGATAGCAAGCTCCTGACGTTAGTAAGGAGAGTAATCTACAAGAGCGCTTATTGTGTACAATGCGAAGTTTGTGAGGTGGATTGCCCGACAGGAGCATTACACATCTACCCGGAATTAAAAATAGATAATACAAAATGCATCCACTGCCATAAATGCCTCGACTCTCACGACCGTGGATGCATTGCAACAGATTGTATCCGTATGTTGAAAGATTCTGACAAAAACGCAACGGCGAAGGTTCAAGCCTATAAGACCTTCGGCTTCCACGAAGACTGGCTAAGTGAATACTTCAGTGATCCGGATGGTTTCTGGGCCACTAATTCTCTTGGAACAGCACAGGTGGATGGTTTCAAGATGTGGCTCAAGCACGCTGAAATCATTGACGCAAAACTGGCTATCACTCCTTTCGGGAAGGCCCTCAAGGAAACATACATTGATGATATGAACTTTACTTGGGAGGCAATTCTTATAAACCTGTCGTACAATTCTTTTATAGTCAACTGGTTTGCCAATAACGTGGCCATCGGGCAGGCTTATGAGAAAGGCTCTTTGGTGGAGGCGATTATGGAGCAGGGCGTTGATGGAACCAAGAAGACGGTTGAAAGCGCAGTAGCCGCTCTTATTCAGACATTTAATTACTCTCCTATCGGAGCAGTGCTTAATTATGCGGAAGCCAAAGATAACAGAACTATGCTGCGCGGCGCTTATGAAGACCTTACTGAAAAAGGACTTGCATACAGCATTTATAAATTCGCGGAAATGCAAGGGATTCGTTCTTTGAGAGTTGCTGATTTCTACGACCCCGCTTGTGTTAATAGTCCTTGTCGGGTGTTAGGTATTACAAAATCAGTATTTGAGAAAGCCCTGCGGTCTCTCAACTCATCCTCCGTGCGCATCCTTACTGCCGACTTAAATATGGGGCTTGATAACATCTCACTGAGGGATGATATATCCTCGGTCTCGATTGTTGAAACGATTATTTAGGGTATTGAGAAGTACTTGAAGAAGAATAAGTATCTCATAGATTTCTACAAGATTGCGTTTCTCTCGATGAAGCAAAAAGTCACCGGAGGGAAGGTGAATCTTGCAAAGCCGGTTCTTCTGCTATCTGTTTTTGATGCCATAGAAAATGGCTCTTTAACGGGTAACAAGATTCTTTATAGTACCGTTAAACCAATCTATGAGGGTTTGTTGAGCAGCATTCAAGAGGAGTCAACCCCATTGAGGTATCCATTCTTTTATTTGAAAAGTGATGGTTTTTGGAAACTGGAGTGGAAACCTGGCACTCCTGCTATTCCAGCCGCGCCATCAGATAAGTTTTTGCGTGACAATCTTGCATTTGCAATGTTTGACCACGCATTATGGGATCTGCTTCAAGACAAAGAGGTGAGAGATTTATATCGTGATGCTATCACAAACTATTACAATATGCAAATAGAAAACAAACAATAGTATGGCAACCAAGTATTCTGACATCATTGAGTTGAGAGGTCAAAAGGCCGCCTACAACATCCAGACAGAAGAGGATGGTGCGTGGCGCGTCTTCATCGCCAATGAGCAGTTTAATGACATTCTCCGAAAGGTAATCGCTTCGGTGTACAACAACGACACAAACGTTCACAAGTCTTTCTGGATTGAGGGCACCTACGGCACCGGTAAATCCCACGCCGCCGCCGTTATCAAGCACCTGCTGTGCGACCCAGTGTCCGAGATTTCCGAGTATGTGAACGACGAATATTCCGACCCCAAGTACGCCGTCCTGAAGAATTCCGTCTTTGATCTCCGTACCAAGAAGCGGCTTTTCCCCGTCACAATGTATGGAATGAATAAGATTGCCCACAAGGATGACCTGTCTCTCCAGATGCAGGGCGAAATCAAGAAAGCCCTCTTGAAGGCAAATCTGGACATAGACGTCAAGACCGACTATGACAACTACGTCAGTCATATCCAGAACAACCGCCAAATGTGGGACCTCATACTGGAGCAGAACCCCAAGCTCTCTTCCTTCACACCCACGACGGACAAACTGATTGCCAACCTCAAGGAGCAGGATTCCGGCACCCTTACAAAAGTGAAGGACGTACTCCGCGATACGGGCATTGACATCCGCCTGGAAATGGAGAAATTGAGCGACTGGTTCTTTAAGGTGCAGAATAAACTTGCCCAGACAACTGAATACGACGGAATACTCCTGATTTGAGATGAATTTACCGACGTGATGAAATCCGACATCGGCCTCAGCCTCCTCGTTGACCTCCAGAGGCTCGCCGACGAAACGATGAACTCGGAAAACAACTCCTATCTCTTCTTCATATCCCACCCTTCCGCGCTCAACTCCCTCAAGGCGGAGGAACGAGACAAGACCAAAGGCCGGTATCTCTATATGCGCTACAATATGGAGCCGGTTTCCGCTTTCAAGATTATGTCCAGGAAGTTCAGGCTGGTGGGCACCGAAGAAGAATTGCATAGAATCAACGCGCCATTCTATGACAAATGCGCTCCCTTGCTCAACCTGTTCACAAAAGATTCCGCAAGTCCAGGTGAAACGATTGCCGACATCAAGAACCTGTTCCCGGTCCATCCCGCTACCGCCAACCTCGCGACATACTATGCCCGTGAAGCTGGTTCTTCGCAACGTAGCGTTTTCCAGTTCCTCGGTGAGAATCCGGCAATCAAGGCTTTCCTCGATGATGAAAACAAGTTCTTGGATCGAGAAACAATTACGGCTGATTACCTTTGGGACTATGTTGTTTCTGATTTCAACGACAATGCCACCAAATTCGGTGCTGTTACTGAAAGATTCAATTCTTATCGACTTCGCGTAGAACACGAAGGGGCAGAGCATCTGGCTGTATTCAAAAGTGTCCTACTGCTTAATGCCCTTAACAATGTTGCCAATAATGAAACTGTCACACCAAGTGAAGAGAACATTAGGCAACTTTACATAGGGACTTCGATAGAGTATAAGGTTGATGACATCCTGACTTGGTTCAACGAAAGTAGCGTTATACAGCGTGTCCCGGGCGGTTTATACTCCATTCAATTCTCTGCCCTTCCGCCCAAAGAGATTGAAGACATCAAGAAGGAGCTTGTTCTAAAGGATTTCAAAACTACTGCTCAGGTAATCAGCTTTGGCACCGTCGCATCGGAAGAGTTTACAAAGTACCTTAGTGGAGTTAACCGTCCTTATAGTTTCCAGTTCTATTCCCTTGAACTGAATGAATATACGCTCCTAAGTAAGATAGAAAACGGCAGGAAAACGGCGAAAGACTATGAATTATTCTTCGCATTGATTGTTGCAAAGAATGCGGATGAACTTAATTCTTTAAAGGATATTGCTTTGCGCAATTCCTCCGAAGAACGTTTCCAGACAACGACTTTCATCGTTTTCGACAATGTTCTTACCGATACTAATTACGACCGCTTTATAGAGTATCAGGCCAATGCTAAGTGTGCCCAGCAGCACGGCTATGCCGATCAGCAGCAATCTCACTCCAAGCTGGCTTCTGATATGCTGAAAGAGTGGGTGAAGGATATTAGACGCGGTATTTTTGTAGCTTATATCAACGGTCAGTCAATGAGTCACGCTGCGCCCAAACTTCCTTCTTTCGTCAACTCTGAAATTGCACCGACTATCTTCTCTTCTGGCCCGGAATCCCTGGAACTTATCAAGATAAAGTCATCAGCGACATTCTGGAAGAAAGCCCTCAACAAAGAGACGGTCAAAAATGTTTTGTCGTACAACACGAAAAAGGAGATTACGGACCGCAGTAAAGGACCGGCGATGCATACTACATTCCTTCTCCAGGACAGTGTCAATGATGACCTCACGTGGAAGACGGACATCGACCCCGAGCATCCGCTTTACAAGGTCTGCCAGTTCGTGGAGAAGAAAATCAAGTTCGCCGACAAGTCCAACACCTTCAATCTGGCCGAGAAGTTCATCGACCTCACAAAGCCGCCGTATGAATTGTTCCAGTCTCACGCCGGAATGGGTATGCTGGCGTTTGCGATGCGTCCCTACATCAACAAGATATTCGACCTCAACGGCAAGCCCCGCGAGGCCCAGCACTTGGTAGAGGACGTGGTTGAGGTGTTCAAGTCTTGGGAGGAAGGCAAGATTTCCCAGAAGGTCACCTTCCGTTTCGAGACGCCCGAAGAAGGTAAGCTGTGCAAGTCCTTCATCAAGATTTTCAACCTCACCAGCTACAAGGGCATCACCGAAATCAGCAGCCTCAAAAACGCCCGCTGGGTGATGACGCACTCCTATGTGCTAGACAAGAAATATCCGCTCTGGTCGCTGAAATACCTCCCGGACGACGTTGCAAAGCCCGAGTTGAAAACGCTGGTAGAGAACATCAACGCCATCTGCGTGGAGATAGGTTCCTCCAACCCCAACCTGCTCGCAGAAACGCTCGACGGCCTCAAGGTGTACGAATTCGAGTTGAAGAACCTCATCAACATCCAAGACAACTTCCGCAAGGGCTTCCTTGCCTTCATGCAGCAGGAAGAGACCGTGAAACTGAAAGAGAGCGAGTTTGACGACGCTGTACTCTATATCACCCAGCATCTCCAGTCCGAGGTGGGAATCTGGAACGAGGCCGAGGTACACAACGCCCTGCTGAAATGGCGTGTTTCCACGATGCCGGTCGTTCCCCCCACTCCGACGATTCCCGGTCTTCCTCCGGTGCCGCCCGTGCCGCCGCAGCCTTCCCCTGTTTTCGACCAGCGGAAGAAGAGAGCGTTCGACAGGGTGAACGGCATCTCCGAGCTTCACGAGGCGAAAGATATGCTTCACCGTCTCGTCAATCTTGGCTACGACGAAATCCTTAACACCATCCTGAACGAGTAAACACTATGCTCACACAGTTCGCCGACATAGAAGCCTTGATGCAGGCTGTCGATAAGGACAAGACCAATCCCAGCAACGGTGCCTATGAAGCCGACCGTTACCCGATTCGCTTTGTTCTCTTCGACAACTTCCGGGACTGTTACGAATTCATATCAAGGCAGACGTCCAACTCCCTGTTCTTCCAAAGCATCGACTTCTGGCTGGACAAGGATTCCCCGGACGTGATTGTCACCTACAGCATCCTGGCCGACAAGATATTCAACTATGCGAGGACCTGCGCGTTCGATACGGTGATTACGCCTTTCTCGGAACTTGCCCGCTTCTATAACAACAATACCGGCAATGAGTTTGATTCCCTGATTGCGACCATTAAGGGAGCCGAGAACAGCACCCAGAACTATCTGAAACACCGCAGGGTTTACATCCCGATTGTGGGCTTGCACGGCAAGATGTCGCACTTCGCCAACGATGCGCAGTGCATTATGTGGTATCTCAAGACATCGGACCATCAGCTCAACTACAATCTGGTCCTTACCGACAATACGACCTACAACGTGAAGGGGCTTGGCAAGAAGGCCACCCTCGTTCACACCGCGATGGAATGGTTGCAGATCTGGAAGGAGCAGGACATCAAGCAGACAATCATCTGCACCTCGCACGCCATTTTCCACAACGCCGAGTATGCCCAGCCCGACAATGCCTTTGATTACGCCGTCTGCCACAACGTCTATCAGTTCCTGACCGACGGCCTCGGATTGACCCTCAACCTGATTAAGTACAAGCCGGAAGACGAACAGTACTGGCTCCGCCTGGCAAGTGAAATAGACATCGAAAATTTCAATTTCAACGCCTTTTTCAACGCCAAGTTCGGCATCTACGACCTGGCCGACCACAAGATATTCTACCAGACCTGGTTCAAGAGCCACGACGCCTACAGCCGGTGGCTGCTCAGCGCATACTATACCACCAAGTTCTGCGACCAGGGCTACATCTGCCGCACCCTCAAAAACTGCGCGTCCTACACCAACGCCGAATTTGTCCAGAATCTCCTCCTGACCATCTTCGACCTGGACGACCAGGCAGCGAACCACGACGAACGCAGCGAGGGCCTGCGTCAGGCCCGGTCACAGAATATCGTCCTGTCAGATGAGGTGCAGGAACTCCTGGAGAGCAAGTTGAAAGAGACGGAAGTGCGCCTGGGCACCAAGTCTTCCCTGAAATATGTCACGGCCACCACGGACGTAGAAAAGCGTCTCATCATCCAATGGCTGAAAGACGGCACCATATCCCCCACCGAACTTGCCGACGTATATCCCGACCTGTACGCCTATATGAAGCCCACCTTCGGCACGCAGGATGCGGAAAAGATTTGGTGCCTGTCCTACATCGACGCATACAAGAAGGCCAAGCTGACCAACACCTATACCGAAGAAATCAAAGGCCTCCTTCTCTCGAAGAATGCCAACGAGATTGCTTTCAACAAATGGTACAACAGCTTCCAGACGGTGCGCAACATTATGTGCAACCGCAGCGACATCGATGTCTATTTCTGGATTGACGGCCTCGGGATGGAGTGGGCTCCGTTCATCAAGCAAGTGGTGGACCAGCGCAACGACGAAGATTACTACCTTAACGAAGTCCTCATTGCCCGGGCGATAATCCCCACGGCTACGGAAATCAACAAGTACGACCTCCAGAAACTCTCCGGCAGCACCCTGCCCAAAAACGGCGACCTTGACAGCGATTCCCACAAGTCCCGCCCCTATCCGTCCTACATCATCGCGGATATGAAGAAGATCCGGGAGGCCGTTAACCGCATCCTCGACGAAAACCCCGGAAAGAAGATTGCCATTATCTCCGACCACGGCATTTCCTACCTGCCCCAGCTGGTGTCCGGCCTCAACCTCAACGGCATTACCGGTGACCATAGCGGCCGCTTTGCCACCTGGAACAAAGGCACGGCGGTAAGTGACGAGAAATACAAGATTCTGGAGGACCAGCGCACCATCTGCGCCCTCCGTCACGAATCCCTGACCTCGAAGGTCGATGCCAACTGCGGATGTCACGGCGGTTGTACTCCAGAAGAAGTGCTGGTGCCGATATTCATTATCTCCAACTCCAATTTCCGCTCAACGACCTCTATCTCGGCGAAGTCACTGGAGGTTTCCGCCTCCAACCCTGTCGTGCGCTTTAAGGTGTCCGGCCTTTCCAGCGTAGAAACTCCATACCTCCTGTACAACGGGCAGCAGTACGAAATGCACGCCGAGGGCGGCGATATTTGGTGCAGTGTCCCGCTTGTACTGGTGTCCAACGTCGATAAGGTCACGCTCGTTGTCCAGGGAATGGAACACAACTTTAAGATTAAACTCAACCTGGGTGTTGTAGAAGATGATTTGTTCTGATAGATAATACCATACGAATATGAACGCTGAAATTAGCAACAAGATACGCACATACTTCGCTCAGATGGCGATTTACAAAGACCCCAACTCCACGGACAGCCTCTTCGCGGGTCGAAACCTTCCCTCCTTCGTCAAGGACTACCTGCTCAAACGCTACATCAATTCGGAGGGTATCGTTGACCGGGGAGCGCTCACCAGTTTCCTCGATAACGTCATTCCGCGTGAGGCCGCTTCCGTCAAGGACCGTTTGGGCGCCGGTGAGGAAGTGACCCTGCTCACCCGCTTTACCATTATGATAGACCTTGTGCACGGACTTCGCCGCTTCTCCATCCCGGATCTTGGCATCAAGACCAACGAGGGGCAGATTCCGCCGTACATCTATGAGCAGCACAAGGGCGAACTCGTGGACGGCGAGAAATGGGGTATCATCAAGCTCTGCCTGATGCCGGACGAGAACGGCAAGAAGAATCACGTGGAAATGGTGGACTACAAGCCGTTCAAGCCCTACAAGTCGGTCGATGTGGATTATCTGCGCGACGCCCGCAAGAGTTTCACCACGCAGGAATGGATTGACGTTCTGCTCTCCGCGATGGAGTACGACGCCGACACCTTCGCCAGTATGCAGCAAAAAATCGAGTTCCTGACCCGCCTGTTCATCTTTATCGAGCCGCGCCTGAACGTCATAGAACTGGCCCCGAAAGGCACCGGCAAATCCTATGTCTTCGGCAACCTTTCCAAGTATGGCTGGATTATCAGCGGCGGCAAGGTCACACGAGCAAAACTTCTCTACGACAAGCAAAAAGAGCAGCTTGGCATCATCTGCAACCACGATTATACGGCATTCGACGAAATCCAGACTATCGTATTCCAGGAGCCTGCCGAGATTCAGGCAGCCCTCAAAGCCTATCTCGAAGCCGGTAAGACCACCATCGACAACAAGGAAATCACCTCCGAGTGCGGCCTGATGCTGATGGGCAATATTCCGCTGGATCGCAACAAGAAGCCGGTCAACTACCGCTACTTCGATTCCCTCCCCAACAGTTTCTGCGAATCCGCCCTCCTCGACCGCTTCCATTGCTTCATCGAGGGCTGGTATCTCCCCAGAATCACAAAGGATATGGTATTCAAGGGCTGGACTATCAACGTGGAATACTTCTCCGAGATTATGCACAGCCTCCGCACCGAGAATGTGTACGGTATGCTCTTCGACCAGCTGGTGGAGTACGACAAGAACGCCGATATGCGTGACTTCAAGGCCGTCAAGCGCATAGCGACCGCCGCGATGAAACTCTTCTTCCCTCACTGGAAAACCGTTGAGGATGTCAATGTCGAAGAGTTCAATTACTACTGCCTCGAACCGGCCATCCGCCGCCGTGGCATCATCAAGACCCAGTGTCACTACATCGACCCTGAGTTCAAGACCGAAATGCCTCGCATTGTCGTCGTTGATTTATAGTTCATAAAACAATTGGTTATTATGGCTTTATATCAAGCATTTGTGAGATCTGATGGAAACAAGGAATACGAAGTGTCGTATTACCATAATCCTGCTCGTTGGAAAGCTAACCGTTTGCCTCTAGATAGTCCTTTGCGTGATATTAGTAATTGGTCACAAGAAATAAAGTATTATAATGTCAACGGGACTGATGTCTCCGATGCAATCAAACAACTACCCAATACCACGGGCGGTATCTATGTGTTTTATTTAAAAGGAGAGAATCTTCCATTTTTTGAGAATTACATATTGTATATAGGACGGTGTCAGTACACGGATAAGCAAAATATTCGTAAAAGAGCTAAGGAGTATTTTAAGGATAATAGGGAATTAGCTTCCATTATGATGGAGCTTTGGAAAAACAATCTGTATTATAGATATTTTCCTGATACCGATAATGATAGAATTATTAATAATGAGGTTCTTCTTATAAGAGCCATATTGCCCGCCTTTAACGAAATAATTCCCGACACAATAGACATTCAGAACTCTGTACCAGCATTTTAGAATTATGAACATACCAGCACTAAAAGGGAAGATTGGCGATACGGTCTTCTATTCTGCAAATCTGACTATGGGGCAGATAGCTAACTTGGTTGTCCCTGTTAACGAAGAGTTATATACAGCAAAGTCATTAAGAGACCAATTACAAAGATCCCTCAATGATAATTATTTAAAGATAAAAGACTATATCATAAAGCATTCTGATCGTTTCTTTAACGCTCTTGTTTTAGCTGTATATGATGGCGATCCTATGTGGACAGAGATACGATATGAGCTTGACGATGAACAATACTCTAATGTTGGAATTCTGTCTTTCAATGGAAAGGAAAAGGTATTTCCTGTTGATGGACAGCATAGAGTTGAGGGCATCAAATCAGCTTTGAAGGAAAATCCTAGCTTAGAAAGAGAGGAGTTATGCGTTATGCTGATTGGACATAGCGATACTCCCGAAGGAAAGGAGAAGTCTCGTAGAATCTTTTCAACACTTAATAGGTATGCGAAGCCTGTTAAGCTAGGAGATATTATTGCCTTAGACGAAGACGATGTGGTGGCAATAGCAACTCGCCATCAATTAGAGTCAAATCCTTTATTTATGGAGGATCGTGTAAAAGCAACAAATTCTATTGCTATATCCGTTTCCGACAAACGTTCCTTCACATCATTAATTGCTTTGTATAAATGCAATCTTGAGTTGTTTAGTTTTTTTATAAACAGAGAGAAGGTGTTATACTAAAGCCGGGCAAGTTCAAGGATTATCTCAGAAACCGTCCTTCAGATGAAGTAATTAATGCATTCAATGACTATCTTTCTGTTTTCTGGACACATTTTGCCGAGGTTTTCCCTGAAATCGGCACTTATATTGCTGATAATAGAGTTAACGCAGCAGAATCATTCAGATCTAATGAAAACGGAGGAAATATCTTATTTCGACCGGTTTCGTTAACACCGTTAATTGCCTCTATAGTTACGGTTGCTCTTTATAATAACACTGAACAGTTAGATGCAGTTCTAGAATCATATTCTAACATTGAGAGAACTGTTTCAGCATCTCCTTGGGAGAGAATCATATGGGATCCTATAAAACATCAAATGATCACAAGAACTGGCGGACTGGTCAAATATATGATGATTAGCATGTATGATTCAAGAATATTAAAGCCCAAAGAAAAAGAAAAGCTCATTGCGGACTTCCAGTCTATATTTGAGATCGAATACGCAGAGTCTGAAGTTCGTATTTCGAATCTTAAATTGGTATAATACTATAGTGAAGAAGTATTTGTTAATCTGTATATTTGCATTGTTATGAGCACGTTGATTCAACGCACAGACCAGGAGGTCCTGATGGGTTTCGTGGCATCTTGTATCGAAGATGTCGCGGATAAGCTTAGTTTGGATTATGCGGATGTTTACGAGCGGATGAAGGTAGTAGGGATGATAGAAAACTACATCATACCACATTATGATGTATTGCATACGGAAAGCAGGGAGAATGTGACCATCGGAATGATTGACACTTTAAAGCGCTGGGAGGAAAAAAATGATTCTTTATCATGGAGCGACCATGCGGGTAGAGCACCCGCCATGTGATTTTGGTAGGCCGGACCTAGATTTCGGTCGGGGATTCTATTTAACGGATTTAAAGGAACAGGCCGAGGAGTGGGCCGCCCGTCAGGCCGATTCACGCAAAGAACTAGGCGTGTTGAACGTTTATGAGTTTGACCGAGAATCAGCCATTAATGATTATCGCTATCTGCTCTTTCCGGCATATGATCGGGATTGGCTTCATTTTATCGTCAATAGTAGGAACGGATTGAAACCTTGGTCAGACTATGACATTATCGAGGGCGGCATTGCCAATGACCGCGTGGTTGATACCGTCAATCTGTTTTCCCTTGGCTTGATGGACGAAGAGACTGCGCTTTCCCGTCTTTCCGAACATCAGCCAAACAACCAGATCTGTATTCTGAATCAGGAAGTTATTGAAAAATATCTTTCTTTTAAGGAGGTGATTGCATTATGAGCGCAGAAGAACATAGACAAGTACGCAATATCATCCGCTGGAATCGGATTGGTTGTATTGTGGTTAAAATGTCGGAACGATTCCACATTTCTTTGACAGATGCACTAGATATCTTCTATAAGAGCAATACCTGCCGGCGTTTCCACGACGAGAAGACTGGTCTGTACCTTTACGGGGACAATTACATTGTCGAAGAGTTGGTCCGGGAGTATCAGAATTAACGGCGACGTGACCAGCACCAAACCGCCCTTATCTCGCCAAAATGTCGCCAAAAATCAAGACACAAAAAGAGCCAACTACTGAAACTCAGCTAGTTAGCTCTTTTTCCGGTGCCTCGGGCGGGACTCGAACCCGCACGAACATTTCTGCTCAAGGGATTTTCTTGCCACTATGGCTTTCGCCACCATCCCTGTTTGTGGTCTGGACTATTCCTTCACCGTAGATTGCTCTTTAGGTGTGTCGTGTCTAGTCTCTGCACCTTCCTCTCAAAAGAGGCTTGGCTCAAGATCGCCATCGGCCCTGCCGATAAGGGTTCCTTGAATTTACGACATTCTGCTCATCCGGTTTCCCGGAAGGCACTCAAATTTGTTTAAGTCCCTCGTGTCTACCATTCCACCACCAAGGCATAAGTACAAATGTAGTGAAAAATATCGAGAGTGTGTCAATGTTTGCGATTAGTCAAGCTTCGAGTCTGTCTTGGATTGAAATTTGGCAACATCGATTATGAACCGTTCGTGCAGGCCTTCGCCAATCAGACCCTTTTCATCGTAGGCCTCTACCCTGAAAGTCAGCTTGCGACGGTCTATCCCGACCAATTCGCATTCACACCAGACCTTCAGTCCGATCGGAGTCGAACTTATGTGTGACACATTTACTTGCGTGCCTACAGTCTCGAACCCCTCGTCAAGACAGGGCTTGACACAAAGCCTGCAAGTGCGCTCCATCAGAGCGATCATCATCGGGGTTGCCAGGACTTTGACCGCACCGCTCCCGATGTGGTTGGCGCACAGTTCGGGAGTTACGACCTGCTCTTCCCTTCCTTTTATTCCTATAGTCAGCATATAATAATCCGTTAAACAATCGGGTCCGCAAAGGTAATAAGTAATTTTCAATCTTGAACTCTATTCTGTCATAATCGGCAGCAGGTACACAGAGTTCCAGGAATCGGTGTCATCGTCGTATAGCAGCGCAAATGGATTATGACGGTTCATCAGATGATCCTATATTCTGATTTACAACAGTTGAACTACCATTTGACATCAAAACATAAACATTAGATGAAGGAAAACCATAGTCGTCGAATAGCCTCCTGACTTTGTTATATACGGTCAGCCATTAACAATTGCGCATCTTCTCCGGAAAGAGGGAAGGAGTATCCTGCATCCTTTTCGCAAGAAGCGAAAAGCGTAATAATAAAAAGAATCGTTTCATCAGGGCCACATAAAATTTGAAACTATATTATTCCTTTCTATTTGATCGCACGAAGTGCTTGAAGTCTGAGCCAACAGTTCCTTTGGAGAAGGTCGTCCCTACTCTCTGCCACTCCATCTCTGCCTTTGTGAGCTTCACTATCCTGTATTGCTCTCCTGAAAAATCAGACATCTCCGGATTCAACCAAAGCTCATTATTGCTGATCAAGTAAGTTTTCCGGACATCGCTATCACCCGCAAAAACGTCATAGAAGTGAATGTCAACCTTGCCGTCTGCCCTGAAGGTACAAATAACGCCACCGTCAGGTGCGTAGTATGGATAATCTGAATAATCCTCATACCAGGTTCCAAGGATATTCCCTTCGTTTATCTCTAGTTTGTTGCAAGATGAAAAAACTGAAGCAACAAACATAAACACAAGTAAAGTCTTTTTCATGCTAAAAGTATTTATATCATAAATGCAAAGATTCGAACAACCTTGCACCTATGCAGACATAAAACACTTACCGGGCTTCAAATTCCTCTATAGTCTGACAGTCCTTGCAGAACCGTCATAGGCTACATCGATGGTTTTCCCGTCAGGAAGCACGATGCGGAAATTACGGTTTGCGAGCATTCCGTCAAACGATCCCTGCCTCCGGCCTATTGTAAGCACTCTGCCCTTCAGGGAAAATAAGATTGTCGAAAAAGCGCCGTCCTCGTACCTGTAGGTGTCTCCTTCGTCTTCATAGAGGGTGAAATGGCCGTCCGCTCCAGGATAGACACGGATTTCAAGATTATCCCACGGCTTTTCAGAGGTGTACTGCACATCCGGCCCGAGAGGAACTATTCCTCCCGCGCGAACGTAAAGCGGGATTGTTTCAATGTGAGTCGGGCGGGAAATGGTCTGGCCTCCCTTCAGCCGTTCACCGGTCCAGAAGTCGTACCAGTCCGTTCCCTTGGGAAGATAGACTGTGGAGCTTCGCTCAGGTGAGAAGTCAACAGGAGTCAGATCAAAAAGGACATTCTCAGAAGTGTACTGCGCTTCAAGTACCGGAGCCACCAACAGTTCCTTGCCGAACATAAACTCATCTGCGACAGTCCAGCAGTTCCTGTCTGATGCGAAGTCCATCATCAAGGCGCGCTGGAATGTGCCGTCCAGAGCGGAAACCTCACGTGCGGTTCCATAAATATAAGGCATAAGGCTGTAACGGAGACGGATTGTCTTTTCAATGGCATCATAGATCGGATCTCCCGGATCGCCGAATTCCCATATCTCCCTTCTGGAAGTCTCTCCGTGACTTCTCATCATCGGGCTGAAAACTCCATATTGAAGCCAGCGGACACAGAGCTCCTGGAAAAGAGGATTGGTCTGGCAGGTGGCTGGAGCCCCTCTCTTGTTGTAGCCTCCGGGGAAGAAACCTCCGCAGTCGGTGTTGAAGTTCGGATTGCCGGTCAAGGAAAATCCCAGTCCTGCCGGAATCTGGCTTCTGAGAGTATTCCACGAAGACCAGACATCTCCGCTCCAGGTGTTGGCGCCATAGCGTTGCTGACCGGCATAGGCGGATCTGGTCAGAATCATAACACGGCGGTCGGACACCTTTCGCTGGTTGTCATAGACCCCGGACACCGACTCGACAGGAAAAGCATTACGGACTTTGCGGAAAGATCCGGCGCCGGTCATCTGCTCAAGGTCGCTGTCCTTGAAATTGATGTGGTCCGGCTCCGTGGAATCCATCCACCACGCGTCTATTCCCATATTCTCAAGCCTCAGGAGATTCTTCCAGTAAATGTCGCGCGCTTCGGCGGAGAAAGGATCATAAGGACGTACGCCTGAAAGATAGTCCTCTCTCGGAGGCCAGAAAGAGAGACCGGACTGAGGCCAGGTGAGGAAGTCGAGCAGATGCCCCTTCTCTGCCAGTTCGCGGTACGGCTTGGTCATCGGCCCGAAAGACGCCCATATCGAAATCATCAACTTGGCGTTCTGGGCGTGGACTTCGTCTATCATACCCTGGGCGTCGCTGAAATTCTCATTCAGGAACTCCATCGCATTCCAAAGATAGTTGTCTCCCCAGTACTGCCAGTCCTGGATGACGCAGTCTATCGGGACCTTCCTCTCACGGTAGCCGTGCAGGACGTCAAGCAATTCTCTGCTGCTTTTGTAGCGCTCGCGGCTCTGCATAAAACCGTAGCTCCATAAAGGGAGCATCGGAACTTTCCCTGTAAGTTCGCGGATTCCGGCGATCACGCCGTCGGCGTCGCCGCCATAGATGAAATAATAGTCAACCGACTCGCCGACCTCGGACTCGAAGAGCATTCCTTCAGTGCCGTCCCGGAAAGTGGTGGGAGACGGATTGTCCCAGAATATCCCATAGCCCTTGATGGACTGGACGATAGGAACGAAATCTTCGGTGTTGCCCTGAATCATATAGCGAGTCTTGCCGCGAAGGGATAGCGCGCCGTCCTGAAGGATACCAAGACCGTAGAAAGGCTCGTCCTCCTCCGGAAGGAAGACCTGACTGACAATATATGAACCTTTGTCAAGCCCCTCCTTTCGTTCTGTCATCTTCCAGGAACCTTCCTTGAGAAGGAGTTTTCCACTGGCGGTGAAGAACCTGACTGAACCGTCATCGGTGACACTGACCCTGAGATCTTTGCTTGAATATGTTTTCCCGGCCTTGCCGGAAGCCACCTTTACTGCGACGTCACGGGGCTCAGCAGTCACGGCGAAGCTGTGCTCGCAAGCAGGACCTCCCTTAATGATCCTGACGATAGATGGGGTGTAGAAATGGACGGTTACGGATTCCTGCGCTACGGCCAGGAAAGCGGAAGCAGAGAAAATCAAAAGTGCGGCTAACTTTTTCATATTCGAAGATTAAATCAGATTATTTTCCTTTGCTATGCTGATGAGCTGTGCGGAGTTGGACGCATTAAGCTTAACAAGAAGTTTCTTGCGGTACCATTTGATTGTTTCGGGACTGAGGAAAACCCTTTCGGCGATCTTGGATGCGGTGAGTCCTTCCGCCATAAGTGTGATCACTTGGATTTCCCTGTCTGTCAACTCCATTTTTGTTTTCTGGACAGGTTTCAGTTCTTTCAAGGTCTCGACCAGCACTTCTGCTGTCTCCTTGCGCTCTTTACGCTCAATCTTCAGCCTTCCCATCACGAATGCGATCACCAGGCTGGCGATAAACAGAAGGAAAGCCAAACCGAAGGCAACCATAACCGCACTCTTCTGGCGCTTGAGAGCCTTGGATGTCAATGAAAGGGTCTCAAGTCTGGAGGC
Source organism: uncultured Muribaculaceae bacterium (assembly GCA_964346605.1). GTDB lineage: Bacteria > Bacteroidota > Bacteroidia > Bacteroidales > UBA932 > Cryptobacteroides. Next base: position 12,907 of record CAYFVE010000013.1, on the reverse strand, counting down.
ATATTCCTGGTCGTCGTACAAGGCGAAGTACCGGTCGGCCCGCTCAAGGCACCGAAGCGCCTTGCCGGTTCTTCCCATCCTGAGATACATCTCCCCCAATCCTTTAAGAGGGTTGCTGATCCAGAGAGAGTCATTTTCCATCTTGCCGTACCCCATAGCGGTCTCGTAGTACTTTCTGGCCGATTTGAAATCCTGCTGTTCAAGGCTGATCTCACCCATATTGTAGTTCAGGACAGCAAGGCTCTGATTCCACCCGTATTTGACAAATATGCTCTCCGCCTTCTTGTAGTACTCAATGGTCTTCGACAGGGAATCCATCGAATAGTAGAGGTTTCCTATAGCACCGCACAGGGAGGAATAGCTGTCGTCTATCTGCTCTTCCGAGTAGCCTTCCGGATTTGTGAAGCTGAAAGAGCCGCCGCGCATCTTCTCCACATGGCTCATCGATAGCTTGAAGTACACCATCGAACTGTCGAGCTGATCCGACGCCCAGAAACTCTGGCCCAGGCTTTTTGCCGCATCCGCCGCAGTCAGATCCCACTTCCTTTCCGTTGCGAGGTAAAGAAGCTTTCTCGCAAAATGGTCTGAACGCCGGCCGTTGACCTGTCTGTAACCGTTCATCATTCCCTTCCAGCAGTCTATAATGGGCTTAAGTTCTTCATCGGAAGCGACGCCGATCATTTCAGGGGTCCACCTTGCCGCAACAGCTTCCAAGGAATCTATGTTGTAGCCGCGGTGATCCGAATAGGCCTGACTAAGACCCGGCGATGCAGCCAGAAGCAGCGCCGCAAAAAGAATATTATGGAAATACGATTTCATCTTTGAGTTCGAAATATAGTAAAAACCTTTCAAAAACGATAAATTCCCCCCTTTAGGGTGGTGAAATTAGCGGAGCGACTTCCGATATTTGTAAAAGAAACAGAATAATTTAAAATCAACAAACTAAACACTAACAGAAGATGAAAAAGATTATCGCAATCGTGGTGCTGGTGATGATGGCTTTTATCCCTGCACAAGCTCAAATTTTGAACAACATTGCCAACAGGGCTAAGAATGCGGCCAGGACAAGAGTCGAAATGGCGGCGGACCGCGCTGTCAACAAGGCGATGGACAAGGCCGAGGACAAGGCTTCCGACGCAGTAAAAAGCAAGGTCGCAAAGAACAAGAAATCCAAGGCCACGAAGAATTCCGCCGGTGCTCCGAAGAACGAGAACGACGGCGATGACTACGGCTATGATGACGAGGTTCCTGCAAAGAGACAGGGCAAGAAGGCAGAGAGCAGCGAAGTCAAAAGCGATTTCGTGCCTGGCACAGTCATAATCTTCCAGGACGACTTCAATGGCGAGAGGATGGGTGAGTTCCCTTCCAAGTGGGACCTGATCTCAAACAATGCTGAAATCGCCAGGATGAACGGCCGCAGTGCGATGAGGATGCTCAACGGAAGTCTCTCAGAAGTCACTCCACTGATTGAGGATGGCAACAAGAGCTATCTCCCGGAGGTGTACACTCTTGAGTTCGACTTCTTCGTTGCAGACGGCCAAGAGCACTCTTCCTGGTACAGTCTTCATCTGAATAATGAAAGCAACAGCGACTATTCCTGGATCGATTTTTCCAACAATGGAATGAGCTGGTATATCCTCAAACCGGGCGGAGGCAGTGTCGATGGCAGTGCAGCCAACTACGAAGGAATCATCGAGTACAATGACTGGAACCATTTCGCTCTCTCTTTCAACAAGAGGGCTCTGAAAGTTTACATCAACGATGTCAGGCAGATCAATATCCCGAATTCCATGGCTGCAGACTGGTTCTCTATTCGCAACGATTTCTGGGATGACCATCAGGACTATCTCACCGGCTTCCGTCTTGCGAAGGGCGGAGTCGAACTCTACGACCGCAATGCCAACTCAATGACAGCTATCGAAAAGGCAATGGCAGAGAGCGGCAAGTTCGTGACCAACAACATTCTCTTCGACACGGGCAAGGCAACTCTCAAGCCGGAGTCCATGGAAGAGATCCAGAAGGTAGCAGACTATATGAAGAAGAATCCTTCTGTACGTTTCGAGGTACAGGGACACACCGACAACCAGGGTTCCGACAAGGTCAATGATCCTCTCTCAGAGCAGAGGGCTGAGGCGATCGTGAAGGCTCTGGCAGGTCTCGGCGTTGATGAATGGAACCTGAAGGCTGTCGGAAAAGGGAGTCACGAGCCCGTCGCTGACAACAAGACAGAAGAAGGACGCGCGAAGAACCGCCGCGTTGAGTTCATAAAGAAGTAAGTAATCCCTATTTGAGGAAGGCGAAGAAGACCGCCATAATCAGGCAGCCGAAGGCGACAAGGTGATTCCACTGAAAGGACTGCCCCTTGAAGAATATGGTCACCAGAATCGTGAACACGGTCAGGGATATTACCTCCTGGATCACCTTCAGTTGGATAAGGTTGAAAGGGCCTCCGTTTCCCTGGAAACCGATGCGGTTGGCAGGAACCTGGGCGCAATATTCAAAGAATGCCAGACCCCAGGAGAACAGGATGACAAGAATGAGCGGCCAGCCGGTCGAGACCCTCATCTCCTGAAGTTTCAAGTGCCCGTACCACGCGAATGTCATAAATATGTTTGACAGGATGAGCAGCAGGACGGTGAATATTCCTTCTTTCATAAAAGCATCGGTTTGACCTGCAAATATAATCAAAAAGGCGACCCCGACGGATCGCCTTTTTGAAATATTTTGAACGCTGATTACCTCTTGACCGGCTTTGCTGCGGCTTTCTTTGCCGCAAGGCGCTTCTCGTTCCTGATCGTCGCATCGTACATTACAGGTGTGCCGATGAAGATGGAAGCGTAAGTACCGATGCAGATACCGAGGATAAGGGCTACTGCAAGACCCCTGATGGACTCTCCGCCAAATATCGCGATAGCGAGCATCGTAACGAGGGTGGAAATCGAGGTGTTGAGCGTACGGGTGAGTGTGGCATTAAGAGCCAGGTTGGTGTTGGTCTTGATGTCTGTGTTAGGATGGTTGGTCCTGTACTCACGGATTCGGTCGAAGATGACCACGTTGTCGTTGATCGCGTAACCGATGATTGTCAGAATGGCCGCGATGAATGTCTGGTCCACGTCAAGGTTGAACGGCAGGATTCCCGAGAACAGGGAGAAGAAGCCGATGACGATGATCGCGGTATGTGCAAGAGAAGTGACTCCGCCAAGACCCCAGCTCCATCGCTTGAATCTGAACGCGATGTAGGCGAAGATCACAAGAAGGGAGAGTATGACGGCGATTATAGCATCCCTCTTGATGTCATTTGCGATGGTAGGACCCACCTTGTCGGATGAGATGATACCGTTAGGGTTGTCAAGAGTTGACTTGAAGTTGTCGATGGTGATCTTTTCAGCGAAGAAAGGAGCAAGCGCGTTGAAGAGCTTCGCCTCAACCTCCGCATCCACATCGGTAGATTCCTGGTCATTCTTGTACTGGGTCGTGATCTTCATCTGGCTTTCGCCACCGAACTGCTTGACCTCGACAGCGCCGTCGAACTCGGCAATCACCGCCTCGCGGATCTGCTCAGCCGTTACAGGCTTGTCGAAGCGTACTACATAGGTACGGCCGCCCGTGAAGTCAACACCGTAAGTGAATCCCTTGGTGAAGATTGAAACGAGAGAGATCACGATGATGATGCCGGAAACCATATAAAAAACCTTACGGGCCTTTATGAAGTCAAAGCTGGTGTTCTTGAGGAAGTTTCTGGTGAGTCTGTTATCAAAAGTGATCTTCTTGCCTCTGGCGATACGGTCATCGAAGATGAGACGGGTAATGAAGATAGAGGTAAGAACAGAAGTGATGATACCGATGATCAAAGTCGTCGCGAAGCCCTGGACAGGACCTGAACCGAAGATGAAGAGAACGATACCGGTAAGGAGAGTGGTGACCTGACCGTCGATGATGGCTGAATATGCATTCTTGTAACCGTCGGCGACAGCCTTTCCGATGCCCTTGCCGGCGGCGAGTTCCTCTTTGATGCGCTCATATATGATTACGTTGGCATCAACCGCCATACCCATTGTCAGGACCAGACCGGCGATACCTGGCAGAGTCAGGACAGCTCCAAATGAAACGAGAACTCCGAACAGAAGGAGAACGTTGCAGAGAAGGGCAATGTCGGCGGCGATACCTGCTCCCTGATAGAAGAAGAGCATATAGACAAGAACGAGAAGGAAGGCGATCAGGAAGGAAATCATACCGGCCCTGATTGACTTCGCTCCAAGGGATGGACCAACGACCTGCTCCTGGATGATGGTTGCCGGCGCCGGAAGTTTGCCTGACTTGAGGACGTTGACAAGGTCATTCGCCTCTTCTGGTGTGAAATGTCCGGTGATTGAGGACTGTCCTCCGGTGATCGCGCCGTTGACGTTAGGGTAGGAATAAACCATACCATCAAGGACGATGGCGATCTGGCGGCCTACGTTGTCTCCGGTCATACGGGCCCAGATGTTGGCGCCCTCGGCGTTCATACCCATCGAGACTGAAGGCTCGCCGTTTGAACCGTGGTCATAGACGACGCGGGCGTCTGTGACCACGCCGCCGTCAAGCTTCGCCTTTCCGTCACGTGAAGAGGCCTTTATGGCCACGAGTTCGAAGATATTGTCAGACTGAACCATTTCAGACGGTTTGACTGACCACATCGGACGGAACTCGGCCGGGAAGATCTCTGCAATCTGAGGCATAGCGAGGTATCTGTTGACTTTGGCGGTGTCGGCTGCAGCGGCGAAACCGATGCAGGCGTTGCCGGTGTACTGTGAAGGAGTCAGGACAGAGAAGAGAGGGTTGGCCCTTCTGTAAGCCTCGAAATCAGCATTTGATGTCCTGTTGCTCTGAGCGATCTCGGCATTGACAAGGGAGTCTCCGGAAACCTGTACGGAAGCATCCGGCTCTTCAGCGGCAGCAGAGTCCGCAGGCTCATCGGAGAATATCTCCGCGAGTTTTGCATTGGCCTCGGCGAGGTAACCGGAAATTTCCTGATTTGTAAAGGTCTCCCAGAACTCAAGGGACGCTGTACCTTGGAGCAGTTTCCTGACACGCTCAGGCTCCTTGACACCAGGAAGTTCGACGAGGATACGTCCGCTGTTGCCAAGCTTCTGGATGGAAGGCTGGGTCACGCCGAAACGGTCGATACGGTTCCTCAACACGTTGAATGAGTTGCCGATCGCGCTTTCCGCCTCACTGCGGATAACATTGATCACATCCGCATCAGAGGACTCCGGCTTGATCTTGTCCTTCATTTCGTAGGTACCGAAGACCTGGGCGAGCCTCTGGCCGTTGCTCACCTCTTTCCAAGCCTCGGCGAAAAGGGTGATGAAGTCGTTTCTGGAGTTTACGCTGCGCTCTGTGGCAAGGGCAAGGGCCTTCTGGAACTCAGGAGTCTGGTTGTTGCTGGAGATGGCCTCTACGAGGTCCTTGAGCTGGACCTGAAGCATAACGTTCATACCGCCCTTGAGGTCCAGACCAAGATTTATCTCCTTGGCCTTGGAATCCTTGTACGTGTTCCAGAGGAAAACTTTCCTGGATGATACTGAATCAATGTAGATTCTGTTCTGGTCCTTCCTGATCGAGTCCAGGTAGTAGGCCCGGTCCTCAGCAGGGATTTTGGCGAAAGAAGCCGCATTCTGAGCGGCAAGCACCGCCTTCTGCGCGAATTTATCCGCCTTCTTTTCTTGGATAGATGTCACTGCTGTGAACGAAAGTTGCCAAATGGAAGCGATCGCAAGCAGGATAGCGACGAGTCTGATCCAACCTTTACTTTGCATAATTTTTAAAGTTTATATTATTAATTTTTATAGTTATCGCGCCTGCGCATAAAAAAGCGCATAAAAATAAGGGTACAAATTTAGCATTTTTTTCTAAGAAAGAAATTATCTGCCAAGTATTTCTTATTTTTGCAGACGCAATCATCGCAAAAAACGGAATGAGGAATAAGGTTTCAATAATCATTTTCACGCTGACCGCCGCGATGGCCTTCAGCTCATCCGCAGCAGCCCAGACATCCGCGGCGATTCTCCTCGAAAAAGCCGACTCAGCCAGGCTTGACTACGACTTCCCTCTAGCCGCCGACCTATGCCACAAGGCATTCGAACTGATGGATTCGAGTTCCAGGACAAGAAATGAGGACAGAATGATTATGGCGCAGAACGGTCTGAATATGATGGAGTTCTGCAGCCAGCCGACAGTCATTGCGAAGCAGGTGACTCCTCTCAAGGACTTCTTTCTCTACTACCCTCTTCCGAACCTAAGCTGGAGAAAGAATCCGAACCAGCTTGACTCGCTGGGGAAAGACAGGTTCTGCCAGGCGGTATATTTTCCGGAAGGCTCTGACGAAATCTACTGGTCGGCAGCGGACTCGGACCACATCCGCAACATCTACAGATCCTCAAGAAGAGACTCTCTCTGGTCTGTCCCGGAACTCATCAACGAGCAGATAACCAGTTCCTCGGACGAGATTTACCCGATGCTGTCTCCTGACGGCGAGACTCTGTACTTCGCCTCCAAGGGCCTTTACGGAATGGGCGGCTACGACCTGTATTCATCCAGATGGAACCCTGAGACGGGAGACTGGGGGGTTCCTGTAAATATGGGCTTCCCGTATTCTTCGCCTTATGACGATTTCCTCTTCATAGACAGCCCGGACGGAAAGTATTCCGTATTCGCCTCAAACCGCGGATGCTCTGCGGACAGCGTCTGCATCTATGTTCTTGAATATGACGAAATGCCTGTCAGAAAGGCGGTTTCGGATGTGGTGGAACTGCGCGGGCTTTCCTCTTTAAGACCTTCCGTCGAAGATTATGCTGATGAAGGCACATCTGAAAACTACATAACTGACAGTGCTGGCGAAGAGCGCTACCTTAAGAAACTGAAAGAAGCGCGTTCTCTGCGGGACTCCCTCTCATCCTTCAGCAGGAACCTCGATTTGATGCGCAATGCATTCGCATCCGCTTCAGACACGGAAAAAGAGGCCCTTTCCGACAGCATTCAGGAAAAGGAGATATTCCTTACTACCCTCAATTCAGCAGTACAGAAGGCTGTTTCCGAACTTCAGGACATTGAGATGGAATTCCTTGCCAACGGCATAGTGCTCGAAGCCGGAACCGGCATGAACCGGAACGGAGAAGGGAGTCCTTCCGCCGGTGGCTATTCTTTCATAAAAAAGGACCCGGGTCCTTCTTTCCGGATAGCGATGATGAAACCAAAGGCGGAGTTCGACTATTCGCTGATGTTTCTTCCGAAGGGCCGATTCGCCGAAGACAATACCCTTCCGGACGGCATAGTCTATCAGATACAGATCTTCACCCAGTCCAGAAAGGCCACCCAGGATGACCTGCGAGGCCTGAGTCCGGTCTTTGAAAGAATCCATCCTTCAGGGAAATACGTTTACTCCGCCGGATTATTCAGGAACTATAAAACCGCTCTTGACAACATAAACAAGGTGAAGAAGGCCGGCTTCAAGGATGCCGTCATCACAGCGTTCCACAACGGACAACCTGTCGGTGTCGCCCAAGCAAGGGAACTTGAGGCCAGGGTCCATTATTCCGTCAGGATATTCCCTGAAAACGGACAATCGCTCCCGGAACAAGTCCTCGCGTTGCTGAGAGAGCATTCTGACAAGGATTTGATAAAGAGCGTCGAAGCCGGATCCGTAATCTTCAGGACAGGTCCTTTCGTTGAAAAACCAGAAGCGGAGGCGCTTGCTGAAGCGCTGAAAGCGGCGGGAGCCGGAACTGTTTCCATAGAAGAAACTCCGATCCGTTGATTTTTCTATGAAAATATTTCTATCTTTATACCTGATAAACTTAAAGGTTAAAAACACATAACCACTTTTTTATGACCCGGAACCTGCTTAAGGTGAGCTTTTTCTTCATTATCTTTGCATTGTCTTCGACAATCGGCATTGATTCCAGTGCAAGAGACGTCATCACACCTAAAGATTCCGTGAAGGTTGCCCTATCACGAGTCTACAGAAATACGGAAGCTCTCGAAACATTGCTTTCCCACTACAGAAAAAACGGAGACAGTACAGCCGTAGCCCTCACTCTGGCCCAGATCGGCAAGAGCTATAACCTCAAGAGCGACTACATCCGGGCAATAAACTACTATCAGGAAGCGGCCGCTCTCCAGAAAGGCAAGAATGTCAGAGACTATATCGCGACCCTTACCTCCCTCGCAACGAATTGCAGGAGGATCGGAGCCTATTCCTCCGCTTCGGATTACCTGTTTGAAGCTCTGGCCCTTTCCGATGCGAGAGGGGACGATGAATCCAGAGAGGCTCTTGTCCAAAGGACTTACATCCTGAATGGCATCGGCAACGTCTATAAATACCTGAACGACGGAGTTGAGGCCGAAAGATACTTCCGCGAATCACTTGCGATCGATGAGAAGATCGGCAATGAACTGGGTCAGTCAATGAACTGGAACACGATCGGAGCAATCTACGAGTATCGGGCGCAGTACGATTCCGCCAAGGTTATGTACTTCCGCGCCCTGGAGCACAGCCGCAACACCACGTCAGACAACAGCGCCGGGGTATGCTACAACCGCCTCGGCCAGCTGGCCGACATACAGGGGCGCTACGAAGAAGCGGAGGAGTACTATCTGATGGCTTTCGATGTGCTCACGAGGGCCCACGACAAGTGGGATCTCGCCAAGACGACCTGCAATCTCGGACGTCTTTACATTATCAAGGGCGATTATGACCTTGCGAAGAAATATCTGGACCAGTCTGAAAGTCTTGTCGCGGGAAACAGATCCTACGGGCATCTGGGGGACATCCACAGCAACCTTGCGACCCTTTACGAAAAAAAGGGGGATTTCAAGAGAGCCTGTGAGGAGATGAAACTCTGCCATGCCTATGCCGACTCTTCTTTCAATCAGAAAAGCGGTCAGGAAGTCGCGCAGACCAGGATACGATATGAGCAGGACAAGAGCCAGAAGCTTCTCAAAGAGATTACGATAGAGAAGGAGCAGCAGGAAAGTGCAAAGAAAAGGATTATGCTGATCAGCCTGATCGTCCTTGTCTGCCTGCTGGTACTCATCATTAACTTCGGTGTCCTTATCCGTATCCAGCACAAACGCAATCAAGAGCTTGCCGAGATGAACAGCTTGAAGAACAAATTCTTCTCCATCATCTCGCACGACCTCAAGAACCCGGTCACATCGCAGAAGAAGGTGCTGGAAATGCTTGTCCAGAATTTCGACAGTCTTCCGCAGGATGTCCTGAAGAAGCAGTGTCAGGAACTCTACAAGTCTTCCGCGACGCTCCTCGAACTCCTGACAGGACTATTGAACTGGTCACGCCTGAACACCGGAAAGATCATCAACAATCCGATAAGACTCTGCATCAGAAACGTTGTGGAAGACACGGTCAAGCCTCTTTCCGAACAATGCATCCTCAAGAACATAACCCTGTCCAATGATGTCAAGCCTGATATCTGCGTCTTTGCGGACAGGAACATCCTTTCAATCATTATCCGTAATCTTGTAAGCAATGCGGTCAAGTTCTCAAGAGAAGGAGGAAGCATAGAGATCACCAGCGCGGAAACTGGTATTGACAAGGTCAGGATCAGCGTCATTGACCACGGCGTGGGCATATCGGAAGACAGGGTGAAGGATCTCTTCGACATCAACAAGAAAAGATCTACAGCAGGCACGGCCGGAGAAATCGGCAGCGGCCTTGGGCTCCCGACCACAAAGGAGATGACAGAACTTGCCGGAGGAAGCATCAGTGTCGAAAGCGAAGAAGGGAAGGGGTCCACATTCAGCATCACGCTGAGCAAGATTGAATGCGACAAATCCTGAACTGTATGAACTATCCTATAAAAGTGATTGTTGTTGAAGACCATCCTCTCGTACGGCTTGGTCTTCAGTCCGCCCTCTCCCAAGCAGGAGAGAAATACCAGGTCGTTGGAGTAACGGACTGCGCGGCTGCATTCTGGAAGGTTTTCCCGAATTCCGGAGCGGATGTGATTCTGCTTGATATCATCCTCCCGGATGAGACAGGAGTGGAAATAGCGAGGAAACTACGCAGCCAAGGCAGTGACATCGGCATTCTGGTTCTCTCCGCAGAAACCGACAGGGAGACGATCTCCGAACTTATGGCGATAGGAATCAACGGCTTCGTCAGCAAGACCGTACCTACCCACGAACTGATGACAGCGATTGAGTATGTCGCCGATGGAGTGGAGTACTTCGGAAGAGACATCTCGAAAATAATAAGAGACATCAGCATTGCCAAGGAAAACATCAGCGCTGAATTCACGGATAGGGAAAACGAAATCCTCACCCTATGCGCCAAAGGGCTTTCCGCAAAGGACATCAGCCGCCATCTGAACATCTCGACCAACACGGTCAATACCTACAAGGACAATATCTTCAAGAAACTGGGCATCAATTCCTCAATGGAACTTGTCCGATGGGCGCTGGATCACGGGATAATCACCCTGTAGGATCATTTGACTTCTTCTATCGACTTGATTCCATCCCTGGAAAGAGCGACACGGAAGCGCTTGTACTCGATGGTCTCATCGTATTTGTACTGAAGGACAAGATTGATGAAATAGTCCCTGTCACATTCCACGGCCTGAATGGTTCCGTCTTCTCCGAGGGTGTTCATCCGGATCTGCGGGTTGTCCATCTTCTTGACGAACGACATCACATTCATCCTGATGATGTCGTTGATGCCGGAGAAGGTGTATTCAGAGTTCTCCTGCAGTTTTTCCCGATCGACGTGGACAGACTTGCGGTAGAGGAGGATTTTTTCTGTAGTGATGTTGTTCTCTATCTCGGTGAGATGAGAGTTGTTCCGCATCTTCATCACCTCCTCCGACACCTTGCTGTTCGGAATGAAGTCAACTCCTTCCTTGAGCCAGCCCAGTTCCTTGTTCTTATGGATTATCTTCGCCTTGTTGTCGAAGTAGCGCCCGCCAATGCGGTGGGCAAAATAGTAGCGCATAAGTTCCTTGATGCGGTCCTTGAGCATATAGCTGATGATCAGAGCAATGAAAAGGGGCATGGTCAGAGAGCCGAACTTGCGCTGGAATGCGAAGCTCACGACCGTGGCGAACAACATCGCAAGGCCTGCTGCGATGCTGAAATACAGCTGTTCGACAAGAACCCCGTCGCGCTTCTTGGGCGCTCTGAGGTAGAGTTCCCCTTCGATGTATTTCTTAAGGACGGAGAAACGGTGCAGATAGGTCCTGTTGTGCTGCGGATCATTCTTCTGCACCTCCGGAAAGCCCATCTTGTCCTTGTGCTCCACGACCAGCCTGTAAAAGGAAGCAGCCTTGGCGCCGAGTGCGGTCAGGCTCCTCTCGTTAAGCCACTTTATCAGGTCGAGGACGTGCTTGCAGATGATGTCGTCCAGAAACTCGTCACCGCACAGATACATCCTCATCACATCGTCCTGTACCGTCGGAGCGTTGATGATGGTGCGGAGGTTGGCATATTCCCTGAATATCCGTTCGGAATTGCAGATGAATCCTTCGCAGAGGGTGGCCGTGTCCGAATCAATCCGGTTCTGCTTGATATGGGCGAGTTCGTCGCGAAGTGCGCTCTTGACGATGGCACAGAACATCTTGACATGGTACTCGTATTCAGAGACGGCCGTCCTGGTCGGGCTGGAGGCCATCGCGGCCGCTGCCTTTCTAAGGTTCTCCAGAGGAGTGGCGGGACCATCGACAATCTCACGAAGAAGGAATGTAGGGGTAATCAGACGGATGTTGGACTTCACGTCCGAATAGAACATATTCTTCGGGTAAGTGGAGCCCGTGATGTCAAGGCTGCCAGGCACAAAGAACCACATCGCAAGAGTGAAGTCGTTTCTCCTCAACTTCTTGCGAGTGACGAAGCCGACCTTCAATTCTATCGAGAACTTGTCGTGGATCTTGGTGCTGATTTCAATCATATTCTGCTAATATACTAAATTAAAAGAACAGTCCCGGGGTGATTCCTGTCCATTTTAGGACCGTCTCTCCCCAGAGGAGCATAAGGAGCCAGGAGAACACCATCATCGTGAAGCCGTACTTGAAGGCATCCGTCTGGCTGTACTGGTTTGTGTTGTAAAGCAGCGCCGCCGGCTTGCTGTTGAAAGGCAGTACATAGACGTGCTCGATCAGCATCGAAACCGGAAGGGCGATGCTCATCGGAGGAAACTTGAATCTGGACTCTACTCCGAGAGCGATCGGGACGAAGACCATAGTGCGGATCGTCTTGCTCTGAAAAAGGAGTCCGGAGAACATCATAAGGGCGGTCAGAACAACATAGAGGACCCAGAAAGGTGTCCCGTTGTTGATGCCCATCGAATCGAACGCCGCGTTGACCATAGTGTTCGGGAGATCCGTTGCATTGAGTCCGGAACCGAGGGTGTAGGCTCCCACAGAGAAAAGCATAAGGTGCCAGGGGATGTCCACGTCATTCCATTTGACTACCCCGATGCCAGGCATCAGGGCAATGACGGCGCCCAGAAGGGCGACAATAGTTTCGTCGATGTTGTGGAAAGTTCCCTTGGTAACCCACAGGAAAAGGACAAGGAGGAATATTCCTACCGCCTTCCATTCCTCCATCGACATCCTGCCCATAGCGTCGAGTTCGGTCTTAAGGCGTTCAAGACCACCTTCGATCTGCGGGATCTGCTCTTCCTTCTTCATAGGGAAGAAGACATAGATGCCGAGGAAAAGGCCGACGACAAGGATGACCACGCTCATCGGTCCTACAGCCAAGAGCCAGTCGGCATAGCCGAAATCGCAGGATCCAAGGAAGCCGGCGATGAGGGAGATTGCTAGAAGATGCGCACCGGAACCGGTGTAGAACGCATTGGCGCCGATGTTTACCTGGAAGCGATTCTGGATGACAAGGTTACGTCAAAAGTTGT